>DASTXM010000168.1:0-16052 GCA_035765495.1 Hanamia sp.
CAGGAAAACATTCGCACCTTCCTCTTTGATTTATTATCTGGGTGTTGCAAAAAAAATAAAGGCGCTACAACACCATACTTTGTTTTTTGAGGAAGACCTTTATACGCATTCGGTTGAAATTTACAAAAAGCCATCATGGCCATCGAAGCCGTTATTTTATGTTTGTTGTCCTTCAAAAACAGATGAAACTGTTGCACCTGAAGGCCATGAAAATTTATTCCTCTTAATGCCTTTGGCCCCCGGACTTGAAGATAATGAGTCACTTCGTGAAAAGTATTTCAAAATTATGATGAGCAGGTTGGAAAAACATGCAGGTGAAAAAATTGAAGAACTCATTGACTATAAAAAAAGTTATTGCATCAATGATTTTGTGAGTGATTACCATGCTTTCAAAGGCAATGCCTACGGTTTGGCGAATACGTTAAAGCAAACCGCTTTTCTTAAACCAAAGATCCGCAACAAAAAAGTGAAAAACCTGTTTTATGCCGGCCAGTTAACTGTTCCGGGACCAGGAGTGCCGCCGTCACTTATTTCCGGAAAGATCGCCGCAGGACAATTATTAAAATATTTAAAAAATAAGAATCATGAAATCCTTGTATGATCACCTGTCTGTAAGAGTGAGCAAAGCCACCACCAGGCTTTACAGCACGAGCTTTTCACTTGGAATTTATTTTTTGAGCAATCACTTGCGCAATGCCGTCTATTCCGTTTATGGATTCGTGCGCCTCGCCGATGAAATTGTGGATAGCTTCGCAGGATATGACCAGGAAAAGTTGCTGGCCAAATTCAGGGAGGACACTTATGATGCGATTGAAAATAAAATTTCCGTAAATCCGGTTTTGAATGCTTTTCAACAGGCGGTCAATGACTATCAAATCGATAGGGAATTGGTGGAAACTTTTTTAAAAAGTATGGAAATGGATCTTAATAAGGTCGATTATACGCAGGAAAAATACCAGCAATATATTTTGGGTTCTGCGGAAGTGGTAGGATTAATGTGCCTGAAAATTTTTACAAGTGAAAACGATGGGTTGTTTGAAGAGTTGAAGCCTTACGCGATGAAATTGGGTGCGGCCTTTCAAAAAGTAAATTTCCTCAGGGACATGAAAGATGATTATGTTGTACTAGGCAGAACTTATTTTCCAAACGTGAATATGGAGCATTTTAGCAGCGATATTAAAAAGGAAATTGAGGTGGATATCGAACAGGATTTCAGGACTGCGCTTACAGGAATAAAAAAATTACCCTCATCTTCAAAAGGCGGTGTATATCTTGCTTATGTATATTACCGTTCACTTTTTAAAAAGATAAAAAAAGTACCGGCACATAGAATTTTGAATGAAAGGATCCGTATCAACAATGGTAGAAAATTCGGATTAATGCTCAATAGTTTGGTGATGCAAAAAATGAAGCTCGTATGAAAAACGTTTTATTTGTTTGTTTACTGTTAATAGCCACGTCAACATTTGCCAATGTTCCTTCTATCGATCGTGTGCGGTCGCTTTATGAAAAATCTGTAGAAGATGAATCATCCTGTAAAGAATTGATTAATATTCTTTCTCCTTACAATGAAAAAAACAATCCGCTTTATGCCGGATACAGGGCAAGCGCAGTGATGATGATGGCAAAACATGTATTCAATCCTTTTTCAAAAATGTCATATTTCAACAAAGGAAAAAAGTTGCTTGAAAATGCGATTAATATGGATGAAAACAATCTTGAGTTAAGGTTTTTGCGGTTTAATGCACAAACGCATGTGCCTTCATTCCTTGGTTACGACGACAACATTAATGAAGACAAAAAATTCCTGGAAAGAGAATTTCCAAAAATAAACGACATCAAATTGAAACAATATTTGGCTTTTTACCTCGAAAAATCGAAGTACATTTCCCCGGAAAAAAAAGCAGAATTACAATTATAAAAAGTGCGGAAAACTTTCAGAATATGAATGACCTTTTGATTTTGGTGGATGAGTATGACAACGAGATTGGTTTGATGGAAAAGCTTTCTGTTCATCAATCCGGGAGCCTTCACCGCGCCTTTTCTGTTTTTATTTTTAATTCAAAAGGCGAATTATTGTTGCAGCAAAGAGCAGACGATAAATATCATTCGGGTGGTTTGTGGACCAACACTTGTTGCAGTCACCCGGTGAACGGTGAAGAATTAAAAGATACGATCAAAAAGAGATTAAAAGAAGAAATGGGAATTGTTTGTGAAACTGCTTTTCAATTCACTTTTATTTATAAGGCAAAGTTTGGTAACGGGCTAACTGAACACGAATTGGATCATGTTTATTTTGGAACAAGTGACGAAACACCTCAACTTAATATTGCAGAAGCAAAGGACTGGAAATACGTTTCGATAGAAGATTTGCAACAGGCTATTCAGCAAAATCCCCAGGATTATTCTGAATGGTTGAAGATATGTTTGCCTGAAGTGGTAAAAAAACTTGAAGCGAAAAACCGTTTTGATAATGGAAACTTATGAATTTAGTGCACAGCAATTTTTGCATATAGGTATTCAAAAGGCGTGGGAATTTTTTTCTGATGCGGAAAATCTTTCGGTGATCACGCCACCTCAATTGCAGTTTAAGATTCTAACCCCGGTTAAAGGCTGTGAAATTTATGAAGGTATGTTGATCGACTATAAAGTGCGGCCGTTGTTAAATATTCCGCTTAGCTGGCAAACGGAGATCTCAAAAGTGGAGAAACCGTATTTGTTTGTGGACAAACAATTGAAAGGGCCATACAAAACCTGGGAACACACCCATAGGTTTATTGAAAAAGAAAAAGGAACCCTGATGCAGGACAGTGTAAAATATTCTTTACCTTTTGGAATGATCGGTAAATTAACGCATTCAATAATGGTACGTGAAAAAATTGAAAATATCTTTGCCTACAGGAGGCAGATCTTAAATCAACTTTTTAATGGGCAAAATCTTAATTGATATAATTTCTGTAGCTGGCGCATTCATTTCAATGGAAGGGGTGGCCTGGCTCGCACATAAATATATAATGCATGGGATTTTGTGGAGCTTGCACAAAGATCATCATAAAAAAGAAGGCGATGGTTTTATAGAACACAATGACTTCTTTTTCCTTCTTTTCGCTTTACCGGGAATTGCATGTTTATTTTTTGGAATGAGAAATGATTACAACTTTCTTTTTTGGATTGGTGTGGGCATAACAATTTACGGTCTTGCTTATTTTTTTATTCATGATATTTTTATCCACCAGCGATTTAAGTTTTTCAGGAATAGCAATAGTCTCTATTTTAAGGCAATCCGCCGTGCCCATAAAATGCACCATAAGCATCTTACAAAAGAAGACGGCGAATGTTTTGGGATGTTATGGGTGCCTTTCAGGTATTTCAGGGAATTGAAAATCAAAAAAGCGACATGAGATTTCTTTATTTTCTTGTTGATTTTTTTACCATCCTTGTTCCTTTCCTGTTTTCATTTCACCCCAAAATAAAATTTTATAAAACATGGAAGCAGTTCTTCAAGGCCTGCGGAATTGTTGCCGTTATTTTTATAATCTGGGATGCCGTGTTTACTTATCTTGGTGTCTGGCATTTTAATCCGAAGTATACAAGTGGCATTTACTTTCTGAACCTGCCCGTTGAAGAAGTACTCTTCTTTATTTGTATTCCATTTAGTTGCGTATTTACTTTCTTTTGTCTCGACAAATTCTTTAATTTGAAGTGGAATGATAAAGCAGAAAAGCTTTTTGTGATTATCATGTTTGTATTGCTTTCAGGAACCGCCTTGTTCTTTGGAACCCGTCTTTACACCTCAATTACATTTACTTCTACGGCCTTCCTCCTTGTGTTTTTGAATTTTATTTTTCGAGTAAACTGGCTGGGGAGTGCAATTAGCGTTTATGCTATACTGTTAGTTCCGTTTCTTATTGTAAACGGTATACTTACGGGCAGCGGTTTAACTGAGCCTGTAGTGATTTACAACAAAACAAAAATTATGAATATTCGTTTGTTTACTATACCCTTCGAGGATGTCTTTTATGGATTGGAATTGTTTCTTTTGAATCTTGCCTTGTATAAATATTTCCTTAAAAGGTCAGCTACACATGTGGCTTCCTCCTCTGCAATAAAATTTTCCTGATTTTTTGATGAATGGTTTATCCTTTTGTAACCAAAAAAGCTAACCTATAGTCTTATTCCTTCAAAAGCCTTTATTTGAAAACGAGCTTTAAAGAGCTCTCAAATATTATATAAAATGAAAACTTCATTGTTATGAAAAGAATTATTGTTTTTATGATCGCTGTACTGCTTGTGTTTCCTTCCTTTGGACAAAAGGAGGCTGCCAGCATTGACACACTCTTGAATACCTATTACCGGCTTGGAAAATTTAACGGAACTGCACTTATAGCAAAAGATGGAGAAGTGCTTTTAAATAAAGGATATGGTTACCGGGATGCTGAAAAGAAACTGCCGAATGACAGCCATTCTATTTACCAATTGGGCTCTGTTACGAAACAATTTACTTCTGCTGTTATTTTGAAATTACAATCAGAAAATAAATTATCAGTAAATGATAAATTAAGTAAGTTTTTCCCGAATTATCCTAAAGGAGACAGCATAACTATTAAGCAACTTCTTTCCCATACCTCAGGTATTTACAACTATACTGAAGACGAAAATTTCATGCGGAATGAGATAACGAAGTCCAAAACCCGGGAACAAATGATGGCTTTGTTTGAGAATAAACCATTGAATTTTTCTCCCGGCACAACCTGGAGTTATTCAAACAGTAATTATTCCATACTAGGTTATATTATTGAAAAAGTAACGAATAAATCTTATGAAGAAATGGTTCGTGAATTTATTTTTAATCCTTTAAAAATGAATCACAGTGGTTTTGATTTTACTCATTTGAAAAGTCCCGATAAAACTATAGGCTATTTTGTGCTTAACCAGGCTGACACTGTTCGTTCACCCATTGTAGATTCAACAATTTCCTTTGCTGCAGGCGCCATCTTTTCTACAACCGCTGATTTATACAGGTGGACACATGCACTTGAAGACAATACAATATTGACGGCAGACGAACAAAATGAAGCGTACACTCCCGTGAAAAATAATTATGGTTATGGTTGGCAGATAGACAGTATTTCAGGAAAAAGACGGCTTTCGCATGGTGGCGGAATTCCCGGTTACATCACAATGGTTTCGCGGGTGTCCGAAGATAAGGTAAGTGTGATCTTATTGACCAATGCATCCAATCAATCAATAAGGGAGATAACCAAAAGTATTTACGCCATTCTTTATCATCAACCTTATAAACTTCCTGAATCTAAAAAAGCGATAACGCTTGATGAAAACCTGATGAAGCAATATGAAGGAGAATATGAGGTTCAACCTGGCCTTACAGTCAGGATAACTGTTAATGGCAACACGCTTACTGCAGTGCCAGCAGGACAAACGCCCAAAACACTTTTTGCAGAAAAGAAAGATTGCTTTTTTGAAAAGGAAGAAGACGTGCAACTTGAATTTACGAGGAATGAAAGTGGAACTATCGATGGTTTCGTTTTGCACCAGGGCGAGCATTCAATGAAGTTTAAGAAGAGTAAATAAAGCTTATTATTTTCGAAAAGATTTATTGAAGGATGATAGCTATAGTGATGAAGAGTCTAATATTCATTGCGGTTCAACAGCAAGAACAGAAGACGATTGCAATCTCCTGTATAAGAAGGAAAGTACTAGACAAACACACGCAATGGACCACCACAGTGCTTTGTAACCAAGATGGCCGGCCACAAGTGAACCAGCATAAGGCCCGATGGTTTGTGCAGTTGCCCACGCCACACTATAAAGCGCCGCATATTGGCCACGATTGTTTTGCAATGTGCGTCCAATCCAATAGGCATTCATGAATGGCATCGACATAATTTCTCCAAAAGTGAGAACGATCATCGAAAGCATAGCAAGAATCTGAAAGTTGCCCCTGACGTTCAACAACAGGAAAGCAACTGACACCAGCATTACACCGGCAGAAATATATTGAAGAGGAGGCCTCCTGCCTTCCAGTGAAAAGATAAGTATCATTTCAAGCAGCGCAATTATCAACCCGTTGAGCGCCATTACAAGGCCAATGAAAAAGACGCTGAGATGAAATCCCTCCTTGAAAAATACCGGAATGGTGGTGAACAATTGAAAGAAGCATAAGGCGAAAAAAAATACAAGGACGACGAAACGGAGATAGGTTTTATCCTTAATAACAGGTTGCGTAATTTTTTCCTTGTGCGTCTTTCTTTTTTCAGTTTCCACATTTCGTGTAGGCGATAACGTTATATACAAAAGAAGTGCTGCGGCAAGGTTGGTAAATCCATCCACCCAGAACAAAAGATTGTAATTGAAACTGGCAATAAACCCTCCCAAAGCACCTCCTGCTGCCCATCCAAGGTTTATTGCCATGCGATTGAGCGAATAAGACCTGGTGCGGTTTATTTCTTTACTGTAATGCGCGATGGCAACCTGGTTTGCGGGCCTGAAGGATTCATTTAAAACTGCAAGAACAAATGTGCCAATACATATTTGGCTGTAGGAACGAAGTTGCCCAAGAACAATAAACATACATCCGCCCAGCAAGAGGGCACTTACCTGGACGTAATAATAACCGATTGAGTCTACTAACTTTCCACCGGTCATTGAACCAACGATTGCACCAAGTCCAAAGAGGCTCATTACCAGTCCCGCTTTTTCTATGGAGAAGCCGTAATGTTGAGTAAGATACATAGTCATAAACGGAACCACCATTGTTCCGCTCCTGTTGATGAGCATAACAAGCGACAGCCACCAAGTGCCTTTTGAAAGGCCTCCGTAAGCTCTTTTATACAACAAAACCGGATTGGCTAACATGCTGGAGCAAATATATTCCAGAAGGTATTCTTCTAATGCTGGGCGGTTGTATTTATTTTAAATAAGACCTAAAGTGACCAGGAGGTAGAAATTGGTGAAATGCCCTAATACTTGCAATTCGTTCTTTAAGGGAAAGAAGATACAACTAACGGATTTAAATGCTTGTGACCCTGTAGGGACTCGAACCCTAGGCCCGCTGATTAAGAGTCAGCTGCTCTACCAACTGAGCTACAGAGTCTTTATAAATAAAATGATACTTTCCAGTATCACTTTGTTACCCGACCTGGATTCGAACCAAGACAAACAGAATCAGAATCTGTCGTACTACCGTTATACTATCGGGCAAGGGAACGCAAAGGTAAGGCTTAAGCATATTTTATAGAAGAAAAAAGTGAAAATTTCTTCGCGTACTGCAAACAGGGAACAAGGTTATTTATTTTCTTCCATTGCTTTTCAATACTACATCTACAAAATAATGATTACTGTCGCAAAAATAGTTTATCATCCCAAAGCCGCAGCAACCGGTCATTTCATCGATCTCCTTCAAAGAATATTTTTGAGAGATCTCCATATAAATGGGTTCATTCTTTTCAAAATGAATTATATCACCTCCAATTTTTAGTTCCTGGGTTTCTAAAGAAATCAAATAACTTTTGCATGCACCAGTTTGGGGATCATAAACGGGATAATGTTCAAAATTTTCGATTTGAAAATTACCGCCTAATTCTCTATTGATGCGTCTCAATAAATTCAAATTGAATTCACGCGTGTAACCTTCTTTATCATTGTAGGCTGCCAGTATCTTGTATGGATCTTTTTTGAGGTCGAAACCAATCAATACTTTATCACCATGAGAAAGAAGGCTTCTTAATTTTTGCAAAAACAATGGCGCTTCATCAAATTTAAAATTACCGATGTTGGCCCCGAGAAAAAGAACCAGTTTTTGATTCGAAGAAATTTCATGTGCAATAGGCAACATTTGAAAATATTCGCCTGCCAATCCATGAATAGACAAACCCGGAATTTGTGAAGGAAGATTTTTATTTAATAACGCAATAATATTTTCAGAAATGTCAATTGGAATGTAGTTCGCAAGCTTATTTCTTTGTGATAATTCCTTTATTAAATGAATACTTTTTGTGGCGTCGCCAGGACCAAACTCTATCACATCAATCTTATCTGCATCCTGCAAAACTGTATCTGCCATTTGAGATTGTTGAGTCGAAAAAATTTCCATCTCTGCATTGGTAAGATAATATTCATCGCTGTCCATTATCTTTTGAAAAAGTTCATCGCCCTTTTTGTCGTAAAAATATTTTGATTGCAAATACTTCGGCGAAGATTGAAGGCCTTTGAGCACATCGGTTAAAAATGTTTTCATCTTTGTTTATTGGGCGAGTCGGATGCCGGTGTATTGCCAGCGTAAGTTAGGTTGAAAAAAATTGCGGTAGGTTTTGCGGCTGTGGCCGGGAGAAGTTACGTCAGAAGCGCCTCTTAATACTTTTTGATTCACCATAAATTTTCCATTGTATTCCCCAATAGCTCCGGGCGCTTTAGCAAAACCCGGATAGGGAAGATAAGCACTTTCGGTCCATTCCCAGCGGCGTCCCCAATTAAATTTGTCGGCAGCAGCTTCCCATTCAAACTCAGTGGGCAAACGCTTTCCCTTCCATGAGGCATAAGCAAAAGCTTCATAAAAACTGACGTGGCAAACCGGTTCTTTTAATTCCACTGGGTTCAATCCATTCAAAATATAATTGTGCCACTTCCCATCAATCAAATGCCAATACATGGGCGCCGAAATTTGATTTTGATTTACCCACGCCCATCCATCTGAATGCCAGTAATTAAAATTCCTATAGCCACCAGCATTCATGAATTCCATATATTCTTCATTCGTTACAAGTGCCGGAGAAATACTGAATTTTTCAAGAAAAACGCGATGCCTTTTTAATTCGTTATCAAAACAAAAACCATCTCCATCAAATCCAATTTCATAAATGCCTTCCTCCATTTTTATAAAATCCTTTTGAGCAGAAAAAGAATTTGAATTGTTTGTTGGTTTACTGTTTTCCTTATTTTGATAAGCGGGAAAAAGTGGATTATTTCCCAAAATATATTTAATATCTGTCAGCAATAATTCCTGGTGTTGTTGTTCATGATTGAAACCGATAAGAATCAGTTCCTCCAATTCTCTTGAAAGATCTTGACCTAAAAAATTATCCATAGCGACATCCACATAATGACGGTAAGAATAAATTTCTTGAACCGTTGGGCGACTTAAATTTCCTCGATCGGTTCTTATCACTCTCGCACCTGCATTTTCATAATAGCTGTTGAAAACGTAATTGAAATTGGGATTAAACTCTTTATAATTTTTCGCATAAGGTTTTAAAATAAATGTTTCAAAAAACCACGTTACGTGGCCGATATGCCATTTAGGTGGACTTACATCAACAACTGGTTGCACTACGTAATCCTCTGTTTTCAATGGTTCGCAGATGTCTTCGGTATATTTTCTTATTTCACTGTATCGTGATCTTAAATCCATTTTTATTTTTTTCTAAGATAGTTTTTTAAATCGGAAATGGTTTTGATGTGTAACCGCGCCGCCTCTTCTTTCCTCATCATTAAAGAATACGTATTATTGAATCCAATCGGTTTTAACCATTTTAAATGAAATTTTTTATCAAATTCATCTTTTACATAATTGTAAATTTTTTCTTTGTCACCACCTAACTCAGAAATAACTGAATCAGGTTGTTGCAAAATTACCAAAAGCCCTGTTCCTGTGTATTCAGGATAGAAATCGATTTGGTTGTTACGCAGTGCATCAAAACAAATTTTAGTTCCCCCCAAACCGGTTTTGGTAACAACTTTTAAATTCGTGTTCCCCCTGATCAGCATCTTGTACATTTCAATAAGAATATATTGCTCACCAAATATCTTTGATCCAATTGTAATTGTTTCTTCTCCCGGCATTAAAGGATTTTTATACAACCCTTGTTCCACAAGGAAATCCTTTGCCACTTTTTGCGGTGATTGTTTAAGATAATCTACTTTATAATTCATATCTGTCATAACTGAATCGTTGATTCTTGCGGCAAGAAGATTCAAAATGTCTTGGAGTTGCGGATATTTTTTCAGTACTTCTTCCCGCACAACCGGTGCCGCATAATAAGGCGGAAAAACATGTTTGTCATCCGTAAGTGATTGCAAATTGTAAGCCTTCAAACGGCCGTCTGTACTGTATCCGTCAATGACGTCTAATTTGTTTTCGTATATGGCCTTGTACATAACTGCATCACTAATGATGACATTTCTGATATCCAATTGATATACTTTTTTAAGGCCAGGGTAACCATCTATTCTTCCCATAAATTCAGGCGTAAATCCGGCAATCATTTTACTCCTGTAAAAATCAGGAAGCAAATAGAAGGAAGAAAGAAGCACCAGGGAAACAGGCAACAGCCAAACCGCGGCTCTTACTTTTCTCAGGTTTATTTTTTGCAATCTTGACAAAAGGAAATCAAAAAACAATGCGAGCAAAGCCGCCGGAATGGCACCGGCAAGGATCATGTTAGTGTTGTTAAGCGAAATGCCTCCAAAAATAAATTCGCCCAAACCGCCCGCACCAATGTAAGATGCAAGCGTTGCTACTCCCACATTGATCACCGTGGCTGTGCGAATGCCTGCGAGTATAACGGGCATGGCTAGGGGCAGTTGTACTTTGTTTAGAATTTGTGTTCTCGTCATGCCCATTCCTTTTGCTGCTTCAACTACGCTTTGATCAACTTGTGTGATGCCGGTAAACGTATTTCTGACAATGGGAAGTAAAGCGTACAGGAAAAGAGCAATGATTGCCGGTACGGCGCCGATGCCAAAAAGCGGTATCATAAATCCTAACAAAGCAATGCTTGGAATCGTCTGCAAAATTCCTGTGAAACCCAGTACCGGGGCTGCCAATTTTCTTTTCCTCGTAATTAAAATTCCAACAGGAATACCGACGATAACCGCGATTAAGAGTGAAATGAAAGTCAGTCCGATGTGTTGCAGCAACTCATCGAAAATTTTTCCTGACTGGCTTTGCATAAAATGAAAAAGTCCTTGAATGTTAATCATGGTGACTTTGTTTTAAATGCCTCGAGGCCGGTAAATAATGAAGAATAATCCACCATTTTCATTTCATCGGAATGAGTATCAATTACTTTTAATTTTCTTGTAGGATCTGATTGCATTAGTTCGATGGCTTCCCAAAGGGATTTCTTTTTATCAATTACCGTTGCATTATTTTCTTCCTTTGCTATTTGCAAAAATGGTAAGATATTTTCCAGGTAAACCGAATGCAATTCGAGTTGCATTCTCTGGGATGAAAAAAAATCGGAGACAAAACCGGTTTGGGGATGAAACAGAAGTTCAGTTGCTTTTCCTTGTTGCACTATCTTTCCTTGGTCCATCAGTAGCACACGGTCGGCGAGGTCAAATGCTTCACCAACGTCATGCGTCACAAAAACTATGGTTTTATTTTTTAACACTTCGAGACCGGAAAATTCCTTTCTAATATTATTTCTTGTGATGGCATCCAAAGCGCCAAACGGCTCATCCATAAGCAACACCGGCGGATCGGCCGCGAGAGCTCTTGCCAAACCAACGCGTTGTTGTTGACCACCACTCAATTGTTGGGGATAAAGCGCAAGTATTGTTTCCGGGAGGTGAACCTGTTCCAGCAATTCCAAAATCCTTTGTTTAATATTTGTGTCCGGCCATTTCAAAAGCCGGGGCACGACAGCGATATTTTCAGCAATCGTATAATGAGGAAAAAGTCCGTGATGCTGAAGCACATATCCCATATTTCTTCTCAATTCTTCCGGCGGAATCGTCATGATATTTTTCCCATCAAATTCAATAACACCTGAAGTGAGTTCGGTAAGGCGGTTGATCATTCTCAGCGTTGTGGTTTTGCCGCAGCCGCTTGTGCCTAGTAAAACAACATTTTCGCCATCTTTTACTTCAAATGAAACACCATCGACTGCGATGGTCTTACCAAATTTTTTGACTACATCCTTGAGTGTGATCATTCAAAAAACTATGAGGTGGAAGAATTATAAGCGCTTTCTAAAAATGAATGTACAAAAAAATGAGCAAGGTTTTTGATTGAAGAAAAGTTGAGAATGTTGCAACAATTTTTCATAATGCCTTGAGCGATAAAATAATGTTACATCAAACAAACATTATTCTAATTATTTTATTTTGATGAATGTAATTTTTTATTGCTGTAAATCAAATGATGATTATTTAATTTTGACAACACTTTTTCGACGTTTCCATTTTGAAAAAATAAAATTTTATGATCATGAAAAAGAATTTTCTCTTTTCGTTTCTCGTCGTCGCCATTGTTTTGGTTGGCCTTTTTTCTTTCACGAATTCAAAGCACGTTCAAACGTTACCTAAGGCTAATGCGGACAATGCCGGGCTGACTTTGCCTGCAGGTTTCAGTGCAATGAACGTAGCTGATAATACCGGCGAAGCGCGGCATCTTGTGGTTACCAAAGAAGGAAATGTTTATGTAAAATTGGGCAGTGCCAAAAACGGGAATGGAATTCTTTACCTGCAGGATGAAAATCATGATGGAAAGATGGAGAAGAAAACGGGTTTTGGTGATTATGGTGGAACAGGAATAGGAATTCATAACGGTTACTTATACGCTTCTTCCAACACCGATGTTTATCGATATAAATTGAATGATAAAGATGAAGTGGAAAATCCGTCTCAGCCGGAAACGATTGTCACGGGTTTATTGGATCGCGGAGAGCATAATTCAAAATCCATCACTTTTGATAATGACGGAAATTTGTATGTAAATGTGGGTGCTTATTCCAATTCCTGCCAGGCGCAGGATCGCGTGCCGGGTTCAATGGGAATTCCCGGTTGCCCCATTTTGGATTCTGCAGGTGGGATCTGGCAATTTAAAGCCGACAAATTGAACCAGCATTATGGCGATGGCGTTCATTATGCAACCGGATTGCGCAATGTAGTCGGGCTCGATTGGAACAACCAGGACAATGCACTTTTTGTGATGCAGCACGGCCGTGATCAGTTGCACGATCTTTTTCCCAAATATTATACAACCAAACAATCAGCGGTGCTTCCGGCTGAATGTATGTATGAAATTCATAAAGGAGACAATGCGGGCTGGCCTTATATTTATTATGACCAGATCCAGCACAAGCAAATCCTGATGCCGGAATATGGTGGCGATGGCAAAAAGACTGCCGATAAAAAATACCTCGATCCCGTCGAAGCATTTCCCGGACATTTGGCTCCGGATGGATTGTTGTTTTATACAGGAAATCAATTTCCTGAAAAATATAAGAATGGCGCTTTCATTGCTTTTCATGGTTCATGGAACAGGAGCCCCGAACCACAGGCTGGGTATTTTGTAGCCTTCGTTCCTTTTAAAAATGGAAAGCCAAGTGGAAAATGGGAAATTTTTGCCAATGGTTTTGCTGGCGAAAAGACACTTTCACCTGGAAGTGCCAAACGTCGACCTTGTGGACTGGCGCAAGGTCCTGATGGATCACTTTATGTTTCCGACGATTCCAATGGAACTATTTACAGGATCATGTATAAAAAATAAACGAATGAATAAAATTGTTGTGCTTGCCTTCTTAATGTTGCCTTGCTTTTTGTTTTTAAAAAATCAAAATGCTGAAAGCAAAAAAAAACCTGTTGCTTCAACCCAGCAGTCACTGAAAAATGGGGAAGCGATTTTTAAAAAATATTGTATTTCCTGCCACCAGGCCGATGGCGGAGGAGTTCCGCATATGGCGCCATCACTTATCAAATCGAAATATGTGACGGCCGAAAAAGACAGCGTCATTAAAATTCTTTTGAATGGCTTACAGGGACGCGAGATCAATGGTCAAACTTATAACAATCCCATGCCGCCTTTGGGTGCTGTTTTGAAGGACAAAGAAATAGCAGATGTGCTTACTTATGTCAGAAATAGTTTTGGAAATAAAGCCCCTGCCATTACTGAATCAGATGTGAAGAAAGCCCGTGGCAATGCGAATACGGCTTCTAAATAGGACTTATATTCGTTATCGTTTCCTTTGCCAGTAAAAGAAGAAATATACCGGATTTTAATTTCTTCCCTTCTTCCAAACTTAATACGGAATTAGGTTTTGTGAATCCTTCGTTCACTGTAAAAAATTTTTAAACAAAATCCCAAATCTATTTATACTATTTTGTATAAACAGCAAAACCAAGTATCTTTGCCCTCAATAAAAATAACTACTGATTAAAAAATACAGGGTAGAATGAAAGAAGAAATGGATGTTTTGGAGAAAACCGTATCAAGTGATTATAAGTATGGTTTTGTTACCGAAATAGAAACAGATAAAGTGGCAAAGGGTCTGAGTGAAGACACCATCCGGCATATTTCAGCCAAGAAAAACGAACCTGAATGGATGCTGAATTGGCGTCTGAAAGCCTATGCTCACTGGCTTAAAATGGAAGAACCAACATGGCCAAATGTACATTATCCGCCAATCAATTACCAGGACATTATTTATTACGCTGCTCCAAAGAAAAAGAAAGCAGTGAACGGCCTGGACGAAGTTGATCCGGAATTGTTGAAAACTTTTGATAAACTCGGTATTTCCCTTAACGAACAAAAAAGATTGACCGGGGTTGCAGTGGATGTGGTGATGGACAGCGTTTCCGTGGCTACTTCTTTTAAAAAGCAGCTTGCAGATGTAGGCATTATTTTCTGTTCTATCAGTGAAGCAATTCAGAATCACCCGGAGCTGGTTAAAAAGTATTTGGGTTCTGTTGTGCCAATGACCGATAATTATTTTGCCACTTTGAATTCGGCAGTTTTTACGGATGGCTCCTTCTGTTACATTCCGAAAGGCGTTCGTTGCCCGATGGAATTATCAACTTATTTTAGAATCAATACTGAAAATTCAGGGCAGTTTGAAAGAACGTTGATCATTGCTGAAGATGAATCTTACGTAAGTTACCTTGAAGGTTGTACCGCTCCTAAGCGTGATGAAAATCAGTTACATGCCGCAGTGGTTGAATTGGTTGCATTGCGCAAAGCTGAAATTAAATATTCAACTGTTCAAAACTGGTATCCGGGAGATGACCAGGGTAATGGTGGTATTTACAACTTCGTTACCAAGCGCGGCATTTGCCAGGGAGAATATTCTAAAATTTCCTGGTCCCAGGTGGAAACAGGTTCCGCAATTACGTGGAAATACCCCAGCGTGATCCTGAAAGGCGATAATTCAATTGGTGAATGGTATTCTGTTGCATTGACGAATCATTTTCAGCAGGCTGATACCGGAACCAAAATGATTCATATTGGCAAAAACACGAGAAGCAGGATTGTATCGAAAGGCATTTCTGCAGGCAAAAGTCAGAATAGTTACCGCGGACTTGTCCGTGCCGGCAAAAATGCTTTGAACGCCAGGAACTATTCGCAATGTGATTCATTGTTGCTCGGTGACAAATGCGGTGCCCATACATTTCCTTACATAGAATCAAAAAACAGTACAGCCATTATCGAACACGAAGCAACCACTTCGAAGATTGGTGAAGACCAACTTTTTTATTGCCGTCAGCGTGGCATTGATACAGAAGCTGCCGTTGCATTGATCGTCACCGGTTTTGCCAAAGAAGTGATGAATCAATTGCCCATGGAATTTGCTGTTGAAGCGCAAAAATTGTTGGCGATCAGTTTGGAAGGAAGTGTTGGATAAATCGGGAATTAAAAATTACGAATTACGAATTAAAAATTAAAAAAAATAAATAACCATAAAACAAATGTTATCAATTAAAAACTTGCATGCTTCTGTAGAAGGAAAAGAAATTTTGAAAGGCATCAACCTGCAGGTAAATGCCGGCGAAGTGCACGCCATTATGGGGCCAAACGGTTCAGGGAAAAGTACGCTGGCATCAGTGCTTGCCGGAAGAGAAGATTATGAAGTTACCGAAGGTTCCGTAGAATTCGACGGAAAAGATATGTTGGAATTATCACCTGAAGATCGTGCGCGTGAAGGATTGTTTCTCGCTTTTCAATACCCGGTGGAAATTCCCGGTGTGAGCACGAATAATTTTATTAAAACTGCGCTCAATGAAAAAAGAAAATACCACGGGCAGGAACCCTTGGA
>DASTXM010000169.1:0-26773 GCA_035765495.1 Hanamia sp.
GCGACCTTATGGGTATTCCTTGGAGAGTGGCATTTGCATTGCAGGAAGATGGATGGATTCTTCGCTCCCGGATTACATGGATTAAGAAAAATCCTATGCCGGAAAGCGTTAAGAACAGACCAACTAGTGCAACAGAAGAAATTTTTCTTTTTGCAAAATCATCTAATTATTATTATAATCAGGAGGGTGTAAGAGAAGAGAGCGGTGCAAATCTGAGAAACTATTGGCTTTTAAATCAGGAAGCCGGAAAGTATGGGCATCCTGCTGCTTTTCCTCGTGAACTCGCGCGCAGATGTATTCTGCTTGGTTCAAAAGAAGGACAAATTGTTCTTGATCCGTTTGGAGGTTCTGGAACAACTGCCATTGTTGCAAATGAATTGCATCGGAAGGCAATTACTATTGAGCTAAACCCTGTTTATGCTAAAATGGCGAAAGCAAGGGGTGCTTCTATTCAACCCCAATTCCACTCTTTCGTTTCAGAGATTAATTCCTAAGTAATATGCCAAGAAAGCCCGGATCAAAACAACTCATCCTCGAATTTTTTCTGAAAAATATTGGCAAAGTTCTCGAATCAAGAGAAATACAAGCGGCAAGTGGTGGAGCGTCAGAGTGGGCTCGAAGAGTGCGGGAATTAAGAAATGAAGAAGGTTACCAAATACTAACTCATAAGGACAGAGTGGAGTTAAGACCTAATCAATATCTAATGCAAACGAAAAAGCGTCTTCCTGCTTTTGCACGCAATATTTCCAAAGAAACCAGAGCATGGGTTTTAGAAAGAAATGGATATACTTGTCAAATGTGTGGACTTGCGGCTGGTGATGAAGATCCATTTCATCCAGGAAGGACAGTCAGGCTAACCATGGGCCACATTATTGATAAATCAAAAGGTGGTGGTGATTCTGCCCAAAATCTTAGAGCGATTTGTACTAACTGTAATGAAGGTTTACAAAAAACCGCGCTACCAAAACCTGATAGAATTCACCTCCTAGCTCAAATTAGAAGAGCCACTTTAAACGATCAACAAGCTGTACTCGAATGGCTTCTTAAGAAATTTAATAAAAAAATTACCTGATTATCAAGCAGTAGATCATCTGTTAGACAAGGTTTTTATTTTGATTCAAAATCATTCATATGGAACACATCAGAATCCTGACAAGCAAAAAACGGATAGCACTTGTGGCGCATGATCATAAAAAGAAAGACTTGATTGACTGGGCAATTTTCAATAAGACTGTTTTGTCGGATCATCAACTTTTTGCAACAGGAACAACAGGTAAATTGTTGGAGGAAAAGTTAGGTCAGCCCGTGAAAAAATTATTAAGTGGACCACTTGGCGGGGACCAACAAATGGGGGCAATGATAGCCGAAGAAAAGCTGGATATGATGGTTTTCTTTTGGGATCCGATGGAAGCGCAACCACATGACAGCGATGTAAAAGCTTTACTTCGCCTAGCAGTTGCCTGGAATATTTTAATGGCTTGCAATCGTACGACTGCTGACTTTATTCTAACCTCTGTTTTAATGCAACAGGATTATCCGGCTGTTGTACCTGATTATACTTCTTACCTGACGAGAAAGTTGATTGAATAAAGAGGATTTTCAATGATAACATAACTTTTCTTTTGATGGTCTCCTTCGTAAATTGCATATCCTCTTATGCGATTTAAACTTGACTCAAAATATAAACCTGCAGGTGATCAACCTGAAGCGATCGAACAACTTACAAGAGGTATTCTCGAAGGTGAAAAATACCAGACTTTATTAGGCGTTACCGGTAGCGGAAAGACTTTCACCATGGCCAACGTGATTCAGAATGTGCAACGGCCAACATTGGTTTTGACACACAACAAAACGCTTGTAGCCCAGTTGTATGGTGAGTTTCGTCAATTCTTCCCGGACAATTCCGTAGGTTACTTTGTTTCTTATTATGATTATTACCAGCCAGAAGCGTATATGCCTGTCAGTGATACTTACATCGAAAAAGACTTAAGCATCAATGAAGAACTGGATAAACTTCGGCTCGCGGCTACTTCTCAGTTATTGACCGGAAGAAGGGATATCATTGTAGTAGCAAGTGTGAGCTGCATTTATGGAATCGGGAATCCAAAAGATTTTGCGGAAGGTGTGATACGAATTGAAGAAGGGCAGGTTATCAGTCGGCAGGGATTTTTACATTCATTGGTGAATAGTTTGTACAGCAGAACCCAGGGTGATTTTGCGCGCGGCACTTTTCGTGTGAAAGGTGATACGGTTGATATCAATCTTCCGTACATGGACAATGGTTATAGGATCACTTTTTTTGGTGATGAAATTGAAAGCATTGAAACGCTGGAACTGAGCACCGGAAAGAGAATTTCGAAAGTAGATAATGCAGCGATTTTTCCTGCCAATCTTTACATCGCGCCAAAAGATAAGTTGCAGCAAATCTTATATGAGATACAAGATGAAGCGGCAAGGCAAACAGAATATTTTAAAGAGATTGGAAAATATATTGAAGCACAAAGAATTTCTGAAAGGGTCAATTATGACGTGGAAATGATTCGTGAGCTGGGCTATTGCAATGGTGTTGAAAATTACTCAAGATTCTTTGACAGGCGTGAACCGGGCACCCGTCCCTTTTGCCTTCTTGATTATTTCCCAAACGATTTTTTATGTATCATCGATGAAAGTCATCAAACAATTCCGCAGGTGAGCGGAATGTATGGTGGCGATCGCTCACGTAAATTGATTTTGGTAGATTATGGTTTTCGTCTTCCGTCCGCTCTTGATAACCGGCCCTTAAATTTTAATGAGTTTGAATCATTGCTAAATCAAACCGTTTTTGTGAGCGCCACACCCGGTGATTATGAATTGGAAAAATGCGGTGGTGTTGTAGTGGAACAGGTGGTAAGGCCCACAGGACTGCTTGATCCGCCGATAGAAATTCGTCCGTCCGTTAACCAGATTGATGATTTGTTGGATGAAATTGATAAGCGGGTAAGCAAAGGTGATCGTGTGTTGGTGACGACTTTGACTAAAAGAATGGCCGAAGAGATGGACAAATATCTTCACCGCATCAACATCAAATCAAAATACATTCATAGTGAAGTGCACACGCTGGACAGGATTGAAATTCTCCGCCAGTTGCGTTTGGGTGAAATTGATGTATTGGTGGGCGTAAATCTTTTGCGCGAAGGTTTGGATTTGCCGGAAGTTTCTCTGGTTGCCATTTTGGATGCGGACAAGGAAGGCTTTTTGCGTAATGAAAGATCGCTTACGCAAACTGCGGGTAGGGCTGCCCGTAACGTGGATGGATTGGTAATTTTTTATGCCGATCAGATGACGGAAAGCATGCAGAAAACCATTGACGAAACAAATCGCCGCCGTGAAAAACAGATTGCTTATAACATCGAGCATAACATCACTCCTAAAACCATAAAAAAATCTATCGAGCAAATTATGGGTCAGACTTCTGTCCTCGATATCAAGGGAACCACCGATTCTCCTTATGCTATCGATAACGCTGTAGATACTATTGCTGCTGAAGAACAGGTAGAATATAAAACCATTCCGCAACTGGAAAAAGCAATTTCCCAAATAAAACGAATGATGGAAAAAGCAGCGAAGGATATGGATTTCATGGAAGCTGCAAGATTGCGCGACGAAATGTTCAGAATGCAGGGAGAGTTGAAAGAAATGAAGAAATAAAGAAAAAATCCGAGCTACATCTTCGTCTACTTCTGCTATTTAATAAACGCCGGTTTCGCCTTCAAAACTTTCTTATAAACCGGGCAACTTTCAATATGTGCGCCTGGAAAGTATCCGGTGCTCATTAAAAATTCATTTACAATTTCTCCACCCGTAAATATAAAATGCGTTTTAAATATTTTTACCCATTCAGTTTTTGATTTTGGGTGATGATAATCGAGCCAGTTTTTAAACGAGCCAAATTCTTTTTGCAGTTGCTTTATTCTTTTCGCGTTTTCAATTGCAGCATTTATTTTTAGACGATTGCGGATGATTCCTGCGTCGTTCATCAGTCTTTCAAAATCTTTTTCTTTAAAAGCAGCGACTTTTTTGATATCGAAATCTTTATAAGCCTTTTTAAAGTTGTCCTGTTTGGTCAAAATGGTGGTCCAGTTCAATCCTGCCTGGTTTATTTCCAGAACCAATCTTTCAAAAAGTTCATTATCATCTTCAATCGGGAAACCGTAAAAGTTGTCATGGTAAATGCGATGAACATTTTCTTTGTCCATCAACAGAATAGCTTCGCAATAAGATTTCGGCTTTTCCATTCAAGTGATTTTAAAAAGAATTCAAATTAAACAAAATTGAAAAGAGGTGAGTATCTTTATTTACTGTCGCAACAGTAAACCAGGAAATATGCTATTATTTTATTTTGCTAAAAATGAATAAAGATGCCTATTGAATTTGATACAACTAAAGAATATATTTTGCAGGATGAACGGGTATTACTTCGTCCATTAAAATTGGAAGATTATGAAAATCTTTTCCCTTTTTCGATGAATGAACCTGATCTGTGGAAATATTCATTGGTAACAGCTGCGGGTGAAACTAATTTGGCAAACTACATTGATATCGCTTTAGAAGCAAGAACCGCCCGGAAAGAATATCCATTTATTGTTTTTGATAAAATAAAAAATCAATATGCAGGGAGTACACGATTTTATGATATCAATTTGCCATTTAAAACTCTTCAATTAGGCTACACCTGGTATGGAAAAGAATTCCAGGGAACAGGTTTGAATAAGCATTGCAAATTTCTTTTATTGTCCTTTGCATTTGAAGACCTGGGAATGGAAAGAGTAGAATTTCGTGCGGATAACAATAACGAAAGAAGTATTGCCGCCATGAAATCCATCGGCTGCAAAGTTGAGGGTGTTTTAAGAAGCCACCAGCCAACGCGACATCCAGGAGTAAGAAGAGACAGCATTATTTTGAGCATTTTAAAAGATGAATGGTTTGGCGGATTACGGGAAAGATTGAAACACAAGTTGTAAAAAGACAAAGTATCAATATTATTTTTTCAATGAAAAGAGAACTTACTTCCTGGTTTAGCCCTTCTGTAAATAAAGAAATGCCTATTGCCACTTATGGCCATTATGGATTTGCGCTCTTGTTGATACCTACTGCAGCTGCTGACTATTTGGAATACGAACGATTTCAGTTGATCGATTCCATTGCGCCTTTTATTGAATCGGGAAAAGCAAAAGTATTTTCCATTAACAGCCTCAACAATGAAAGCTGGATGAACAATGACATGCCACCTGAACACAAAGCCATTCGACACAATCAATTCAATCAATATGTTTTTGAAGAAGTAATTCCTTTTATCAAAAGCAGCACATCTGCTGAAACGCCGATCATCACGTGTGGTACAAGTTTTGGTGCTTTACACAGCATGAACTTATTTTTGAAAAGACCTGATTTGATCAATGGCGTTATCGCGATGAGTGGTGTTTATGATCTTCATGAATACACAAGAGGTTATGATGATGAGCAGGTTTATTACAATTCGCCGATGAGTTATATGCCCAATCTTACTGATTCATGGTATCTCGACAACATAAGGAAAAGCAATCACATTCACATTCTTTCTGGAAGCGGAGAATTTGAAGATCCTGGCGCTGCGGGAAGATTTGCAAAAGTCTTGTTCGACAAAGGAATTAATTACGAATTGGATATCTGGGGAAGCGATATGAGACACGACTGGCCCACCTGGCGCGACATGCTTCCTTATTATTTAGATACCAGGTTTTAGAGAATCTTTTCCCTTGAAAACTTAACCACACCTTTACAAACACCGGCGTTTATACTGTTGGCTAATCGTTATTTTTGCCAGATGGAAAAAAAGTTATTTCTCCTTGATGCGATGGCGTTGATCTACCGTGCTTATTATGCACTGATCCGCAGCCCGATAATCACTACAAAAGGGAAAAATACCAATGCACAATATGGGTTTACAAACACTTTGTATGATTTATTGAGCCGCGAAAATCCAACTCATCTTGCGGTTGCATTTGATACTTATGGTCCTACAGAAAGGCATATAGATTTTTCTGCTTATAAAGCACAACGGCAGGAAGCGCCTGAGGATTTGTTGGCCGCCATTCCTGATATCAAAAAAATAATTGAAGGATTCAATCTTCCTGTTGTTGAATGCGAAGGTTATGAAGCAGATGACATTATTGGCGGCCTTGCGCAACAAGCTGAGAAGGAAGGCTATGAAGTCTTTATGGTTACACCTGATAAAGATTTTGGTCAGTTGGTCACACAAAATATAAAGATCTATAAACCGGGTTACCAGGGTGGAAAAGTTGAGATAATGGGCGTAAAGGAAGTTTGTGAAAAATGGGGAATTAAAAATGTTGGCCAGGTTATCGATATTCTCGGTTTAATGGGAGATGCGAGCGACAACATTCCTGGCATCGCAGGCGTTGGTGAAAAAACCGCCGCAAAATTATTGGCACAATATGATTCTGTTGAAAATGTTCTCGCTGATGCAGAAAACATCAAAGGAGCATTGGGGGAAAAAATCAGGAATGGAAGAGAGATGGCGATCTTGAGCAAGAAACTTGCTACGATCATCACTGATGTTCCCTGCCAGTTTCATGAAGAGGATTTTCGCGTAAAAGCTTACAATGCAGAAGCGCTTAGGGAAATTTTTGCAGAGCTCGAATTCAAGAGTTTGGGTAGAAGAATTCTTGGAGAAGAGTACAATGTTTTTGTCGTTGATAAACAAGTCGTGCAGACTGATCTGTTTGGAAACGCAATGGAAACCACTGTTACTGAAGCGAAAGTTGAAAAAGTGGAGAAAGAAGAGCCGGGTCTTCATGCTGAGAAAAATATTTCAAACACTGAACACAATTACCATTTGGTTGAAGGTGACGAAGCCATCAAGGATTTAGTAAACCAACTTTTAAAGCAAAAAGAAATTTCGTTTGACATTGAAACAACAAGTGTAGAAGCGAATGATGCAGATTTGGTTGGATTGAGTTTTTCGTTCAAACCTGGTGAAGGGTTTTATATTCCCTGCCCTGAAGATGAAGAGCAGATAATAAGGATCTTAAAATATTTCGAACCGGTTTTTTCTGATGAATCAAAGATATGGATTGGTCAAAATATAAAGTATGATTTGCTTGTATTGAAGTGGTATGGTTTTGAATTCAAAGGAACTCTATTTGATACGATGCTGGCTCATTATGTTATCGAAAGCGAAGGCCGGAGAAACATGGATTTGCTGAGTGCCCAATACCTCAGTTATGTTCCGATTTCAATTGAAGAATTGATTGGCAAAAAAGGAAAGAACCAGGGAAATATGCGTGATGTGGAAGTAGAAAAAGCTAAAGAATATGCAGTTGAAGATGCGGACATCACGTTGCAACTTAAGCACGTTTTTACACCTTTTTTGAAAGAGAAAGAAGTTGAAAAGGTTTTTGAAGAGGTGGAATCTCCATTGATCAAGGTTTTGCTGGATATGGAATATGAAGGTGTGAATATTGACGTGGAGTTTTTGAATTTATATTCGAAGGAACTGGAGGAAGAAGCGAAGAAATCTGAGGAACAGGTTTATGAGCAGGCTGGAATTAAATTCAATCTTGCTTCTCCAAAACAGTTGGGCGAAGTTCTATTTGAAAAAATGAAACTCGGTGATAAGGTTAAAAAAACAAAAGGCGGACAATACTCAACCGGTGAAGATGTTTTGTTGAAATTGGCAAAAGATAATCCGATCGTTGAAAATATTTTGAACTTCCGTGAACTGACAAAATTAAAATCCACTTATGTCGATGCTTTGCCTCTATTGATCAACAAAAAATCCTGCAGGGTACATACTTGTTATGGGCAGGCAATTGCAGTTACAGGAAGACTGAGCAGCAATAATCCCAATCTTCAAAATATTCCCGTTCGTACAGAAAGAGGGCGTGAGATAAGGAAAGCATTTGTTCCGCGCAACAGCGATCACCTGATCATCTCTGCAGATTATTCACAGATCGAATTGAGAATTGTTGCAGCGATAAGCGGCGATCCTGCTATGTCAGAAGCTTTCAGGCAAGACAAGGATATTCACACGGCAACGGCAGCAAAAGTTTTTGGCGTAGAGGAAGAAGATGTAACCAAAGAAATGCGCTACAAAGCCAAAAGTGTAAACTTTGGAATTATTTATGGACAAGGTGCTTTCGGTCTTTCACAAAATTTGAACATCAGCCGCACAGAAGCAAAAGAAATAATTGAAAATTACAAGAAGCAGTTTTCACATATTGAAAAGTACATGGAAGAGATGAAGCAGTTCTGCAAAACTAACGGTTATGTGCAAACGCTAATGGGCAGAAAGCGATGGTTGAAAGATATTAATTCCTCCAACTTTACTGTTAGAAGTTACGCGGAGCGAAATGCCATCAATTCTCCAATTCAGGGAACAGCAGCCGACATGATAAAACTGGCAATGATCAATATTCATAAAGAGTTTCAAAAAAATAAGTTCAAATCCAAAATGATCATGCAGGTGCATGATGAATTGGTCTTTGACGCTCATAAATCAGAAATAGAAATTTTAAAACCGATTATTATTGAAGGAATGAAGAACGCTCTTCCTTTGCCCAATAATGTTCCCGTTGAAGCGGAAGTAGGAGTTGGCGAAAACTGGCTGGAAGCTCATTGATAAACACATTTACTTTCTTAGCATTTTCATTTATTTTCATTCACGTATTTTTATAAAAAAAAGTTTTTGAACCAAACGATTTTTGCAAAAGATCTGACTAAAAAATACGGTAAAAGAACCGTAAATAACAAAGTTTCATTCCAGGTGAGCCAGGGAGAAATTGTTGGTTTGCTTGGGCCAAACGGCGCCGGAAAAACGACTTCTTTTTACCAGGTTGTAGGGTTGGTAAAACCGGATGACGGGCATGTTTTTTTGAATGATCTTGACATCACGAAATTGCCGATGTTCAAACGGGCAAAAATGGGACTGGGTTATTTGCCCCAGGAAGCCAGCGTTTTCAGGAAGCTGAGTGTTGAAGACAACATTGCAGCTGTGCTTGAAATGACGAAGCTTTCAAAAAGAGAGCAAAAAGAAAAACTGGAAACGCTGATCCAGGAATTTAATCTCGACCACGTACGCAAGAGCAACGGTGATGTATTGAGTGGCGGAGAAAGAAGAAGAACTGAAATTGCGCGAGCGCTGGCGGTTGATCCGAAATTTATTTTACTCGACGAACCTTTTGCAGGAATTGATCCTATCGCTGTTGAGGATATCCAATCTATCGTTACCAAACTCAGGTACAAAAATATCGGGATATTAATCACCGACCACAATGTAAACGAAACCCTTTCTATCTGTGACCGGGCCTACCTGCTTATTGAAGGAAAGATCTTTATTGAAGGCACAGCAGAAGAATTAGCGAAAGATGAACAGGTGCGCAGGTTGTATCTTGGAAGAAATTTTGAGCTGAAGAGAAAGGATTATTTACATTCAGATGTATTTAAGTGATCTTCAAAAAGATCGACTAATAACCATAAATCAAAAACTTGAAGCTTCTAAGTCCTGTCATATCACACTTAGCACGCATGCGTTCGTGGGGCGTTGAGAATTGGATTACCTATCCGGTTTGGGCTCAGCGCAACGTCTTGCAGCATTTGGTGACCCAGGCACAATACACTGAGATTGGACGGAAATATCGTTTTTCAAGAATGTTTACGGTAAAAGATTTCAAGGCCCGTGTTCCTATTCATGAATATGACGACCTGAAACCTTACATCAAACGAATGATGGAGGGCGAGCAAAATATTTTATGGAATACGCCTATAAACTGGTTTGCAAAAAGCAGCGGCACCACTTCAGATAAAAGCAAGTTCATTCCTATCAGTGACGAAAGTTTGAAAGATATTCATTTCAAAGGATCAAAGGATGTGCTCACGAATTATTATAAAAACTTTCCTGATAGTGATTTGCTAACCGGCAAAAGTCTTGTGGTTGGTGGAAGCCACCAGGTTTATAATCTTGACGAAGACATTCAATACGGCGACCTGAGCGCCGTTCTGATGCAAAACACCCCTTTCTGGGGACATTGGATCAGAACCCCTGAATTAAAGATCGCTTTGCTTGACGAATGGGAAAGCAAGATTGAACAATTGGCAAAAAACACGGTTCACGAAAATGTAACTTCACTTGCCGGAGTGCCGACGTGGACCATTATCCTGATAAAACGCATACTTGAAATTTCAGGAAAACAAACATTAAAAGAAGTATGGCCAAACCTGGAATTATACATGCATGGTGGAGTTTCGTTTACGCCTTACCGTGAGCAAATGAATAAATTGATTGGCGCTCCCATAAATTACCTGGAAATGTACAACGCCAGTGAAGGTTTTTTTGCTGCGCAAAATATGCCCGATGACCAGGGATTGTTATTATACACTGATCATGGAATATTTTATGAATTCCTTCCGGTAGAAGAATATGGAAAAGCAGATCCAAAAACCGTGGGATTGAAGCAGGTAGAATTGAACAAAAATTATGCGCCTGTTATTACGACCAATGGTGGTTTGTGGCGCTATCTTGTGGGTGACACAATTCAATTCACTTCCCTGAAGCCATTTAAAATAAAGGTTTCAGGAAGATTAAAGCATTTCATGAATGCCTTTGGGGAAGAAGTGATCGTTGACAATGCAGATAAAGCAATTGCAATTGCATCAACAAAGACGAATTCGCTTGTTAAAGATTATACAGCAGCTCCGGTTTATTTTTCTGACCAAAATAATGGTGCTCATCAATGGCTGATCGAGTTTGAAATTCCACCGCTGGATTTATCTGCTTTTACGCTTGCTCTCGACGATGCTCTGAAATCACTCAACAGTGACTATGAAGCCAAACGTTATAAAAATATTGCCTTACGGTTGCCTCTTGTTAAATCCATACCCTTCAACACATTTAATCACTGGTTAAAGATCAAGGGAAAATTGGGTGGACAACATAAAGTGCCGCGACTAAGTAATGAAAGGAAAATGGTTGAAGAAATTTTGCAACTGGCTGAAAGAGGAAAATAAAAGAATTATTTATTTGTTCGTTCACTTATTATTGTTCAATATTTATAATCGAATTAAAAATTTTTATTTCAAATAATCTTGATTAAATCTATGAAAAAAGCTTTTGTTTTATTGCTTATGATTGCTGCATTTGCCAGTGTAAATGCCCAGAAAAATGATTCAAAACAATCATCTGCCGAGCACCGGAATCCAATGGTGATCGTTGATTCATTTGTTATCACTAAACATACAGTAACGATAAAAGGTCAAACCGTTCCATACACTGCCAAAACAGGAACGCTTCCCGTTTGGGACGAAAATGGAAAACCGATTGCTTCAGTTTTTTACACTTATTACGAAAGGAGTGATGTAAAGGATCGTGCTTCGAGGCCTTTGGTAATTTCATTTAACGGTGGCCCTGGTACGCCTTCACTTTGGATGGAAATTGGATATACCGGCCCGAGAATTCTTAATGTTGATGATGAAGGTTATCCTGTTGAACCTTATGGTTTGCATGATAATACCAATTCAATTTTAGATGTGGCTGATATCGTTTATGTCGATCCTGTAAATACCGGTTATTCAAGAAAAGTGAGTGAGGATATTGAAGGATCTAAATTCTTTGGGGTTAATGAAGACATCAAATATCTCGCGCAATGGATCAATACTTTTGTAACACGCAATGACCGTTGGGCTTCGCCCAAATTTCTGATCGGCGAAAGCTATGGAACGACAAGAGTTTCAGGCCTTGCACGCGAATTGCAGGATGCTGAATGGATGTATCTTGATGGTGTGGTACTTGTTTCGCCAACTGATCTTGGGATCAAACGAGATGGTCCTGTTGGAGAAGCGTTGATGCTTCCTTATTATTCAGCCACCGCCTGGTATCATAAGATGCTTCCGCCGGATTTACAGAGTAAAAATTTGACAGATCTTTTGCCGCAAGTTGAAAAATTTACAGTGAATGATTTGATTCCGGCCTTGACAAAAGGAAGTATGTTGACTGACCAGGAAAAAGAAAATATTGCTGAAACGATGTCTCGCTATTCAGGGTTGAATCAAAAGGTTATTATGGAACACAACCTGATCATCCCTGCTAATTTTTACTGGAAAGAATTGTTGCGCGATAGTGGTTATACGATCGGCCGGCTCGATTCGAGATATCGCGGAATTGATAAACAGGCTGCGGGAATGGGACCAGATTATAATGCTGAACTAACGGCATGGACACACGCTTTTACACCTGCAATGAATATATACTTAAGAGATGAACTCAATTATAAAACCGATTTGAAATATAACGTCTTCGGGAATGTTTATCCCTGGGATCATAAAAACGATAACACCGGCAATGACCTGAGAATGGCAATGGCTGAAAATCCATTTTTGCATTTAATGGTGCAGTCGGGATATTTTGACGGCGCGTGCGATTTCTTTAATGCGCAATACAGCCTGTGGCAAATGGATCCGGCAGGAAGATTAAAAGACCGCATCACATGGCATGGTTTGCAGACCGGTCACATGGTTTATATGCGCAAAGACGATCGCGCTACAGCAAACGAACAATTAAGGCAATTTATTGTTTCGTCAATTCCAAAAAAAGGAGAGAGTGCCAAATTTTAAGTTTGACATTTATACCATTGGAAGATCCTATTTTACTTTGCACTCTAGGCTCTACGGGGATTCTTTATTTTTTTTGATGGAATAATACAAGATTTTAGAATGATGCAATTTGTGTATTGATCGTTACCGATTTCTTTAAAAGACTTGATAACTGAGAACTGTTGCACTATTAAATTGTGAATAACCAATTTCGGAAGTTCTCTGCCTGTAGTATCTCTTAAAATTTTTTCAGAGTTTTTAAAAGCCATTGTAGAATCATAAAAAAGACAATTAGAAGAAATGTCAAAAAGAATCGGTTGTATAATCGCTTTCTTTTTTCTTTTGCAATAATTAATAAATTTCGGGTTAAAATAAGAAGTGGAAAATTTTTCGATTAATTGTTTGATTCTTTCGGTTAATTGATTTGGGAGTTCTCCACTTATGGAAACCATCTGGGATCGTTTTCCGGAAAATTGAATTTTGATTAAATGAATACCACTGTAACAGGTGTCATTTTCTTTGTCATTATAAAAATGAGTAGTGATGTACTGAGACAGTGTTGTATCGGTTGAATACTTTTGAATGAGCTTTTTTTGAGCGCGGCCCACATAGCAAAAAAAGAATAAAAGAATAAAAAGAAATTTTGATTTCATGGTTTAAAGAATGATTAGGGTATGAGTGTATGGCATCCTCCACTTCTGGTTCCTTTGGTCCCCCCTTCTTCGTATTGACTAGCAATAGCTGTTATGTCGGCTTCATCTGTTATATCAGGATAAGAAGTACGTATAACAGAGATTAAAGCTTCTTTAGTAGCAGTTACCATCGCATTATTATATGAAGGATCTTCATTGTCATTGTTGATGCAATTTAAAATAATTGCATAAGCATCTTTGCGAGGCATCTAGGGATATGCTTCTGTGATGGCATTCGTAATTTGATCAAAATAGTTGGCAAGCATTTCATAATGTTCACTACTATTAGTTGTATTCCAGGTATCTTGATTTTTTTTTTTAAACATGAATTGCTTCAAGCAAAGTCCTCCCCGTCGAAAATGAGGACTAGTTAGGAGAAGAGAACTTTTTTAATTCTCTCCATTTACAAAAACTCCTAAGACAATCATATCTCCGTAAGCTTTTTCAAGCTCCCTAGATGTCATGTTTATACCCCCTAGCGGAATGGGTTTTCTGTTGTTTTTGGGTTCCAATTCAAATCGCCCTGTTATTCCGGTCGGCTCCTCATGTTTACTCAATCTTTTCTTAACCTCATTTTTGTCAACAAAAAATAGTTTTATATAAGTTCCTCCAACTGCTCCCGTTGATTGATTATCAGGATTTCCATATACGTATATTATTTTGGGTCCAATTTGTGACAGCAAATTTTTAAAAGGTTTCCCTATAAATTGTTCTTTATTAATTTGAAGTTTATTAGCTTCAGATACTTTTTGTACCATTCGCTGTGAATGACATGAGGTAGTACAAAATAAGATAAGGATCAGAAAATTTGATATTTGTTTCATTTTATTCACTTTTAATTTATTGACAATTGTTGGCAGTGTAGGTTTTTGAAATATTATTTTCATCAAACTGGGTGTTGTTAATCAGATTTTTTTGCAACTGCTAACTAAAATTAAAAAGAAGAAGAACAAAAATAAGAGGGGTGAAAATTTTGCGCTCATAAGTAAAAAGTTTTGTTGTTATTGATAATTCAAAAGTAATCATAGAAAAAAAACAAATAGAAATAAAATTTATTTTTTTCTACTTGCACGAAAAGGCACTTTTAAGAGTGTTCTGAAATCAATGATCGAAAAAGGATGATGAAAAAACATTGCTTAACAAATTTACTTTCTTGAGTAAAAGCTGGTAAATAACAATGCAACAATACTTAGCGATGCTGCCGAGCACAGGTAAAAACCGACATACTGCAACCCGTTATTTTTAGCAATACTGGTGGCAAAGTAAGGCGTAAGTGATCCGCCCAAGATGCCTGCTAATGTAAAAGCCAGGGAAGCACCTGTATAACGAACTGCAGGGGGAAATAAGGAAGCGAGCTCTGTGCCCAAAGGACCATAGTTAAACCCGATCAAAAACATTCCTGAAGAAAGAAAAATTACCAGGAGTGTCCAATTGCCGGCAACAAAGAGTTTTGCAAAGAACAGGGCAAAGAAAAATATTACGACAGAAGAAAGTAAAAGCATTTTTGCAGGTGCTGACCGTTCAGCAAGTCTTGCTGATATGATAATTCCTGCTGCAAAAAATAACATTGAAAGCATCTGTGCCAGCAAAAACCCTGATCGCGTGTAGGCAAGAACGTTAGTTCCCCAACTAAGAGTGAAAACTGTAAGCAAATAGAAGAACAAAAAAACAAGTATAGCGATGAGCGTTCCGAGGATCAGCGCCTTTGCATATTTGGTAAAAACATCTTTAAGCGGAAATTTAGCCCGTTCATTTTTTTCAAGCACTTTTAGAAACTCAGGTGTTTCTATGATTTTCAAACGTACATACAAACCGATTCCCACGAGTAATGCGCTTGCAATAAATGGAATGCGCCAGCCGATGGTAAAAAATTGTTCTTTGGTGTAAAGGTTGGTAATGATCAGAAAAACACCGGAAGAAAGAATAAAACCAAGCGGTGCACCTAATTGCGGGAACATACCATACCAGGCCTTTTTTCCTTCGGGTGCATTTTCTGTTGCCAATAAAACTGCACCACCCCACTCTCCTCCAAGACCAACTCCTTGTCCGAAACGAAAAAGCGATAACAATATCGGAGCTGCTACACCGATTGAAACGTAACCCGGAAGCAAACCAATTGCAACTGTGCAAATTCCCATTGTCATTAAAGAAGCTACCAGTGTAGCTTTACGGCCAATGCGATCACCAAAATGACCAAACAAAGCCGAACCCACCGGCCTTGCAAAAAACGCTAATGCAAATGTTGCCAATGATTCAAGCGTTCCTGATGTTGGGTCAGATGTAGGGAAAAACATTTTCGGGAAAACGAGGACGGCTGCTGTGGCATAAATGTAAAAGTCGAAGAATTCGATAGTTGTGCCCGCAAGACTGGCGATCAATATGCGCGCCGTGGAATTGGTTTGCGTTGAGGATTGCATCCGATTTAAAAAATGAAGAGTAAAAGATCAATACGCTGGTTAAGAAATATTTCTACAAAGTAATTTAAAAATCTTATCCAAGAGACACGTGATTTTGAATTAAATCAAACAACGTTTCCGTTTCACTTTTTAAAGAAAATTTTTCTATTCGCATCTCTCCTTTCTCAATCAATTCTTTACGCTTTTGTTCGTCTTTAAAAAGCAACATCATCTTTTCGGCAATGTCATTAATATTTGTAGCGGAAACATACAAAGCGGCTTCATTGCAATATTCTTTTAAAAATGAATTGTCTGAAACAACCAATGGTACTGTGTATATCATCGCTTCAATTACTTCTAGTCCTTCACTTTCATATACAGGAACATAAACCATCGCATAAGCACTTGCCAAGACCTTTTCACTTTCTTCTTCATCTAAATTAGCCAACAACTTTACATCCTTTTTAAACTTGTAAGATTCCAGAGAATGAACAAATTCATCAAATTTTTTTCCTGCACTTCCAGAAATAAGCAATTGCATTTTACTTCTTTGTCTTTTTTTGAAAACAGAAAATGCTTTCAATAAATTGACAAGATTTTTTTCAGAACTGATAATTCCTTTGTAAACAAAATATTCATTTCCTTCGGCATACTTTTCTTTTATCAATTCCCTTTGTTCAAAATTTATAGAGTTTCTATTTTTTAAAGAAGGATAAATAACCGAAATCTTTTCGGAAGGAATCTTATATCGATTTTCTATTTCATTTTTCAAAAAATTTGAATTCACAATAATTGAATCAGATTTTTCAAGGAATGAAGAGACGTTTTTTTTATAAAAAGAAATTTCTTTTTTATCCATGATTGAAGCCTGGTGTAGAAAAGAAAAATCTGGTTGAATCAATATTTGCGGAACTTTTGTTTTACCAGAAACAAATTTTTCAGAAACAAAAATATCGGCTTTATTTTTTTTCAATAAAGAAGGTAAGGTGAAATTATTCCAGATCTTCCATTTCATTGAAAAAATTTCCGGTGGCGTAATTTCAATGAGAGAAGTATTTTTGGAAAGATCTTTTTGATTGAATTCTTTGCCGGTTAAAAAAAGAAATTCATGTTCATTGTTAAGCGAAGCCATTTGAACAAAAGTTTCCAGGCGATGTTTTTCAAGGGAAGCGGCATTTACGGCAATTCGCATTCGGGTTGGTTTAAATTCTTACCGGTTATCTCAGTACCTTCAGTTTTACGGTTTCAATTCTTGTCTGGCTCACCTTCAATACATCAAATTGGTAATCGTCAATAATTATGCGGTCTCTTTCACGCGGAATCGATTCATGAAGATTAATGATATAGCCAGAAAGAGTTTCAGCCTCTTCACTTTTCCTGAAACTGAGTTTGTATTTCTTTTCGAGTAAATCCAGTTCCAGTCTGCCACTCAGCAAAAATTCATTAGAAGTTATTTGCTTATCTACCAGCTCTTCCTGCACATCATATTCGTCATTAATATCACCAAATATTTCTTCTAAAAGATCTTCCATAGTTACGATTCCCGCTGTGCCACCAAACTCATCAATTACCCACGCAATACTTTTTCTTTCTTTTGTAAACTTATTGATTAGGTCAGAAGCGTTCATGCTTTCGGGAACAACCGGTATAGGCAATAAAATGGAACGAAGAGATTCCGGATTTTTAAAGAGATCGAGTTGGTGCACATAGCCTTGCATATTGTCAACATTGTTTTCATAAACAACCAATTTGCTCAACTTGGTGTCAACAAATTTTTCTTTTAACTGATCCAGCGTTAAGTTGATGTCAACGGCGACTACTTCTTTTCTTGGAACAAGGCATTCGCGAACGCGCGTTTCAGAAAGCGACAATACATTTTCAAAAATAGTGTTGTTCATCTCTAGGTTCTCGTCGCTGTCGGTCATGTTCAGTTGCTGCACATAATGATCAAGATCTATGCGGTTAAATGACTGCATTTTCTGTTGGACCTTTACATTGAAAATGTATTTTAAAACCCACTCAGTTACATTCAAAAAATAAGTAGCGATGATTGAAAAAAGTGAATAAGCAGCACTTATCCAGAAGCTTAAAAAACCAGATGACGTAACGGAATTATTCTTTGCCCGAAGAAGTGATCTTGAAAATGATTGAAATAAAACAAGGATGATAGTTGCAACAATAGTTTCGACACCAAGGATCAGGAATTGATTTTCGATTGACCAATATTTCCAAACAGATTCAAGTGCATTGCTTGCCAGCAAAACATAAATTACAATAAGAAGATTTATGACGATAATGAGGCTTATGATAAACCTTACCGGGGATTCAAGAAAAAAGGACCAGGTTTTGCCGCTGTAACTATCCTGCTTCTTTCTCAGCTCAATTGACAATTTATTTGCCGAAATAAAAACCACTTCAATACCTGAGAAGAAGGCTGCAAGCAGCAACGCGATGACTATTGGTATGACGACAATCCAGTTCATATACGCAAATTTATACAAACCGCTCAGGTTTTAGTTTTTTAGAAAATCTCCTACAATTTTTTCTGCTTCTTTGCATGCTTCCTGGAAATTTTCATTGACGATTATGTTGGCAAAATGGTTTTTAAAAGTCATCTCAAAACCGGATTTATTGACTCTCGCCTGCAAAGATTCTTCAGTTTCAGATCCGCGAAGTTTCAACCTGTTTTTTAAGACCTCAATTGATGGTGGCTGAATGAAAATGGAAATTGTGTTTACCGGATATTGCTGCTGAACGTGTATTGCCCCTTGCACATCAATGTCGAGAACAGGTACTTTGTCTTCTTTCCAGATGCGTTCGATATCTGATTTCAGTGTGCCGTAATATTTTCCTTCATAAACCATTTCCCATTCGAGAAATTCTTTGTTGTGAATTTTTTCGCGAAATTCTTCTTCTGAAATAAAATAATAATGCTTGCCATTCTTTTCATTGTCACGAGGCTGGCGTGTTGTAGCAGAAACCGAAAACGCAAGTTGGGGAAATTTCTTCATCAGGTGATTGACGATTGAAGTTTTTCCGGATCCCGAAGGTGCTGTGATCAAAATGATTTTGTTGTATTTTTTTCCCATTAATTTTTTATTTCAGGAGAGATCAGGTTATTCTCGTGATTTTTGCACCCAGCTCTTTTAACCTGTCATCTATGTGTTCATAACCCCTGTCTATTTGTTCAATATTTTGAATCACACTTTTTCCTTCTGCACTTAACGCGGCGATCAACAAAGCGACACCCGCGCGGATATCAGGGCTTGACATTGTGATTCCACGCAAAGGAATTTTTCGTTCAAGGCCGACAACCACTGCCCGGTGAGGATCGCACAAAACAATGCGGGCGCCCATTTCAATTAATTTATCTACAAAGAACAACCGGCTTTCGAACATCTTTTGATGAACCAAAACACTTCCTTTGGCCTGTGTGGCTACTACTAAAATGATGCTGATAAGATCAGGGGTCAATCCCGGCCATGGATGATCATAAATCGTCAGCATCGAACTATCGAGGTAAGTTTCAATCTCATATAATTCCTGCGCGGGAATATGAATGTCATCGCCATTAAATTCCAGTTTGATGCCCAGTTGTTGAAACCTTTCCGGAATTACACCCAAATGTTTGAGCCCTGCATTTTTTATGAGAATATCACTTTGGGTCATAGCTGCAAGACCGATAAAGGAACCGACTTCAATCATATCTGGAAGAATGGTATGTTTCGTGCCGGATAATTTTTTTACTCCTTCTACATGTAACATGTTGCTCGCAATGCCGGAAATTTTTGCGCCCATGCTGTTGAGCATTTTGCAAAGCTGCTGTATGTAAGGTTCGCACGCCGCGTTGTAAATCGTGGTGTTCCCTTCAGCAAGAACTGCAGCCATTAATAAATTGGCTGTTCCTGTTACACTTGGTTCTTCGAGCGTCAGGTAAGTTCCTTTAAGCCCGGAAGTATGCAAATGAAAAAATGATTCGCCTGAAGAATAATCAAATTCGGCACCGAGCTTTTTAAAGCCGATGATATGCGTATCCAATCTTCTTCTCCCAATCTTATCGCCACCAGGTTTCGGAATATAAGCGGTTTGAAAACGTGAGAGCAAAGGGCCTGCAAGCATTACACTTCCCCTGAGCTTACCTGATTTTTGCTGAAATTCTTCTGAGGATAAATATTCAGGATTTACATTTTTTGCTTTAAACGAGCAGGTATGCCGGTCGATCCGTTCAACTTTGACGCCCAATTCATGCAGCAATTCAATTTGGAGATTTACATCAGTAATGTCCGGGATGTTGTGGATGGTTACTTTTTCTTCTGTTAGTAAAACCGCCGAGATCACCTGCAACGCTTCGTTCTTTGCTCCTTGTGGGGTTATTTCTCCACTCAGCTTTTTGCCGCCTGTTACAACAAAAGATCCCATTGATTTAATGATTTGCTGGTAAACAAAAACCCTGGCTTTGCGATAGGCCAGGGTTGCAAACGTATTTAATTATTTCTTCTTAAAAAATATTTGAAGTGTTTTCAGCAGACATTCAAAATCCATTCAACTTCTTGAACCGATCCTAATATCTTTTCTTTCCAAATTTCCTGTTCCTGTTGTCGCGGTTTTGATTGCGATTGTTTCTTGAACCGAAATTTTTCCGCCGTCCACCACCAAACTCTTCGCGATTGTTCTCTACACGGTGTTTTATAAATGGCCTGCTATTGAATTCTAACTCTCCCTTAGTTATTGACGAAAGTTCTGTTTGAATGTTATCATCATGAACGAGTTCTTTATGCCAATTGCTATAAGTAAGTTTCATGTAATAGGCGATAGCATTGGCAAAGCCCTGGCGTTTTTCCGCATCTTCTTCTTTTAGTGCTTTGTCGATCACAATTTCTATGTTCTTCCCAAGGTGATTGTATTTGGGATATCTTTTGGGATAAGGAAGTGGTTCAGGTTTTGGCCTCAAGCTATCCTGAGTGGGAATGGGGTAAGGACTATCCACATCCAATTTGAAATTGGTAATTAAGAAGAGGTGATCCCATAATTTATGGCGAAAATCTTCTACATTTTTCAATTGTGGGTTAAGGAAACCCATTAATTCGACCAAAGCTTCAGCGTTTTTCTGGCGCTTTTCCCTGTCTTCAATCGTCAACACATACTCCGCCATTTTTTGAATATGACGCCCATATTCTCGAATCGTCAGATGGTTACGTGTTGTGTTGTACTCCATGTTATCAACATTTTTCATAAGCAAATGTATAAATAATAAAATTAGGTTTAGACTTGTTCTATCTATTGTTCAAAGGTTATTCTAAAAATAAGTTTAAGTTTAGGAAAACTTCCGAATAAAAATTCTTATAAAATTTTTGTTTACTACATCGTTTTCTTCTGATAATACTTTAATATACGAATAATTAACCAAAATGCAATAACAACGCCAACAATATCAGCGGCCCAATCGAGCAGGTCAAAATCGCGGCTTGGTACATAAAATTTTTGGAGAAATTCAATCGTGATGCCCCAAATAATTGCTGCAAGGCTAATCTTAATCGAATAATTAATCTTTTGTTTTAAAGAAAAGCGGGATTTAAAAAGTGGTAGGGTAAATAAAAATGCAAGACCGCCAAATAATCCCGCATGAACCAGTTTGTCAAAATTGGGAATGTTGTCCATCCATCCAACACTTGGGACATCCTTTGCAGGCATTAAAGTAAGCCCGCCCACAATAAAAAACCAGGCGATGCCTGGCAAAAAGTATAAAAAAGGAATTCTTTTGTTTTCCATTTTAATTCTTAAGAAACCATTGCCTGGTAAGCCTTTGCATCCATTAGCCTGTTGGCATCTTCCGGGTTATCCACTTTCATTTTTACCATCCATCCGTCACCGTAAGGATCGGAATTTACTTTTTCAGGTTCAGTGTCAAGCAATGGGTTTACTTCTATTACAGTTCCGGCAACCGGCAGAAAAAGATCGCTCACCGTTTTCACCGCCTCTACTGTTCCAAAAACGGTTTCTGCATCCAGTTTCTTATCTTTTGAAGCAATGTCAACATAAACGATGTCGCCCAATTCATGTTGTGCAAAATCTGTAATGCCTATTGTAGCAATGTCTCCTTCAACCAGTATCCACTCGTGGTCTTTGGTATATCTTAAATTTTCAGGGAAATTCATTCGATTAGTTTTTTCAAAATTAGTGCTGCAAATTAGTATTTTTATCTGTACCTGCGATAATCCTTCTTTTTCATGACCGATATCTTCATGTGAATGTCATGCACCGGCCGGTCATTTTTATCACGCTGTACGTGGGCAATTTTATCAATAACATCAAGTCCTTTTACCGTTTGCCCAAAAACCGTATAATTCATATCGAGAAATGGAGCGCCGCCCACTGTGCGATAAATTTCCCGGTGACTCTCCGGAATTTTTATTTTGAACTTATCTTCGATTTGGTTCATTTCGACGTCGGTAAAAGTTCTTCCTTCAACAAGATAAAATTGGGTGGAACTGCTGGCTTTTTTAGGATTTACATCATCATTTTCCCTTGCCATTGCGATGGCTCCTTTCTGATGAAATAAAGTAGTATCAAATTCTGCAGGAACCGTATAACCTAATCCTCCTTCGCCCAACACTTTTCCCGCAGGCGCATTTTTGCTATCAGGATCTCCGCCCTGGATCATAAATCCGGGGATAACACGATGAAACAAAAGTCCATCATAAAAATGCTGTTTTACCAACTTCAGAAAATTAGCAGTGGTCAGGGGCGTCTTATCAGAAAGTCGTACGACAATCGTTCCTGAATCAGTTTCAATTTTTACAAAGTTTGTTGAGCTATGACCGCTTTTTGAAGGTTTGAAAACAGAGCAGGAAGTAAAAAAAAGCAGGATAACCAGGTAAAATAAATACTTCATCTTAGAAATTTTTAAATGGTTCGCCGATGTTTTCAAAGTATAGCAGTATATGGTCTTTTAAAAAATTTTCCTGTTCGGCGTTGTTGTAGCGAGGCAACTCTTTCAATTGCTTAAAGTGCGGCCAATTATCTTCGTCATATCTTTCCAGTTCGTAATACCCACTTTGGCTCAGAAGTGTGCACACTGCCACGTGCATCAAATCCTGTTTTTGTTCTTTATTAAACTTTTTTTGACTGTTGAAATTACCTATTTCCTGGATACCAATTAAAAATAATATGGCTTCTACGTCAGGCTTTTTACCAAATCTCTCCAAAAATTTACTTTCCAGTTTCCACCATCGCGTCTGCAAATCGTCTTGTGCGTTCATGTCGGCAAAAGTAAAAAAGTTAATTGTCTAAAATACCTCAAACTTTTGCTCCAACTGCACCCGCTTTTCAGTAAAAAGACAATTATTGAATTTTTTTTCTTGGTGTTGGGATTTCCTGGTCAAACCTGAAACTGATAATCGCTTGTTATCTTTGCAAACACAAAAACCCAAGCATGTTACAGGTTAATTTCATAAAAGCAAACAGGGACGAAGTTTTGAAAGGATTGAAGAAAAAACATTTTGCCGAAACTTCTTTGGTCGATAAAATTATTTCCCTGGATGATGAAAGAAAAAAATTGCAGTTTGAACTGGATGAAAGACAATCAAAAATAAATGCCACTTCCAAAGAAATAGGCCAGCTGATGGCGAAAGGAGAAAAACGCCTTGCAGAAGAAAAAAAACTGGAAGTAGCGAGTATGAAAAGCTTTTTACAACCTGTGAGTGAACAATTAAATGTTGTTGAAAAGTCGCTGCATGACGAAATAATTAAATTGCCAAACCTTCCTCATTCCTCAGTTCCCGAAGGAAAAACGCCGGAAGAAAATGAAGTAGTAAGAGAAGGAGGAAAGAAACCCGAACTTCCTGCCGAGGCTGTTGCACATTGGGACCTGGCAAAAAAATATGACCTTATCAATTTTGAATTGGGCAACAAAGTTACCGGCGCAGGCTTTCCTTTTTACAAAGACAAAGGCGCCAAATTGCAACGGGCTTTAATTCAATATTTCCTTGATTTTAATACTGAAGCCGGTTACACAGAATATGAGCCGCCATTTGTTGTAAACGAAGCAAGTGCTTACGGTACCGGTCAATTGCCGGACAAAGAAGGACAGATGTATCATGTTACAGCTGATAATTTATTTCTGATTCCTACAGCTGAAGTTCCGCTCACGAATATTTTCCGGGATGATATTTTGCAGGAGAGTGATTTACCAATTAAAATGACTGCTTACACGCCCTGCTTTCGCCGCGAAGCTGGAAGTTATGGAAAAGATGTGCGTGGATTGAATCGCGTTCATCAATTTGATAAAGTAGAATTGGTGCAATTGGTTCATCCGGATAAAAGCTATGATGTTCTTGAGGAAATGCTTTTGCACGTTGAGAAGTTATTGCAATCATTGAATCTTCCTTACCGGATTCTTCGCCTGTGTGGTGGCGACATGAGCTTCACTTCTGCCCTTACTTATGACTTTGAAGTGTACAGCGCTGCACAACAAAAATGGCTGGAAGTTAGCTCTGTGAGCAACTTTGAATCTTTCCAAACCAACCGAATGAAGATCCGTTTTAAAACAGAAGGTAAAACACAATTGCTTCATTCATTAAATGGATCTTCACTTGCCTTGCCAAGAATTGTAGCGGCCTTGCTCGAAAACAATCAAACTGAAGAAGGCATAAAACTGCCTGAAGTTTTGTGGAAGTATTTTGGGGAACAAAAGATTCAGTAGCTGCGGAATAAAAATGTTTTCTTTAAGTTCGTTTACTAGTCAATTTAAAAAAAATTTCTCTTCAATTAAACTTTCTCATTTCGTTTTAGTCTATCGTTGCTGTGGATGAAAATTTTTTCATTCATCTTCAACTGTATTTTATGTCTTTAACGTTACAGCAAAAGAACCAGCACCTTCTTTGGCGCGCTGCTTTTGGCCCCATGGCCGAAAATGCAAATCAACTCAGCGACATTTCACCAAAGGATCTTTATCAACTATTATTAAAAACTTCTTCAAAAAAGCCGGTCGATTTGTATGTGGCCAATAATGCTTATGACGGACTCATAAAGGGTTTGCAGGATATTGGAAAAATTCAGCAGCTTTCAAAAGATGAAAAAAGACAATTTAGAAAACAATCTGCGGAAGACATCAAAAGCCTGAACATTTTTTGGCTGGATGAAATGATCAACAGCGAAGCGCAACTTCGGGAGAAAATGAGCCTTTTCTGGCACGGGCATTTTGCCTGCCGCATTCTCAATATTTTTTTTCAGCAGCAATTGGTTAATACAATTCGCCAAAATGCATTTTCGGATTTCGGAACGCTGCTCAGGAATGTAAGCAAAAGTCCGGCAATGCTGTCCTTTCTTAATAACCAACAAAACAGAAAGCAACATCCTAATGAAAATTTTGCGCGTGAAGTGATGGAATTATTTACCATGGGACGCGGAAATTATACAGAAACTGATGTGAAAGAAGGTGCCAGAGCTTTTACTGGCTGGGGATTCAACCTGAGTGGCGAATTTTTTGAACGGCCTTTTTTGCACGATAATGGCACAAAGACTTTTTTGGGAAAAACCGGAAATTTCACCGGCGATGATATCCTCGATATTATTCTTGAACAAAAAGCAACAGCAAAATTTATTACTCAAAAGTTCTATAAATTTTTTGTGAATGAAGATCTGGATGATGAAAAAGCTGCTTTTCTCGCCGATAGATTTTACCAAAGTAATTACAACATTCAACAATTGATGAATGATATTTTTACCAGTGATTGGTTTTATGAAGAAAAAAATGTCAGAACCCGCATAAAATCACCGGTTGAATTATTGGTGGGAATCAGGCGGTTGATTCCGATGGAACTGGAACGGCCCGAAGTGCAAATGTTATTTCAAAAAGTACTTGGACAAGTTTTGTTGTTCCCTCCAAATGTTGCCGGTTGGCCCGGAGGCAAAAGCTGGATCGACAGTACTGCTTTGATGTTACGGATGCGTTTGCCGCAATTACTTACCAATTCAGAAGAAATTTTTATTAAACCCAAAGAAGATGACGATGTAATGATTGGAAGAGAAGGCGTGGATGAAAAAAATAATTCGCATAAACTTTCTGTTACTGTTCAATGGGACCAGGTATACAAAGTTTTTGCTCCTACCAAACGCGAAAGCCTATTGGAAAAGGTGAATGCTGTGGTATTGCAAAGTAAAACATCCATCAAACCAAATATTTTGAACAGGTATTTAGATAATCATTCGAGGGAAGATTTTATCCGCTCTGCTGTGATTGAATTGATGAGTACGCCCGAATACCAGCTTTGCTGATCGATAACGGTTATGCTTAAACGAAATAATTTTTATGTTAATAAAGCGAAAAGAATTTCTGCAAATTGGTTCACTTGCTTCTGCATCGCTAATGATTCCGAAGTTTTTGAAAGCATTTGAGAAAACATCTCTTGTTCCGTCGGGGAACAAAGTTTTAGTGGTATTGCAATTGAGCGGAGGCAACGATGGCTTGAATACCGTGATTCCCGTCAGGAATGATATTTATTATCAATCTAGGCCACATCTTGGCATTCAAAAAGGCAAAGCATTGAAACTTACGGATGAAGTTGGAATAAATCCTGCACTTTCATTCTTCAAAGAACTGTTTGATGATGGTGGATTAGGCATAATGAACAGCGTCGGCTATCCCAATCCGGATCGTTCACATTTCAGGAGTATGGACATTTGGCAAAGTGCTTCTGCAAGCAATGAGTATGTTAACACAGGTTGGCTGGGACGCTATTTAGATGCACAATGCAGCGGTTGTGAAAAGCCAACTCAGGCGCTTGAAATTGATGATGTTTTGAGTCTTGCATTAAAGGGAAAAGAAATAAAAGGACTGGCTTTTCGGGATCCAAAAAGTTTGTTTAACTCAAGCAATGAAAGATATTTCAGGCAGATAAATGCAGTTCATGCAAGCGAGGAACCGGTAGTCGATTATTTGTATAAAACGTTGCGAGAAACGTTGAGTAGTGCTGATTATATTTTTGAGGAAAGTAAACTTCGTCCTTCTATGCAGATATATCCTTCAACTTCATTTGGAAAAGATTTGAAAACAATTGCTTC
>DASTXM010000170.1:0-90922 GCA_035765495.1 Hanamia sp.
AATGATTATTGCTGCTTAAAAAACCTTATTTACTAACTAATTTACGAAAGCCCATTTGATTCCAAACCTGATTATCAATCCTGGTATGGGATAAAGAGGCGCTGCAAAATTATTATTTGTCCAGCCAAAACTCGGATGAATACTCACAGTGTTCAAATTCTCGGCTTTTATAAAGGCGGTAAACGATTTGATGCGGAAGTTGAAAAACGCATTTACCTGTGGCAGGTTGCTAATGGTCACACTATCTTGTGGGAAAAATTGCCCCATCACCGGGGAATAATTATAAGCCTTGTACGGCGTGTTATAATTCACATCAATGCCGGTACTCAGGTTAAGATTTTTGAAAAAATTTCCTTCAAATGCCAGCCTTTGTCTTGTATAAAAGAGTGGCACCCTGATGGGATTATTGCCTGCATTTTGTTGCAGCATAAAATCACTGTACAGATTTAAATGACCCACAATCTTAGCATGCGTTGAAGCCGAAACCTGCGTGATATTTACCAAGCCGTTAAATTGATCTGTATGATAGAAATCCCTAAAATAAGTGTAGTTGGCAATTGAAATATTGCGCGCCATCAAAGTGAAGTGGGGGTTATCTGCGATCGCTGTAAGCACCGTAATGTTTTCTTTTTTTGTAAATGAATTTTTATCAAAATCAAAAGAAGAATTACCATTATAAACATAAGAAGGAGAGCGGTTCACGTTTTGAAATATCACCTGAACATCGCCGAGTTTGCTGTTTAATGTTCGTTCAAGTGAAGCATAGGCATCAAAATCTCCAGCATTGTATCCTGCAGTATATAATTGGCCATGCAAATTTGCATCCCATTTTCGGTTACGGGTTTTATTGCGGTATTCTCCGTGTAACACAATATTGAAAAAATTTTTCTTTCCCGATTCAAAATAACCACTGAAATTTTCCAGTCTCAATCCTGCTTGTAAAAACTGGCCTAAATTTTTTGTGTCAGGAAACGAAATAAGCGCGAAATCATTTGAAATAAACTTCCACCTGTCTCTCACCAAAAAATTTAATCCTTTTGGAGTGATCTGAACGCTCGTATCATAATGCTGTTTATAAAAAGCAGAATCAGCCAAAGATGAAGTTCTGTCATTTAACACATCCTCGTATTGATATTTTGAAGAACGATAAGTAATCGTATGTTGAAAACGTAGCCGCGGATAAAACAGATAGTTTGTTGTGCTGTCATTGACAATGATCGAATCTTTTTTGCCTACATCATAACTTTGCCTGAAGAAGGCAGTGAAATTCGTATACAGGTTACCGGTAGATATCTTATTTGAAAAAATATTTTGTTGTGGATCATTTCCGCCTAAGTTGACAGGGATTCCCAACCTGCTTTTTTTAAAATCGGAATTTTGAAGAAATGAATCAGCTTGTATTCCTCCATTTTCTGCTGAATTCAGTTTATTACCGAGTAGCACCAAAAAAGCGCCATACCGTTTTCTCTTTCCGCGGTAATCTGAGAAAAGGCGATAGCTGTTATGATTTGTGTTTTGTCCCTGGAAGAGGCCCGGCGAATTGATCAATTGATAATCGAAGCCGATATTCCAATCAGGTTTTATATTCTGCGTTTGCAACACTCTTACCACCTGTTCTTTTCCTGACGCCAGGAAATATCCAATTTGCGTATATGGTTTTGTTGTTTGATAAAACCTGGTGTTTTCGAGAGTATATTTATAAAGATCGAAAGCATGAAAACCTGCATCAAAGCCGGCTTTCAATAACGGCGTGAAAAGAATTGGATATGCAGCATTGCCATTATTCCCCAACGTTTTGTAGCCAGCAGGGACAGTATAAAATTTTCCATAATCATTCAATGAAGAATCAAGGTATTCCTTCACGAGAGAATTGAGATGAAAATAATAGATCGTTATTGAATCCTTCAAATCATCACGATGTTGAAAAGCGATTGTATCAGAATTTGAATTTCCACCTGAGCCCATATTCCTGAATCCGCCCAGGGGATTTCCTGATCTTAAATTGGGCAATTGTGCTTTTGCAAACTGAAAACAAGAAAGCGTTACGACCAGAAGAATAATTTTTGGAAGAATGAATTTTACCTGGAATATTTTTTGTGAAATGGCCATTTGAATTTCGTCCTATAACTTAGGAAGCTGCGCTATCAATTTCTTAAAGATCAATGTGAGCTTGGGTTCTGCGTTTTTGGCTGCCTGCAAAACTTCTTCATGGGTAATTGTATTTTCTTCTTCACGAATCCCAATGTCAGTTATCACACTCATTCCAAACACAGGCAAACCAAGATGAACAGCTGCGATCACTTCCTGCACAGTGCTCATACCAACCGCATCGGCACCCAATATCTGGAGCATTTTGTATTCTGCTCTTGTTTCAAAAGTAGGCCCGGTAACGCCGGCATAAACTCCTTCTTTTACTTCGATATTATTTTCCTGTGCAATTTTTTTTGCGGCATTGATGAGATCGTATTTGTAAGGCTCGCTCATATCCGGAAACCGTGTTCCGAAAGCTTCTTCATTTTTTCCGAGCAAAGGATTTACAGTAAGCATACTGATGTGATCCCGGATGATCATCAGATCGCCGACTTTATATGTTGGATTGATACCCCCGGCAGCGTTGCTCAGAACTAAAGTCTCAATACCTAAAAATTTTAATACACGAATCGGGAAAACCACTTCCTGCGTGGAATAACCTTCATAATAATGAAATCTGCCTGACATTGCCACTACTTTTTTCGCGCCCAGGTTTCCAAAGATCAATTTGCCACTGTGGCCTTTTACCGTGCTTATCGGAAAATGAGGAATGTCGCTGTAATTTATCTCACATACAGATTCTATTTCTTCAACAAAACTTCCAAGACCACTTCCCAAAACAATACCGGCAACAGGTTTTGTGGCATATTTCGATTGAATAAATTGTACTGCCTCATTGATTTCATTCAACATAATCGTTCTTTAAAAAAATTGTGGTCAAAGATAAGTGAAGATAAATTTAGAAACGGGAAAGCCGTTCGTTATTCATTCCTTAATGTTTTGTGAAGAAAGTGAACAATTTTACAACGGTTATTCCGGCAAAAAAAAATCATAAAAAAAGGCGCAGGCCTTTCAACCTGCACCCTAAACCTAAACATGAGAGAATCTTGAGTGAATAAACTTTTTTACTGATTTTTTATTTCACCATAGTGGTTTTCCTGCATAAAAATCAAGGATCTTTTCTCTTAAAACGAAATCATATTTTGCAGTGATAAGATTAGTTTGAGTGCGGTTCAAATTGTTTTTTGCGATCAGGTAATCGACTGATGTGATAGCGCCTGCATTGAAACGAACTTCGGCGGTGCGGAAAGATTCTTCAAATGCACTTTCCTGTTGCTGCAATAATTTATATTTTTCCTGCGCAGAAGTGAGGTTTAGATACGCGCGCTCAATGGCTTGCTGCAATTGAGTTTTAGTATTCTGTTCCACATATTGAGTGTTCTTTAAATTTAGTTTCGCTAGCTTTACCTGGTTTCTTACGCGGCCCGCATTAAACAATGGAATGGTTAAACCCACATTCACTGTTTGGAAAAGATTATTACTTAACTGGCTTCCAAAAGTGATCTTCTTGGATCCATAATTATCCTGTTTCATTATGACCGGATATTGTGTACCATTTACTTCAACATAATTTGGCGACGGTTTTTCTGTTGAGTTTATAAAATAATCACGTGTGGCCACACTGGAATAATTGGTATTTACACTTCCACCCAAAGAAAGGGTAGGGAAGAGTTGCCCTTTAACTGCATGAATATTTTTCTCTGCACTTTGTGTCCTTAATTTCACTGCCTGAACTTGTGCAAATTGTTGCAAGGCCGTTTGATAAATTTCATCAGGCGTTCCTGTATATTGCTCGTCAAAATCCTGGTCGGGAATTTTTTCCAACTGCAAATCTTTATTGTAAGGAATATTCAAAAGCTGCACCAGGTTGAGTTTGGCAGATTCAAGATTCGCCTTGTTGTCTGAAATCGTTACCTCATCTGTAGCCAATTGACCTTTCATGTCAAAAAAATCAGCCGGTAATATGGCTCCAGATTTATTCAGGATGCCGAGGCGCTCTACTTGTTTCCGGGTAACCAAAACCTGGTCTTGGGATTGCTTCAAAATTTCCTGTGCACTCAAAACCTGCAGGTAAGAAAGTATAATGTTGATCGTAAGATTATCCTTTGCCTGCTGCAATTCTTCCTTTGAAGCTTCATAACCCAATTTGTCGGCTTTTATCTGGTTTTGTAATGAAAATCCATTAAACAATAAAAGATTGCTGCTTGCGCTTGCATTGGCATATCCAACCTTCTGATCAATGTAAGCATTGGTAAATGGATCGATACTACGACCAAAGTTTTTTCCTGTGCTGGCATTTGCATTAAGGTCAGGTAACATGTATTCTTTTGATTGCTTCAAAGTAATTCCGGCTTTTTGCATTTGCAAATTCGCCTGTAACACATCAATATTGTTTTTGATCCCTATCTCTACTGCTTGTTTTAATGTGAGTGTGTTTTGCGCCGGAGCAAACATGACAAACGATGCAAAGACAATATTTAAAAAAAGTAGTTTCATATTCTTAATTCTTATTCCTTGTTTTTAATTTATTTTCTCAAATATTATTTTGAATTGATTCTATTCTTCCGTCCAGAAGATTAATGATCCTGGATCCATATGCTGCATTTTTTTCTGAATGAGTAACCTGTATGATCGTAACTCCTTCGTCGTTTAAAACTTTAAACTGCTCCATGATCTCTTCACCTTGTTTTGAATTCAGATTGCCGGTTGGTTCATCGGCGAGGATTAGTTTTGGATTAACGATCAAAGCTCTTGCAATGCCCACCAGTTGCTGCTGGCCGCCTGAAAGTTGCGTAGGAAACAGATCTTTTTTTCCCACGATCTGGAAACGATCGAGTATATCAGCCACCATTGCTTTTCTTTCCGAACTTTTAATGTTCTGGTAAAGAAGTGGTGTTTCTATATTTTCATAAACGGTTAATTCATCAATGAGGTGATAAGCCTGGAACACAAATCCTATGTGGGTTTTGAAGAGATCAGACCTTTGTTTTTCTTTCATGGCAAATACGTTTTGGCCCATGAAAGTGTATTCTCCTTCGTTCGGCTCGTCGAGCATCCCTATCACATTGAGCAGTGTAGATTTTCCTGAACCGGAAGGGCCCATGATCGAAACGAATTCGCCTTCCTGCACATCAAGGTGAATGTCTTTTAAAACAAAGGTCCGGTTTGAGCCCGTGTTATACCATTTGAATATTTTTTTTAATGAAAGCATTTTGTCAGATATGTTTAGGTTAATAGTTGAGTTTTAAAGTTATAATTTATGTGTAATCAATTTTAGTTTATTCATCCCCGTTATTCTTAATTTCAGTAAAGAAATAAATAACCAGTTTTTAATTTTCGCATTTTCAAATTTTCATATTAGCTTATTCGCTTCTCAGGCTTTTAACAGGATTTGCCAAAGCTGCTTTTACCGATTTATAGCCAACTGCTATCCACGCAATAATTACCGATGCCACAATTGCTGCCAAAAATATCCAAACATTCATCCTGATCCTGAAAGTAAAGTTTTGCAACCAGTGATTCATCATATAATAGGCAACGGGAACCGCTATGAGTGATCCTGTAACTATTAAAATTGTGAACTCTTTTGAAAAGAGATAAACAATATTTTTTACTGAAGCACCAAGTACTTTTCTGACGCCAATCTCCTTGGTTTTTTGAATGGCCATAAAAGAAACCAATCCATATAATCCAAGACAAGAAATAAATATCGCGATGCCTGCAAATATTTTGTACAGCAAAGCCAGCTGGTCTTCCTGTTGATAAAACTGAGCAATATTTTCGTCCATAAAAGAAGTGGTGTAGGCGTATTCAGGAAAATATTGATTCCAAACATCTTCAATAGCGGCCTTGGTTTTTGGAATATTCGACGAGTGAAGTTTTATGGCGGTTACACCATAAGTTCCTTTGTTTTCGGCGATCACTGTCGGTTGGATAGGTTCTGTAAGTGGACCTGTTTTAAAATTTTTTACAACGCCTGTGATTGTTTTCCATCCGCCACCTCCAAGCCTTATTTCTTTGCCCACCGCTTTCGAAGGATCCTGCAATCCTAACTCTTTTGCCAGCATTTCATTGATGACCAGTTGATGAACTGTGTCACTTTTGTCGAAAGGTCTGCCCGCAAGAAATTGAATTCCAAAAGTGGTAAAATAGTCTTCATCTGCAAATTTCAAACTCACATTAAAATTTTCATCCGACTTGTGATCAAATGCAAAATTTTGATTCCATGAATTTTGTGATGAAGGTGCGTCCCTGTTGAAACTCACTGATTCAACGCCCGGCAGTTGCAAAAGCCTTTCTTTGAAAGCCGTTTGTCTGCCTGTAACCACGCTGTCGGCATTTGCATTAAATAATAGCACAGCATCACGGCTAAAACCAAGGTCAGCATTTTTTACAAAATTCATTTGGCTGACTGCAACAATTGTCCCGATGATCAGGATCTGTGCAATTGAAAATTGAATTACCACCAGACTTCTTCTTACAGAAATGCCACCAACCGTTGCTGAAGTGATCTTGTTTTTCAAGGCCAAAGCAGGTTTAAATCCGGACAAAACAATCGCCGGATAAGTGCCGGCAAGAGCGATTACAACTATGCTTACCCCAATCAAAAACAAAATTGTTGGCCAATTGAAAAGACTTAAGGATTCATTGATCAGCGCAACATTTTTGATATAAGGAAGACACGCTTCAGCTATGGCAAATGCAAGCACTACAGATGCGAGTACGAGGAACGCAGTTTCTCCCAGGATTTGCATGAACAATTGACGCCGGTAACTTCCGAGCACTTTCCTTATGCCTACTTCTTTGCTTCGGCCCACAGCCTGTGCAGTTGAAAGATTAATAAAATTGATACAAGCCATTACCAGGATAAAAAGCCCTATCAATGATAAAGTGAGCAAAGTGCTTTTGTTCGTTGTGTGCTCACCAAAATTGACAAGTTTGTTATTGAAGTGAATGTCACTTAATGGTTGCAAAAAGTTGGTTCTCTTAGCACGTTTGTTATTGTAATTTTTTTCGCTGAATGCCAGCAAACGATTGTTTACATTAGCTTCCGAAACTTTTTTGGGCAACAACATATACACCTGGAAATTGCTGGTAGTGCTGTTCCATTGTTCAGAATAAAAGTACGTGTCTGGATTGGTTCTGGCTGTTTTTAGCGAAGAAACAATGCTTAGCGGAAAATCTGTATTAGCGGGAATATCTTTTAAAATTCCCGCCACTTTTACGATCACTTTATTATCAAGTTTCAGAAATTTTCCCGGTGCCTGCTTCCAATCTCCAAAATATTTTTCTGCTGTTTTTTGTGTAAGTACAGTTGTATTGGGTTCATTCAAAACGGAAGGATCTCCGACAAGCCAATCATAATGAAAGATCTTGAACATCTGGGGATCTGCAAAAAAGAAACCTGTTTCTTCAATAAATTTTTTGTTGGAGGTAGTCGAAGCATCACTACCTAAGACGGTCACCTGGCTGCCGTAGTTAGCAAGATATGCGCCAACAGTTGCTTCGGGAAAATCGATCTGGAGCGCTTCCAATGCAGGAAAAGGAATTCCCGAAGTGAGCTTCACATCATCGGGCCTTTTGTCTTCTGTTACCACACGATAGATCTGTTGATAATTTGGTTGAAAAGTATCGTAACTCAATTCGTACCGAACAACGGTAAAAAGCAATATGACTGAAGCAATTCCGATTGCAAGTCCGCTGATGTTTATCAATGAAAACGACTTGTGCCTGACCAGGTTCCTGATTGCGATCTTTAGATAATTTTTTAGCATTTGCCTTTTAAATTGTTTTTTGATCAATTAATCCTGTTCCTTTAAGGATAAATTGATGCCATTAATTTATTTGTTGTCTTTCAACCAATTATGAAATCTGAAAAAATAAAAGATGTTCGGTTTTGATACAGTCTGTGTTCCGAATCGATACAAAGCGATAATTAAAAAATTTAACCAGTGAACAAAGAAAATGAAGGAATTTTTGTTTTGAAGGGATGTAGATCAGGAACTGATGACGAAATTAATGAAACCATCTACAGCTGGGAAATCAAATGTTTGTCCGAAGCTGAATAAAGTGAAGCAAAGAAATGGATTGAAGAATGAACAAAAGAGCTTTGGAAGTTGAATGAGATGTAAATAAGTGTTATATTTACTGAAGCCAAACTGCAACTCATCTGATGAAATTATTTTATTTCTTTGTAGCTGTACTTTTTGCTTCAGCTTCATTCGCCCAAAACAATCCCCAGGAAAAGCTTGATTCTTTTTCTGCCCAATTTGTAACATCGATCCGCACGCATGAGCGACAGCGAATTATAATGGCGACGGATAAATCTGCATATATTGATGGAGAAGCTATTTGGTTCAAAGCTTTTTTAATAAACAGCATTTCAGGAATGATCAATAATGACAGCCGTTTTCTTTATGTTGATTTGGTCAATGATAAAGATTCGGTGATTAAAACAGTTATTCTGGATGCGGCCAATAAACAGACTGATTCAAAATTGCTTCTACCGTCAACACTTCCTTCCGGGCAATATTGGCTTCACGGCTTCACCAGGCAAATTTTAGAAACAGACAGTAACAACATTTGTGTTAAACCTGTTTATGTAATTAATGAGAATGATCATGCTGCGATAAAAAGAATAATGACTCCTGCAACAAAAGCAGACACAGTTTTGCAGGTAAAATTTTATCCGGAAGGAGGCAATATTATTACGGGCGCAACTTCAACAGTTGCAGTAAGAATTACCGATTCAAATGGGCAGCCGGTGCAGGTGAAAGGATTAATAAGAGACAATTATGATGCGGTAATGGGTGGCTTTACTACCGACAATTTTGGCTTGGGTAAATTCAGTTTTGAAGCCTCGGGGCACCGCCAATACCGGGCAGTAATAACATACAATGGCATTCAAAAAGATTACCCTTTACCTCCTTTTGATTTTTTTAAAGGTCAACTTTCAATTACGAAAGCTTCGCCTAATTACATGGTCAGGGTGTTATTAGGCGATTCAATTTTTATGAAGAATACCGAAAGTTATTTGGTAGCAATTGCCAAAGATAAAATGGTATTTGCAAGCATCGGATCTGGAATTTACCTGGTACCTGTTCCTGAAAATAAACTTCCCAATGGAATTGTTACTTTTTATTTGTTTGATAAAAATTTTCATTTGTTGAGTGAAAGAAGCATTTATGTACAGAACAACAATTTGAATGTTGCGCTGGCAACAAATAAACCAAATTATTTTTCTCATGAAAAGGCGTCTCTTGATTTATCAATAACCGACAGTTCAGGAAAAGCAGTACCATCCTTACTTGCTGTTTCAGTTTTTGATTCCACATTTTCAAATCCAAACCCTTGCACCCAATTCCCATCCGTCTATTCTGACAAAACAATTGATAATATTTTCCTTGCATCCAATAATTGTCTTTCTGACAATCAAAAAGATTTGTTGCTGATGATGAAAGAAAATAATTATGAAAGGCTTTCTCAAATGGAAGAACACACACCTTTAATGGATAAAGACAGTGTACTTTATTTAAAAGGAGTTGTTTTAAACGATCACAAAGAACCACAAGCGCAAAAGGTTGTTACCCTGATTTCAAATTCTGGTAGTGGAATTTATGAAACAGACACAACAGATAACCAGGGCCGTTTTAGGTTTCCAACAGATAGTTATGCGGACAGCACTCAATTTGGTTTGCAAATAAGAAACATGAAAGGAAAACCGGACAAAGGAACGATCATTCTTGATCCAATAGTTTTTCCTAAGGTTAAGACAGCCCCAATGCTGAAAGAAGAAATTGTTTTGAACAATAGGAAACTGAGGCAATATATTTCGAGGTATTATATTCCTGACACAACAGATAAACATGTTTTGCCGGCTGTTTACGTGAAAGATAAAGAAGCAGGAAATTATGATGAATCAAAAAGGGTAAGTTCAACTTCTGTTATTCTTACCTCAAAACAAATAAATGAAAGAAATGGAGTCGCAAATGCAGTACTGAATGTTGGTGGCCTTCATCTTTTAAACGGATATCTTGTAGTAAATGGGTTGACAGAAATTAATAAGGCTCCTGATGCGGGTTCAGAACCAATGATATTATTAAACGGCGTTCCAATTGTTCCTTCTGCCGATATAGTTGAAACGAGTCCGGACCTAGCATATTTAAATAGCTTCGATCCAAACAGTATTGATTTTATTGAGATCATAAAAGGATCTGAAGGAGCAAGGTACGGTCTGAGAGGTGGTAATGGAGTGATACTGATTAACACTTTAAACAAGTTGAGGGACGTGACTTCAAAAGGCAACGGGCTTTTCAAATTTTATGCGCAGGGAATTGCAAAACCAGGGCTTTTCCCTTTTTTCAATTATGATCAAAATGATCAAAAGCCAACAACATTTGTTGAAGATCGACCGACTCTTTATTGGAATGGAAGCTTCTTTACCGACAAGAAAGAAAACGATATTTCCTTTTATACAAGTAATATTCCTTCTATTTACAAAGTAAGCGTAACCGGCATCACCGTCCATGGTGATTTTGTTCATAAGACAATTACTTTTAAAAATAAGTAGAGATAAGCCGAAGAATTCGTTTTTCAAATTGTAACATAGACAACCAAATTTTAAATCAAAATGTATCAACCATGAATACTATTGGTTATTTCGAAATCCAATCTTCAAATCCGGAAAGAGAAATAGGTTTTTATGAAGCGGTTTTCGGATGGAAGTTTATCCGGCAGGAATCTGTTCCTATAGAATATTACCTCATAGAAACTCCAACAATGAATGGCGGACTTCTCAAAAGACCTGCTGATGTTCCAGCAACCGAAAGTGGCACCAATGCTTATGTTTGCTCTGTGCAGGTAGCTGATTTTGATAAAATAAGTGATGAGATTTTGCGACACGGTGGGCAGGTGGCGATGGCTAAATTTGCGATTCCCAAACGTTGCTGGCAGGGATATTTTATTGATCCAGATAATAATACTTTTGGCATATTTGAAGTAGATGAAAATGCCGGGTAAATTCAAAAAATAATTCCTGTTTTTTTATTTATTTACTGTTTCAATTTGTAAGAAAAAAAATTAAAAGAAACGACCGAATCAAAAAATACAGCCGTTTCTTTAGTAATGAATTTAGTCTTCGAAATGGTAGAAAATAGAAAACATTCCCTGGTATTTAAATTCAGAATTATTTCCCAAAGGTTGTCTTATGCCTAAAGCAAATATCCAGGGTTTATGAGGAGTTGGCTGAAACTTTACGCCTTCGGCGATATCAAAATTTCTTTCTCTTGCTGTGCGGTGTCCAATCTCTGTAGAATTGCCTCCTTCGAGAAGCAACTGCCAACGCGGATCCAAGTGATACAATGCAGTTAAGCGTGTTTCAAGTCCCGGCTGAAGATCTTCCTGCGGTAATTGGTGAGCAGGAATATCAAAAGTAAAATAGGCAGTCCATTCCCATTTTCTCCACATGATTCCACCATTAAAAAATGGATCGATGGAAAGAATATGATCGCTGCCAATTCCTTTGACATCGCTTCCGGTTGGGAATCCAAAACTTATGCCATAGCCAATCAATGCCTGGTGTTTTGCGAAAGCAAAATTGGCAAACTTAAGCGCCAGTTCAACATCCTCAAGATGCGAAATGGAGGAAGCGCCTTGAGGTTTAAGTACAGTATAAGGAATATCCAAATGAATGCTGAAAGCCGGAACAGGAGCATATTCTGCTTCAAAGTCAAAGCCATGCGATGACATGGAATCATCCTCCTTTGTATTTTCGTAGTTAAATCGAAATTTTGTGTCCGGGCTGATTGATTCAGTAAAGATCGGATGCGAGAATTCAAGGTGGTCTTCATGTGAATGTTCTTTGTGCTGCGCAAATGCAGTTGAATTAGCGAAGAATAAAAAAATAAAAAACAGGATCACTGTATAAAGTGAAAATCTCATCAGTTGTGATTTTTCTAAATGAATAATAAGCAGTACGACAGGTTCTAACGTCGCACTGCTGAAAATGAATATTAATAATTCACGATTTGATCAAAAACTTAAAATGAAATCAGCAGCCGACTTGGGGAGGACGAAAAATATTTTTTGAGAGATGAAAAGAATAAAAGTTCCGGTAAAAACCTGTAGGCTTCTCCTCAATAATTATTGGGCATTCAAAAGAAATATAATTTTCTTGTTCAGTAAATTCCGGAAATTTTATATCGCGCAGTGAAAGGTTTTGTGGATGTTTTTGATTGCCATCAAATACGTTATCAAGCTCTTTATGCAGGTAACATTTTCCGTTGCAATGCATCCACGGCTTTGCCCGATTCACACATTGGTTTTTTACAATAAAATTATAATTGACATGATAAAGGATAACAGGAATCAATGGCTGGAAGATAATAACCAGGTACAGAATGATTAAAAATATGTTTCCAGGCTTCCGAAACATCTAACCTCTCTAATTTTCTGCAAAGGAATAACATTCCCGTGTATTAACCATGACATTTCTGCTAAGATTTTTTCGTGTATCCTTAATTGTTATATTATTTCTTCAAAGTAAATAATTACATTAGCAACGCTAATTAAAATATGATCATGAAAAAGAAAATTTCTTTCATTCCACTCTTTGCTATTTGTTTTTGCCCTCAATTATTTGCTCAAAAAAATTATTCTCCAGGCGACAAACATATAAGTTATGAAGGAAGAATTGCTTACACGCCTAATTCAGCAGAATTGATGTGGCCGGGAACTTCAATCACAGTAAGATTTAAAGGAACAGGGATTAGTGGTGAATTTAAAGACCAGGATACTTCCAACTATTACAATGTAATCATTGATAATGACAGTATGTACACATTGCAATTTGATACTACGCAAAAAATGGTGCCACTTGTTTCCGGTTTGCCTCAGGGTAAACATACGTTGGAACTTTTTAAAAGGACAGAGTGGGATAAGGGAAAAACCTGGTTTTATGGCTTCAAAACAAATAGGAATACTAAACTGGTTGATCCTCCAAAGAAGCCAAAAAGGAAGATTGAGTTTTTTGGAAATTCTATTAGTTGCGGTTACGCGATAAATGATATGGTTCATGATTCACCATTAGGTTATTATGAAAATAATTATGATGCCTACCCTGCGATCACCGCAAGGCATTTTAATGCCCAATATCATTGCACAGCCAAAAGTGGAATCGGCATTATGGTTAGCTGGTTTCCTTTGATAATGCCTGAAATGTACAACAGGCTTGATCCAACTGATTCCACGAGCCGCTGGGATTTTTCAAAATTTACTCCTGATGTAGTGGTGATCAATCTTCTTCAAAATGACTCATGGATAGTGAAAATGCCGGACAATGAACAATTCAAAAAAAGATTTGGAAGCACGGCTCCAGGTGAAGATCAAATTGTAAATGCATACAAAAGTTTTGTGCAAACAATAAGGTCAACTTATCCAAAAGCGAGTATTATTTGCATGCTTGGAAGTATGGATATCACCAAAGCAGGTTCGCCGTGGCCAGGTTATGTTAAAAAAGCGGTGGCTGAAATTAATGATCCAAAAATATTTGCTTACATCGCACCTTATAAAAATACGCCCGGGCATCCAAAGGTGAAGGAACAAAAACAATTGGCCGATGGACTGATCTCATTTATAAATGATCATGTAAAATGGTGAAAATCCATTTTCAGTAAACAGACAAAAAACCGGTCTTTGTATTTTTGTTATAACAGTGACGGTTAAACGAAAGGTTGATCGTTAAGTTTGTGCGTTTCTTCCTGGCTGGCATATTCATCGATTGGTTCCGGTAAAATCTTTACAATCGATTTTTGTAAAGAAATAACCGAAGATGCTGAATAAAGCCCGATTCCATCACCGGAGAATGCATAGTCCATTAAGGTAAGCTTTACTTCTCCATCAATTGAAAGTTCAATGTAATTCCCATAGTGGATCAACCTGAAATTGAAAGTGTTTTCTTCATTCATTTTGAAGACGCCCATCTGCAGTTCGTTGAAAATAAAATTCTGTCGTACATCAAGGGGATTAAAGCCCCATGCCCGGATTTGCAATAAGCCGTTCTGCACATCAAAAGAAATGAAATAACCATTGCCCTCCTCGTCTATATCGCTTACCAGGCCCAATTTTCCCATTCCTTCTACCGTGAGAACGCCTTCCCAAATAAAACTGGTTGATGGTTTTTTAAATGCAAAAATTTCATAGCCACTCCTTGATGAGCATGTCCATTTGTCAACCTCAATTGCTGAAGTAGCTGAAGGATTTGATAGTAACTGTTTTACTTCGCCAAATTCATGTTGGTCCAGTATTTTCGTTACCTGTTGATCCCAGCGATAATAGCTTTTTAAAACCAGTCTCCCAGTTCCATCTGTATCCAGTTCTTTTGGAGGAGGAAGAACGCGCAATGCATCAATTCTTCCATAGGCATAAAAGAAATTATACAGCAAGATATGATCTCCGTCTTTTACGATCCTGGCTGCGTAATTTCCGCGGGGCAATAAAACGTCTGCATGAAAGGAATGATATTCTCCCAAAAATTCTGAACAAAACCAATAACGGATTTTTATATCTTCTCTTATTGAACCTATGATGTAAAACCTTCCTTTCAAAAAAAAGATACAAGGGCATTCAATGTCATCATAAACCATCGGGTAGAGGAGGGGAGGCATCAGTTCGACTACATCATTGGTGATCTTTACCATGCCCACACATCCGCGTCGTGAAACAGGACCGGTAATACTGCGCGCGCACAATAGCAGATAAACATCATTGTTATATTCAAAGCGATATGGATCACGAAAGCTCAGCCATTTACGTGGATTGTTATGTTCCGTTTCGTAATAAATTCCTTTTGGCGCAATTGGATAAATATCTTTCTTATTTTTTTTCCAGTCAATAAGATCATCAGATTGTGCAAAACCTATACGTGAAATTACACCGCGATCTCTTCTCTGAAGTCCCGTATAATACATCTCGAACTTTCCATTCACTTCTACCACATCCATCGTCCACAGCATATCATCGTCCCATTCGCCGGGATTGCCTACAAATAAAGCATTCTTAACTCTTTTCCATGAAATGCCATCATGAGAGACAGCATGAGCAATGTAATCGTGGTTTGGAATGATAAGATGAAATAAATGGTAAACGCCTTTGTGAATGATAACAGTGATGTCTCCGATTTCCCAGTCACTAAATCCTGATCCAGAATACATAATCTATAATACGGTTTGGGTAAAACTACAAAATCCTTGCCATTGACTTTTTCCTTAGAGAAAGAAGTTGAAGTTTAAAAAGTTTTGATAAATAAAGAAAACTTAGTGCAGGAAAGGAAAATTTTATCCTTTTCCAGGCAACAAAAAATTTTTGAAATTGACTGATTATTTTGATTTGGTTATTTTTACAAATATCGGACAATGTGAATAATGAAATGATGAATGGATACTACATACAACTCTTCAGTCCGCATGGGCTAATCAGGTTTAAAGATCCTGAAATAGGCCGCGACAAAGACACCGGCGGCCAGGTTAAATATATTCTCGAACTATTACAAAATCTATCAGAGCATCCCAAGGTGAGAAAAGTAGATCTTTTCACCCGCCGGATTATTGACAGAAGGGTTTCTTCAGCCTATGAAAAGGAAATTGAAACTGTGAATGAAAAATCACGGATCATCCGCGTAACATGCGGCGGAAACGCTTATCGTCCAAAAGAATCATTGTGGGATTACCTCGATGAATTTATTGACAAAACAATCAGGTTTATTGAAAAGGAAGACGATTTTCCGGATGTGGCGCATGGGCATTATGCAGATGGAAATTACCTGGCAGGGCAGATTAGTGAGGTTTTTGGAATTCCATTTATTGCAACAGGCCATTCCCTTGGACGCAACAAGAAAAAAATTTTGCTGCAGCAAGGAATGTCAGTGGAAAAGATCAATGAGAAGTTTAACATGGAGCGCCGTATCGCAGCTGAAGAAGCCACGATGAAAAATGCGGATGTCATCATCGTTAGTACCCAGCACGAAATTGACACACAATACGGGCTTTACAATATTGAGAAAAGAGGAAAATTTGTGGTGATCCCGCCGGGCGTAAATACGGACCTGTTTTACCCTTTTTATCGTTTTGATATGCCGGGTTTTCAAATGACGATAGAGCAGGAGCAGGCCCTTTATCGCGTGAATTCAGATATAGAGCGCTTTCTGTTCAATCCACAAAAACCATTGATCCTTTCTATCGGCCGGGCAGACAAGCGAAAGAACTTTGAAAGAATTATTCAATCTTTTGGGCAGGATGCTGAATTACAGGCAATGGCCAATCTTGCCATTTTTGCGGGAGTCAGAAAAGACATTACGAAAATGCCTTCTGATGAGCAGGACATCCTTACCAATCTATTGCTGCTTCTTGATAAATATGATCTATACGGAAAGATGGCCATTCCGAAAAAAAATGATCCTAAGCTTGAAGTGCCGGAAATTTATCGTGTTGCGGCACGAACAAAAGGAGTTTTTGTAAATGCAACTCCCGGGGAAAATTTTGGACTTACGATCGTTGAGGCAGCTGCCTGTGGACTTCCGGTTGTGGCTTCTCCTACCGGCGGACCGAAAGAAATTCTGGAACATTGTAATAACGGCTTGTTGGTTGATGTTGAAAATCCTGCAGAAATTGCGGAGGCACTTAAAAAGATCATAGCCGACCAAACATTGTGGGAAAAATACTCGGCCAATGGAATTATTGCTACCAACCAACTTTATTCCTGGACAGCGCATTCAAATAGATATATACAGATTATTGATGAATTGATGCCGCCGAAAGAATTTGCCGAATCAACTTATACGCAAAAAACTGCTTATGGAAAGAAGTTGGTAAAGGCAGACTTGTTTATTATAAGCGATCTTGACGGGACGCTTGTTGATGAAGATAAAACAGATGGTTTACCTGAATTAAAACAATGGATTGATGAACATAAAGGAAATGTAGTTTTTGGTGTGGCGAGTGGCAGAAACAGGGATATTACGGCTGAGGCATTTAAAAAATATGATCTTCCCAATCCTGACATTCTAATTTGTTCTGCAGGCTCTGAAATTTATTATACTGATAAATTTATTGTAGACAATGGATTTGAAAGTCATATCGATTATCATTGGAAAAGAGATGAACTGCAACACGCATTATCAAAGTATCCGGGGATAAGACTCCAGGAACCTGGTGCACAATGGCGATTCAAGCTAAGTTATTATGTAAATGAAAATTTCAACGAAGACGATTTGGCCAATATTTACAAACTACTTGACGATCATAAATTAAGAGCAAAAGTTTTGTTGACAGAAAACGTTTACCTCGATTTTTTACCTTTCAGGGCAAGCAAAGGAAGCGCTATAAGGTACCTTAGTTATAAATGGAAATTGCCGCTTGAAAATTTTATCACTGCTGGAAATAGCGGAAATGATATCGACATGTTGAAGGGAAAAGCAAAAGGAATTGTGGTTTCAAATTATAGTCCTGAATTGGAGCCATTGAAAAAGAATAAATTCATTTACTTCAGCAAGCAACCTCTATCCAAAGGTGTGTTGGAGGGGATTAAGTATCACATTTCGTCGATGGATATCGGGATTGAATCCAGTAAACCAACAAAAACAGAATAATTTTTTTCAAAATTGATTTTCTTGTTGAAGATGTTGTGCGTTTAGTGTTGATAAAATGTGCTTTTCAAAACTTGCATTATCCGCCAATTCATTTTACTTTTATCGGCAAATCCCAACGTCCCTTAATAGAAAACTGCTTTTCCTTCTAAGCCAATTCTTATTGTTACCCAATAAATGTTGTTTATATGAAAAAACTTACTGTTATTATTTTTTTGGCAATGATTCCGGCCATCTTTCTTTTATCAAAATGCAATACAGGAAGCACTTCGGAATCAACTTCTTCTAAAAAAGATACAACCGCTGCTTCCGCAGCGCCTAATTATGGAGGTTTCAATTCCGCGGAAGAATGGGGAGGGCATCTCGTTACGATCATAGGTTGCGGAGATTGCCATACACCTAAAAAAATGACTTCTTCCGGTCCTGTACCGGACGCAAGTTTGACTCTTTCAGGCCATCCGGCAAATATGCCTGTTGCGAATGTCGATCGTAAAGCATTGGAGAAAGAAGGTGCATTTGCATCCAACGATCTGACTGCATGGATTGGCCCCTGGGGAATTTCTTATGCTGCAAATATTACTTCAGACAGTACCACAGGTATTGGCAATTGGAGCTTCGAACAATTTGAAACCTGCATGCGCAAAGGAAAATTTATGGGGTTGGAAAAAGCGCGCGACCTTCTGCCTCCGATGCCGTGGCAAGGTTTTCAAAATATGACGGATGGCGAAATGCACGCAATTTTTGCTTATTTAAAGTCAACAAAACCTATTCGAAATGTTGTGCCGCAGGCCGATCCACCATTGCTTGCACAAAATCATTAAACGAAAGACCAGTTTTAAATTGTCACATCAGCCGGGTTTATCTCCTGGCTGTTTTACTTTATCGGAACCACAAACTTTTATTCTCCTCTGAACATATTCAACATGGACAGCGTTTCAGTTATCATCTTTGCATTGTATTCCATTGCCAGCTGTTTGTAATTCACTGCATCGATAATGGTTCCAACAAAACAAAGGCCGGCAGTAAAAAAATACAAAATGCCAAGGCCGATATTGCCGATCAAAAAACGCTGGATACCCGCTACTCCGACCAGGCCTATAAGGCATAGAATTAATATTAGTTGCGGATCTTTTCTTTTTGAACGGTAAATAATGCAAAACTGCTCCAACTGTTCATTGCTAAATCCATTTGTTCTGGAGTTGATCGTAAGCAGTTCTTCCGGGGTAGCATCGTATAAGTATTTTAAGATAATTGGATTTACTGTGTTATAAGTATTGCTTATTTCCATAATCGATCTTTTTTAAATGTGAAAATATGTGAAGTGAAGAGAGTTTATAAATTCTGGTGCCAATTATTATAAGTGCAAACAACCCAAGCGGGTGGCACTCAAATGAAGCCTTTAAATTTCCCCTGAATAAATAACTGATTGAATGGCCTAAACCGCAACCCGGACAAAATTTAAACCCGATAAATTTTAAAGGACAAAGTGAATAAAGCGGATCTGTTGTCGGATCCATGAATGCAAGCAAAGTCAACGCTAAAATCCAGGCAGTTAATTCAAAATATTTTCTGAAATAATTCATTCCGAAAATTTGTAATAAAGTTAATGATTCCCTTTTACATTCCTCTTTTGTACAGAATCAATTGATTTGGATAAAATCCGGTTTTTTCACAAATTGGTTGTTGTATTTAAAAATAACATTTGTAGATAAAGAAAATCTGAAACGCTCGTTGTAAAAATTCTTTTGGGGAAAATAATAAGTTCTCAATTCAATGGTTCCAAAGATCAGGCTTTCGTTTCTTGTCCTGATACCGCCACCAATAGAACTTAATACTTTTGTTTGGTAACTGTAAGGAGAAAATACACTAACGTCGGTAAATACAAAAGGCGCAAAGCGAAATGCAACCACTGACCATGGACTGAAAAATTCTGATTCTACTTTTCCCGTCGAGCGCAGAGCGCCGCCAACCCTTTCGTTGTTGATGACTTCATTTCCATATTCGGGTAAACCAAACTGGCTATTCGCAAATAACGGTTGATTGAAAACGGTATTCACCTGTTGCGCCAGGTCAAAATTTAGAAAGAAACGTTGCTTCCACTTTTTTCCAATGGACTTCAAATGATCAAAATAAAACAGGCTTCCCATAAGGTTTAAATCCTCAATTGCAGATGCATGCAAATATCCTTCTGCAGCAATTTTGTAACTGATATAATTCTCCTGCTTATTAAAATGATATCTTTCAAAGTTGAACCCTATGAAAGGCCGTTTTGCATTTTGCCTTTCGGTATAGCCGGCAGTAAGGGTTAGTAATAATCCTTCGGGAATATCTTCATTACGGCCAAAACCATAAATATATTTTGTTTTGTAAAAGTTTTGCCGGTAAAAAGTTACTGAAGCCAAAGCTGCATTGATTGTCGGGTATTTCCAATCATAAACGGATTCATATTTCCCCGGAACATCAAGGAATCTTTGGTCAAGGTAGCGCAGCCCAATAAGCTTTCTTAATTTGGTCGATTCTTCTTCTTCGGAATAATCTCTGGCGCCAACGTTATAACCCGCCCAGGCTTCAATATTGTAATAACGGTAATGGACATCCGAGAAGTAAACTGAATCCCTGTTGTATAAATTAGTTGTTGCATGATAAGCAGCAGAAAATTCATACGTCCACGACATGTAGCGGTTTACAAGTGGTTTGTGCAAGTCGATATAATAATTATTGTCTTCTTTAGGCCCGGTGATCGATGGATAAAAACTTTGATAACCAAATTTAGCATCCATAAAAGAACCCCCAACATTCCTGCTGTTGTATTCTCCACCAAATGCAAAATCATTTTTGCGTTTGTCATCATAAAGTGTATAAGCAATTGCTGAGTTTCCGCTTCCTGCAAAATTATCTTCCCTGAATTCGATACTCGACTGTTTTAAACCCAGGGAGTTGATTGCACCACCCAACGAAAAGACGTCTTTCACTTCAACAAAAACATCTACCGAATCGCTTCCAGGCGCTGTTCGGGTAACAAAAAACTGGGCATCCTGAAAGTATAGTAATTGACGAAGAAACCGCTCATTATCTGCCATTAAATAAGGTCTGAGCGAATCACCTTCTCTAAAAAATAAATTCTTTCTTACAACTCTTGTCTTTGTAATGTGATGAAGATTGTTTGCCAACCTTGTCAGACTGTTGATTAATTTCCGCGAAGTATCTCCGATCGAAAAACCAAAAGGAATCCTTTCAATAACAATGTTTCTGATGATAAGTCCTTCGAAAGGAATGAATACCGCCTCATTTGTTTTGAATTGGGCAGCATAATCTACTTCGGTGGAATCCTTTTTGAAATTATTGATCACTTTACCCAGGAAAGTTTGCCCTGCTTTTGCTGTATCTTTTTGCGCATAGGATTGGAAACCGGAACATGACAGGTAAGTCAAAAGAACTACAGTAAACAAATATTTTAGGAGAAATTTCATTCCTGATTAGCCTTGAATAATCAAAAAGGAGTTGATTTTGTGCACATAATAAACTGTAAAACGAATTGTAATTTAAGCGTTTTACAATTACTGAAATGAGAAAAAGGAGAAGGGGTTAAAGGAGATATAATTATGCCTTTGGCTAACTGAAAATATTAGACAAAATTTGATTTTATTTTTTCAATAAAATCCTGGTCGATCATTTTTTTTGCCATAAGGATCATATTGTTGAATGCACCGGCAGTTGAGATCCCATGGCCAATAATCACCGGTTTGTTGACACCTAAAACAGGTACTCCACCATACATTTCAAAATTAAACCGGTTAAAATATTCATCATTGATCTTCCTCTTCTGAACAATGTCATAAATCGATTCAGCAAATTTCAGAAGGATGTTTCCTGTGTATCCATCGCAAACAAACACTTCTGCTTTATCCATCAGCAAATCGCGGCCTTCCACATTGCCTATAAAATTTATTTGCTTATTTTCCTTCATTAAAGGGTAGGAGCCCTGGCATAAAATGTTTCCTTTCGTTTCCTCTTCACCCACATTAATAAGCGCAACACGCGGATTTTCAAAATTTAAAATATAACGTGCAAACAAAGAGCCCAGCAAAGCAAATTGTAATAAATTTTCAGGCTTGCAATCAGAATTCAGTCCTACATCAACAAGCAATGAAGTTTTCCCGTTTTCCCGGGGAATATAAGCGCCAATAGCCGGCCTTGCAACGCCGGCAATTGCTTTAATGCTGTACAATGCACCAACCATCATTGCTCCGGTATTACCTGCACTGATGAAGGCATCAGTAGCACCGGTTGACAAAAGATGGAAGCCAATTGAAATAGAGGATTGCTGTTTTTCTTTAAGTGCTTTGGTAGGATGTTCATGCATTCCGATCACTTCAGCTGCATGCACCAACGTTATGTTTTCTGTGTTTACCTGGTTTTCAGAAAGCAAAGGGCTTAATTTTTCTTCATCACCGATCAGGGTAAGGTGAACCTCAGTATCAGTGTTTTCTGCCAAAAATTTTTTTACACCTTTAATGGCTTCTTCCGGAGCATAATCTCCTCCCATCATATCCAGGGCTATATTCATATCGCTATTGTCTTACAAATCAGGTAAATAATCTTAATCGCTCAAAGTTTCAAAAAAAAATCCAAAAACAAAGTTGAAGATAAATAAACTTTGTTTTTGGATTATACAATAATCTTTTAAAGCGGGTCAGCCTACCTTAGTTGGCGCCTTTTCAGCAACTACTTTTCCTTTGTAATATAATTTGCCTTCGCTGGTATGTGCACGATGGCGTACGTGAGTTTCTCCAGTTGTAGGATCAACGCTTAATGTGGGCGCAACCGCTTTATAATGTGTTCTTCTTTTCGCACTTCTTTGTTGACTGTGCCTGCGCTTTGGATTTGGCATAACCGTAGATTAAATTGATTAATTAATATTCTTCTTAAATTTTTCTAATCCCTTTTGTAAAGGATGATTGTTTTCAACTGCTGCCGATTGCATCTTTTTCAGCATGGCCAAAACTTCTTTGTTGCATTGCGGGCCTCCCATCTCTTCCTCTTTGCACATCCGCTGGTTGGGAATGCTCAATAAAACAAATTCATAGATCCAATCTGCCAGGTGAAGATGGCTTTCTGTCCGGGAAATATAAAACACATCTGCATCTTCTTCTGTCTGGTTCATTTCTTCAGGATTGTCAACCTGCTTTACTACAAGTTTGAATTCGTCCCAAAGATCCATTGGTAAGGTGTTTCCGCAACGGTCACAAATTACATTTACACTTCCACCGATCTCAAAATTCAACATCATAAAAGATGTGTTTTTTTCAAGTGTCAGCTTTATGGTTGCATGACAATTGGTGAAATCTGTTTCCTTATAATTGGCAAAGAACTTATCATCCACTTCGTAATTGAACTCGTGGAGCCCAGGTTTTAATCCTACAAATGCAATATCAAATTCACGCCTGTTTCCCATAACTCAATATTAAAGGGCTGCAAAAGTAATGAATTTAATTAGTTTTTAAGGAAAAACACAATCGTTTTTTAAAATATTTTGTTAATCGAAACTGCAGATAAGTCAAGTTAAAATCAAAAGCGCGTCCAAAACCCTAACTTTATTTTTTATCCTTGATCAGGAGTTTTAGAAGTGTTTAATAAATTTTTATGAATGGGGGGATGTATTTAAAAGAAAATAAGAAAAAATGGATTATCACTATAATATTGATCGTAACTATAAAGATTTTTACATCAAGTCCTGCCTGGGTAGAACAATTTTATTCCACGGGGCTCTACCTTTATTTTTCCCACTTTCAAAGAATACTGTTTGGATGGATTCCATTTAGCCTTGGTGACGTTCTTTATTTCCTTGCCGTTTGCTGGTTACTTTGGGTAATAATAAAAAACTTCTGGTTACTTATCCAAAGAAAACTCAGCAGGAAGTTAGCCATTCAAAAAACGCTGAAACTGTTGCTATTGCTGGCTTCTGTGTATATTATTTTCTATCTTTTTTGGGGAATTAATTATGACCGGAATGGAATTGCTTACCAACTTCAACTTACTCCACAGAAATATGATACAACAGATCTTATTTTTGTCCGCAATCTATTGTTGAAGAAAGTGAACGATTGCAAAGCTTCTGTGCTCAGGACAGGTGAAAAATATCCTTCCTCTTCTGAACTTATTCAACGAGCGAAAAAGAGTTATAATGAAGCTGAAACCAAATTTCCTTTTTTAAAATATAATCACACATCAGTAAAAACTTCTTTTTACGGTTTAGCCGGGGATTATCTTGGTTTCACAGGTTATTACAATCCCTTCACGGGTGAAGCACAAATAAATACAACGGTTCCAAAAATGCTACTTCCTTATATTGCCACGCATGAGATCGGGCACCAATTGGGTTATGCCAAAGAGAATGAAGCCAATTTTGTTGGTTATCTTGCCGCATCCAATTCTTTTGATACGCTCTTTCATTATTCTGTCTACCTGGACCTTTTTCTTTATGCCAACCGCGAAGTCTATTATTTCGATTCTACGGATTCAAAAGACGCTTTTTCCCATTTGAGTTTGCCCGTGAAAAAAGACCTGGAAGAATTGAAGCAATTCGATCTTGATCACCAAAGCGTTTTGGAACCAATGATCAACTGGATTTATGGCAATTTTTTAAAACTGAACAACCAGCCAAAGGGATTGCATTCCTACAATGCCGTGGTAGGAATGTTGATTGCTTATTACAAAAAATACGGGAAAATATAAGCGTAGCAAACGAATAAATTTTTCAAAATTTATTTTCATTTAGTGGTGTAAACAAACAGATTCTTCAATTTTTTACTTACCAGTGAACTAATAAAAAAGCGGAAAATTTATTTCATTGGAATACGCTTTCTTCCTTCGCGGCCGGTTCTCCTGTTTCCTCCGCCATTAGCTTCGTTCATTCTAACCTGGCGACCATTATAATATTTGCCGTCAAGGCTTTTCATCATTTTGCCTGCTACTGATTGATCAACTTCAACCCAGGCGTTCATTTCCCGAAGATCGATCCGTCCTAAAACGTCTTTTTTTAAATTGCTTTCATCAAGAATATATTGGAGAAAACTGGCTTTGTAAAAACCGTCTTTCGTTCCAAGGTTAATAAACAACTTTGTGTAGCCACTGTCTCTTCTGTAATTATTTCTTTCTTTTCTGTCGCTTCGGTCACCTGAAGGTTCATTTCTTCTTTCCCTGAAATCTTTTCTAACGTTCAGATCTTCGGCATTTTCATAATATTTAAGGAAATGATCAAACTCAAGCGCAGCCACTCTTTTCAACACTTCTTCCTTACTTATATCTGCGAATTTTTCTTCAAGATCGGCCATATACGTTTCATATTCCCCGCTTGAAATATCCGTGTTCTTTAAGAGGTCAATAAAATAAAAAAATTGTTTTCTGCAAACATCTTTTCCGCTGGGTATGTCCAGGCGATGAAAGCGTGCATTCACCATTTTTTCCAGTTGTTTAATTTTAAATGCTTCGCGAATGTGGCAAATGGAAATACAAATTCCACTTTTTCCTGCACGTGCTGTTCTTCCGCTCCGGTGGGTATAAACTTCAATGTCATCCGGAAGTTCATAATTGATAACATGCGTTATTCCTTCTACATCAATTCCTCGTGCAGCCACATCAGTAGCAATAAGAATTTCCAATTCGCGGTTTCGGAATCGTTGCATCACGCGGTCGCGCTGTTGTTGCGTCAAATCACCATGAAGTGCTTCAACATTGTAATTTTCTTTGGATAATTTTTCAGCAATATTTTGTGCGTCAGCCTTCGTCCTGGTAAATATGATTCCATACATTCCGGGATTAAAATCGACCAATCTCTTCAATGTCTCAAACCTTGAATGTGCTTGTGTGATAAAATATTGATGATCGATATTCACATTGGCCGTGTTTTTTTTGCCAACGGTCACTTCCTTTGGGTTGTGCATAAAGTTGTTCGAAATAGCCCTTACTTCCGGTGGCATTGTCGCACTAAAAAGCCATGTGCTTTCACGGTTGTTGGTATTTTTAAGGACAAAATCAATATCTTCCCGGAAACCCATATTCAGCATTTCATCTGCTTCATCAAGAACAACATATTTTACTTTTTCAAGATCGATAGCTTTTCTTTCGATCATATCGATCAATCTTCCCGGTGTGGCTACCACGATGTGAACACCATTTTTCAATGCACGGATCTGCATCACGATGGAAGCGCCACCATAAACCGGCTCGACTTCTATTTTTTGTGAAAACTTTTTGAATTGTTGCAGATCATTACAAATTTGCAAACACAATTCACGTGTGGGGCAAACAATTAATGCCTGCGGATATCTTTTATCGGGTTCAATTAATTGCAACAAGGGTAATCCAAACGCGGCTGTCTTGCCGGTTCCTGTTTGCGCCAATCCTACGAAATCAGTAGTGCCTGAAAGCAGAACGGGTATTGCTTTTTGTTGAATAGGAGTGGGGGAAGTAAAGCCAAGATCTTGCACCGCTCTAACCAACTGCTCATTTAGGCCTAAGCCTTCAAATTCATTCATTAATTTTTGAAATTTTCGCGCAAAGGTAGTCTAAATAAGGGGAAAGAATCATTTGGATAAGAGGATTGTTTGTTGGGTTCCTCCATTGGAAATGAGTTTTAACTTCTTTTTTCTTTATTATTTGGCACGACTTTTCGATAATTGAATCAGGATTTTAATCAAAATTTTTTAATTAAATCTTCTTCTCTATGAAAACGAAAATAATAATTGCAGCTATCCTGGTTTTCTTTTCTTTTCCATTGTTTTCGCAAGGATTAACTTTTGGAATTAAGGCCGGTGCCAATATGGGAAAAATTTCAGGACGTTCTTTTGAAGATGCATATAAATTGGGTTACCATGCCGGTGCTTTTGTAACGATTGGTGGTAAGAAACTGGCGCTTCAACCAGAAATTCTTTTTAACCAGATTAACACAGATACTGCAACAAGTTTCAGCCAGATAACAGGATTCAACAATGTGAGCCATATTAAGCTTCATTACCTGAGCATTCCAATCATGATCAATTATAACCTTGCTAATATTCTAGCACTTCAGTTTGGTCCTCAATTTGGAATTTTAATGGATAAGAACAAGAATCTTGTTCAAAACGGAAAGGATGCTTTTAAATCCGGTGATTTTGCACTCGCTGCAGGATTGCAATTGAAGTTACTGAAATTCAGAATTTATGGACGGTTTGTCGGTGGAACAACGGATTTAAACAACCTTGGATCGAACGATACATGGAAAGTGAATGCGATACAACTAGGCGTAGGATTGGCTTTGTAACTATCGAATGATTTCTATATCGCCTTTTTCATTTAACCTGATAATGGAAGAAGGTGAATTTTCTGAGTTATCATGCTGACGGTGTTGAACAATAAAATCAACACCGTTTTTTATTGCTGGAGAAACTTCACTAAAATTTTGTGGAAATTTTTCGCCGGAAATGTTTGCAGAGGTTGACACCAGTGGCTTTCCCAATTGATTTATTAGCTGAATACAAAAATCATCTTTTGGAATCCTCATCGCGATGCTTCCGTCATCGCTGATTAATCTTTGCGGCAAATTGATTGCGTCTTTAAAGATTATTGTCGTTGGCTTTTGCGCGTGAGAAATATATTTCAACAATATACCAGGAGGATTTGAAACATAATTCCTGATCATGTTTTCATCGGAAACAAGAGTGATCAGCGATTTTTTTTCTTCCCGGTTTTTTAATTCATAAATCTTCTTTATCGCTTCGCTTTTGGTTGCGTCACATCCAATTCCCCAAATAGTGTCAGTGGGATAGAGGATCAATCCACCTTTGTTCAAAGTTTCGAGGCAAAGGTTAATGTCGCTTTTGAAATTGTTCATTTTATTCATTAATTGACGACAATAATTTTTTTGTTGTAATCGTATATGCACATTTGTAGTGCCCAAGCGGACAAGAGCGCCGGCCATGCAAGGTGCAAGGCCTGCATGATAATTGTTGATCCGTTTGAACGATAATTGATTTTTCTGAAAGAGGATAAAATCCAAATTCAGGAATGGTTGAACAAAATATAGCAGTGACGGGTGCATCTGTTGCACTTGCAAAATGTAACGGTGCAGAATCATTGCTATAATTCATTTTAGCACCTTTCATCAGCGCAGCGGCTTGTAGAAAATTTAATTTTCCGGCGAGCACCTTCACTTTTTTATTGATTGTCTTTTCTGAAATTCTTTCGCAAAGAGCAACATCTTCTTTTCCTCCCAACAAAAATACCTGGTAATTACCCGGGAATTGATTGATCAATTCAATCCATTTTTCTTCAGGGTATTGCTTCGTGAACCAGACACTTGCAGGCATCATGCAAACATAAGGCTGCTGTTGAAAATCTGAAATGATCTCCTTATCATTTGTTGATGGATATAATTTTGGTTTAGTAAAATCTTTATCTGTAAAATCTTCAATAAGCCGGTTGTTTCTTTCAACTTCATGAATTCCTTTTTCAAATTCATGTGATACTTTTTTGGTGAAAAGAAAACTAAAGGGATTTTTATCGAACCCAACTCTTTCGTTTGCTTTAGAAAAACCTGTCAGCAAGCCTGTTGAGCCAAATCGCTGCAAATTGATGACTTTATCATATTTCGTTTTCCTGATCTTTTTCAAAAGGATAAACAAATTTTTAAACTTGCTTTCCTTCTTGTTCCAGATCAAAACTTGGTTCAAAAATGGGTGATCTTTTAATAAACCTTCATTGCCTTTTCGCAATAAAAAATCTATTTGCGCCGATGGAAAATACTGGTGCAGTTTTTCCACGACAGAAGTTGCGAGAACTACATCACCTGTGAAAGCCGTTTGTATTACGAGGATTTTCTGCATTTCTTTTTCTCTTAATCCTTGTTTTTAAACAAGTTTACAAATTGCTTAAAGGAGGATTTTAATTTAACAGGTAAAGGAAGTTCAGGTTCACTTAACGGCCCTGAATATTTTTCTCCTCTTTTCAAATAATTTTTTGAAAAGGTGCTTTGAGCCATTCCCCATTTGGCGATGAACCGGTAATAGCCTTCGTTTTTCTTCACTTTTTTTACGGAAACAGAACCAAAATGATAAACTCTGCTCTTTGCAACTCCTTTAAAAACACGAACGCCCATTTGCCAAAGTTTCATTGAGAAATCCGGGTCGGAATACATTCCGGGAGAAAATTCGATGCTGTATTTTCCGGATAGCTCCCAAATGTCTTTGTGCACAACATTTGGCGGCCATGTGGCGCCACTCCAATCTTCCATCTCAAGTTTGTCAAATTCTTCAAGTAATTTTTGTTCATCAAAATCAACTGGTGATTGACCGTAATTTTTTTCAATAGAACATTTGCTTTGTGCTCTTGGTTCAATTGCCGTGGCAGAAAAGAAAAAATTTTTATGTGCTGTTTTTTGAATTTCCTCCAAAAGAAATTTATCCCATTGGGGGCAAACGTACATATCGTCATTCATATATACAATGTAATCTGCATCTGCCAACACACTACAATAATTCAGCGCATAACAAACGCCAATGTTTTCAGAAGAGTGCGTGAAAGCAACTTCATTTTGTTGTTTAACCCAATCCAATGTTCCATCCAAACCTTCGTTGATATGAACAATTATTTGGTGGCTAAACGAAGAATTTTTTTGAATACTTTCAATGCACAATTTTAAATATTCAAGATTGTTCCATGAAGGAATTAAAATGCTGAAAACCGGATCTTTTATTTCTTTTTTTTCTTTCAGGAAAATTACTTCATCAATATTTTTCATTTCTTCAGCAGTTTATAGTTTTTGAAACCAAACAAAAGCCTTCCGTTTAGAAAGGTGTGCTCGAAAAGAGTAAGGAACCGATATTTTAATTTTTCGTGCTTTTGCTTTTTCAGTTTCTCCTTTCCTTTTTTATACCTCAACTGATCTTTCCAATTAAATTTCTTAATAAAATCGCTCATTGCAGCAGGATAACTTTCTTTGTAAGTTTTTAATTTACTAAGATCTCCATATTCAAAAACCTCTGCTTCATTCTTAAATGATTGATCCGTTGAACTTTGTCCCAGATAATTTGTGTTGTGATTTTTTCTTTTTTTCTGCATCAAATAGGGAGGCCTTACAAAGCCATAATGAAAAATATAGGCATCAAGCTCAATTACATTCAATTTTGAAGTATTTTCTTTTTGATAATAATCCTTACCGTCAAAATTGGGAATTTTCCTGAAAGATTGTGCATCGCGCCAGGAGTGAATTTCAGGGTCGTTCCGGATGATCCTTATTTCACGGGGATACCATGCATGCGATTGAATATAATGATCATAATCGCCCCAAAAATGTTTGTATTTAAATAGAAATCCTTCAACCTCTTTATCATTTAAAAAATTTTCACAATTTTCTTTTATCAAGGGTAAGTATTTTTCATGCACTACTTCATCACTTTGAATATAAAATAACCAATCGCCCGAGCATGCTTCTTTCGCAATGTCTGTTTGGTGCGCATACTCCTGCCCGTTAGGATATCTTTTTAGGTCCCAAACTGTTTTTATGATTTTGATTTTGTCCGAACCGATACTTTTGATTTCCTCTTCAGTTCCGTCATCTTCTTCATCCTCAGCCAGAGCGACAATAAATTCATTCACCAAAGGCAGCAAACATTCGATGGAAGCCTTCACGGGGTAGTAAAGCTTGTTGGCATTTTTAGTAAAAGTAAATCCGCTTATTTTCATTTTTCATTCTTTCGTACCGCTTTCAAAACGGTCAAAAATAAATCAACTTTGGCGAAGGCAGCAGTAAACTAACTTAGTACGCAATTTTTTATTTCGCCCTTCCATTGAATCGTGCTTTTTATATTTGCAAAAAATTAAAATTATGGATTTGGAAAAAATGATCGGTGAAGCTTGGAACAACAGGAAGTTGCTCAAAGATGAAAGTTATACAGATGCAGTCAGGAACGTGATCGATAATTTGGACGAAGGTAAGTTGCGGGTAGCTGAACCGGTTCATTCAACTACATTTAATAAAGAACCGGAAGATTCATGGAAAGTGAATGAGTGGGTGAAACAAGCAATATTGCTGTATTTCGGCATCCAGCAGATGGAGACATATACACTTCCTCCATTTGAGTTTTATGATAAAATGAAATTGAAAAAGAATTACAAAGATTTGGGTGTTCGTGCTGTTCCTCATGCAGTGGCCAGGTATGGAAGTTTCCTTGCGAGGAATGTTGTATTAATGCCGAGCTATGTAAACATCGGTGCTTATGTCGATGAAGGAACAATGGTTGATACGTGGGCAACTGTTGGTAGTTGCGCGCAAATCGGAAAGCATGTTCACCTGAGTGGAGGCGTTGGCATCGGTGGAGTTCTCGAACCCTTACAAGCCAGCCCGGTTATCATTGAAGATGGTTGTTTTATTGGCAGCCGTTGTATTGTTGTGGAAGGTGTCAGAGTTGAAAAGGAAGCGGTTCTGGGTGCCAACGTAGTGCTGACTCAATCTACAAAAATAATTGATGTAATTGGCAATAACCCTGTGGAAACGAAGGGCGTGATTCCCTCAAGAAGCGTTGTAATCCCAGGGAGTTATCCAAAGAAATTTCCGGCAGGCGAATACAATGTTAGCTGTGCATTGATCATTGGTAAAAGAAAAGAAAGTACGGATAAAAAAACAAGCCTGAACGATGCTTTAAGGGATTTTAATGTGAGCGTTTAGTTCTTCCTCAACATATATTTCTTGAAAAAATCTTCACTCGTCACAGCCTCTATTTTTGAAAAATAAAAATGCTTTACGTTCTCAGTGATGATGCAATTGCATTTTGATTCTTCAGCTGAAAAATATTCAAGACCATCTTCGAAATCATTGATTGCGCGCGATTGTAAAGTTTTTGAAACGCAACTTTTATTTACAGTAGTAATTTGAAGGTGCTGTGTCAACAGTTCAATCTTACTTTTAGCGGCTCCTCTTCCGTGTTTTTTTTCTGCAAAATAATAGGCTATTGCAAGGCATACGGGAGAAGTGAATAAGGAAAAGTTCTTCTTATCCGCAAGGCTAAGAATCCTGGAAGTAGTGGAGAATAAAGGATATTCCTTATTTAAAACTGAGATCAAAATATTGGCGTCAAGAAAAATTTTCATTTTTTGGAATTAAAAAATTCTTCTTTGGCTTGTTTTCTTGTTCTCTTTGAACTCCTGGTATATTCTGCTGGCCCTTCTGCAATAGTGTTTACCCAATCAGAAATAGGAAAATCTTCAAAGCTGTCATAATTGGAACTGGTAACTTTTTTCAATAAGAATTCTGTCAGTCTTGATAGACTGATATTATTCTTTGCTGCGTATTTCTTTGCTTTTTGGATTACAGATTCATCAAAGCTTAAAGTTATTTTGGAGTCCATATCTTTAATTTTTCACAAAGTTAATACTTTGTTTACGACAAATAAAATTTACTTATACGTATAAAATTTCAGATGTAACTTTCTTAAATGCTGCACCAAGATTTTCGATAATATCACCAGCAATCATTGCTTCCAGTGAAAAACTTTCTGCTGCAATATCACCTGCAAGTCCATGAAGATAAACGCCTAGAATGCAAGTATCTAAAGGAGAATAATTTTGTGCAACTAGTCCCGTGATAATCCCTGTCAAAACATCTCCCGCTCCTGCAGTGGCCATTCCCGCATTGCCGGTCGAATTAAAAAATCCGTTTCCATCAGGAGTTGCAATAAAAGTGAAGTGACCTTTTAGAACTATAAAAATGTTTAATTCTTTTGCTTTGGAAAGTGCCAGATCAATTCTTTCAAAATCATTTTCCACTTTTCCAAACAATCTTTCAAATTCTTTAGGATGAGGCGTAATAATACTTTGGGCAGGGATTAAACTGTACAATTCCTGGGTTTCGCTTAAAACGTTTAACGCGTCTGCATCAATAACGATAGGTTTTTTGAAACTGGTAAAAAGTTCCTTCAAGAGTTTTTTATGTGAATCATGTTTGCCGATTCCTGGACCGATTCCGATTGCATCGAAATGTTCAAATTCTGTAAAATCGCTGATGTACTTTTCACCCGAAGTCATACACATGGCTTCCGGAACGGCAGTTTGAATAATCGGGTAACCGGCTTCGCAGGTTACAACTGTTAATTTTCCCACACCTATTCTTAAACACCCCAAAGAAGAAAGAATCGCAGCACCCATCATACCATAACTTCCGCATAACAGCGAAGCGTACCCGAAATTACCTTTGTTGGAAAAGGCTTTCCTCGGCCGGTAAATTCCCGAAATGATATTTTCGTCTGTAAAATTAAGCCTGCAACTCTCTTGTTCTTCATATTCCTGCGACAAGCCAATATCGAGTAATGAAACCTCACCGGTGAAAGGTTCATTTTCAGGAAGTAAAAAAGCAAGTTTCTGGTTTTGAAAAGTGAGCGTAAAATCTGCTTTTACAATTGCATGATCCGGTTCGATGCTGCTCTTGTCGATGTACAAACCACTGGGGACGTCAATAGAAATTCTGTTTGTATTTTGATCATTGATAAAATTGATTACTTCTGCAAACAATCCTTTTGGCGGTTTATTTAACCCCGTTCCGAACAATGCATCAATGATTACATCCGTTTCATTCATTTGAGGAAATGAATCAGCATCGTTTAGAAAAGTAACAGGAACGGAAGTCTTTTCAAGTTTTTTCAGATTGGTTTCAAAATCTGCTGATGCTGATCCACTTTGAACAATATAAACAGAAACGCGGTATTTAATACTTTTAAGAAGCCGTGCAATTGCCAAACCATCGCCGCCATTATTTCCTTTTCCAGAAAAAATAATGAAATGATAAGAATCATCAAAGTTGCGGATGATCCAATCAAAACAAGCAGTGGCAGCACGTTCCATCAAATCGACGGATTTCACCGGCTCATTCTTTATCGTGTATGCATCCCAGTTCCTTATTTGTTCTACTGAAAATATTTTCATGCTAAATCACATATCAATAATAAGACCACTGATCTTTCTAAAGATATTTTTCGTTAAGAATATTTACATGATGTTGCAAATGACCGGCAATCATATAACCAATGGCTTTTACACTCATTTCATAATTACTTGCTTTGCCAATTGCATTCAATTGTTCATTAGAAAAGGATTTAAAGAGAAGCAATGTGGATTTGCGCACGGCTAAAAATTCCTCAATAAGATCTTTGGGATCTTGTTCGTTTGCTCTTGAATTTTTTGCATATTCATTTTCATTAAATGATGGAAATGTGTTGGGGTCTTTTCTTGCAAAAACCAAACCCCTGAAGGCAAAAACTCTTTCTGTATCTGTAATGTGTTGTAAGACTTCACGAGTTGTCCATTTGTCTTCTTCATAACGATATGGCCATTTTTCAACCGGGATTTTGGAAAAGTATCCCGCAGCGTCATCTGCCTGCCGTTGCAAAATTGAAATCAGGCTTTCTGAATTGACAAGAGAAATGTAGCGTTCGAAATAAGGTGGATAAACCCCGGTGGTAATTGCTTGGGACATAGTTTTGCTTTTTGGTTTATAGCAAAAATACTAATATTAAATATCCTTGAATTTGCGGGAAGAAAATAAAAATGCTGCCTAAATGTTTGTTTACCGGATTTCCTAAAATTAAAAAACCGGCAATTAAGCCGGCTTTCTAATCTATCAAGATCGGTTATCAATCTTTGTGTTTGCGTTTCTTTTTTTTGTGATGTCCTTTTCCGGAAGTATCCTCTTGTGCATTACTAAATCCATTATCTCCTTTGCCTCTTTCTCCCTTTAAAGTAGAAGCGAGTTTTAAAGCATTGTAAGCATTTACTTCTCCACCGCTTATTGAAATATCCGCCAAACTTACGCTGTCATCAGTGCTACCCGGCAATTTTACTTTTTCAGTTTCAGGAGCTGCAGAATGATCAATCACATATTTAACTTGCTCAGCAGAAAGATCAGGATAATATTCAAGGATCAGGGCTGCTACGCCGGCAACGACAGGAGCTGCCATGCTTGTTCCGGACATCTTGCCATATTTGTCGTGAGGAAGTGTGGAATAAATGTTTACGCCGGGAGCAAAAACGTCAACCGAATTTTTGCCATAATTACTAAAGCTTGCTGTAAATCCACCATTGGTTGGATCTCCGCTGGCACCGACAGTAATAAAATTATTGGCAACTCCGGAGCTATCGCGATAAACCGGGTTAGGGAAATTTAGACCTGTATCATCATCTTTAGCATCATTCCCAGCTGCATGAACGAGCAACACATCTTTGCTTTGTGCATATTTTACTGCATCATCAACCCAACGTTTTTGGGGTGAAAATGCTTTACCAAAGCTCATGCTTATTACTTCTGCTCCATTATCTACAGCATAACGAATTGCATTGGCTATATCTTTATCGTGCTCATCACCGTCAGGTACAGCGCGCACCATCATTACTTTTACATTATTGGAAATGCCATTCATTCCAATACCGTTGTCGCGAACAGCCCCGATGATTCCGGTACAGTGAGTGCCGTGAGAAGGAGTTCCTGCCATCACATCGTTATTGCCATAATAACGATCATTGATATCATTTGGATTATCTTTTACAATTGAATCCCTGAAATCCTTTGGCGGGGTAGAGGCTGCTTCTCCTTTGCGGATTTGTTCCTTCAGGAATTGGAGAATATCAGTATTGCTGATGTCATAATTTTTATTGGCTTGTGCCATGTTGAGATAAATCGCTGTGGCAATCCTTGCATCACGGTCATCAGAGGTATAGCCCTTCAGATCATTTCCCGTAAATTCATCTTTACCAAGGTCGTGCCGGATAACTGAGTCGCCTCTTTCAAGAACAGGCAGAATCCTTTCCATTTGGAGGAGTTCAGCTGGGTTTACTCCATTATTCACTTCATCTCTTGCCCGCAAAAATTCATCATATTGGGCCTTTTCAGCTGCATTCATTTTGGTAGTGTCCACATTTGTACTATCATACTTCTCCTTAAGGCTCCAATACAAACGCGCTGCTTCTTCAGAATCCTGGTGAAGATTTGTACCATCCTTTCCACCTATAAAATTCCATCCGTAATAATCATCCACATATCCGTTATGATCGTCATCGATTCCGTTATTTGGAATTTCGCCAGGGTTATGCCAGAGAATTGGTTTAAGGTCAGGTTGTAATGTGTCAAAGCCACCATCAATTACTGCTACCAGTACCTGGTGATTTGGTTTGCCTTTTACAAAATCATATGCTTTATCGAGGCTAATTCCATAATAACCGGTACTGGCTCTGTCGAGTTGATACCAATTGTTGGGAGCTTCCTTGGAAACCGGTGCAACGCTCGTATCTGACTGAGCCGTGCTCCAAAGAGGCAATGCAGCCATCATGGCGACTCCCAGTACGATTCCTTTACTTCTGATTGTCATTGTAATTTTTTTATTTTAAATACAAAGATTTGTAATTAAATGTAAGTTACCCTTCCCTTTTATAATTATTAGAAAATATTTACCAAACTGTAATAAAAATTACACGGTAAACTTAATGCCTTGTGCTAAAGGAAGGTTGTCGGAATAGTTGATGGTGTTGGTTTGGCGGCGCATATAATACTTCCAGGCATCACTGCCGCTTTCTCTTCCGCCACCTGTTTCCTTTTCTCCCCCAAAAGCGCCGCCGATTTCGGCGCCTGATGTGCCAATGTTTACATTGGCGATACCACAATCACTTCCACCGCTTGAAAGGAATTTTTCGGCCTCGCGCATGTTTAAAGTGAAAATGGCACTGGACAAACCTTGGGGAACATTGTTTTGCATCGCAATTGCATCTTCCAGGTTCTTATATTTCATTAAATATAAAATCGGAGCAAATGTTTCCTGCTGAACAATTTGCATATCATTGGTCACTTCGGCAATGCACGGCTTTACATAACAACCGCTTTCAAATCCTTTACCAGAAAGCGTTCCACCGGCAACAGCCATCTTTCCTCCTTGTTTTTTTATTTCAGAAATTGCATTGAGGTAATTATTTACTGCATCCGGGTCTATCAACGGACCTACATGATTTTCTTCTTTCAATGGATCGCCAATCTTTAATTGTTTATAGGCATTTACCAGTTTCTTTTTGAATGAATCATAAACATCCTCGTGAATGATCAGTCGCCGGGTTGAAGTGCATCTTTGTCCCGCTGTACCTACTGCGCCAAACAAGCAACCCACCAATGCCATATCGAGATCGGCTTCCTTGGAAATGATGATGGCGTTGTTTCCGCCCAATTCAAGCAAGCTTCTTCCAAGCCGCGATCCAACTGCTGCGCTCACTGCCTTTCCCATTCGGGTAGAACCAGTAGCAGAAACCAACGGAATCGAAGGTTCATTGCAAATCCATTCACCCACCTCGCGACCACCAGTGATGAGGTTACAAACTCCTTCAGGAACTTTATTTTCTTTAAAAACTTTTGAAATGATCTGTTGACAGGCAATGCCACACAATGGCGTTTTTTCTGAAGGTTTCCAGATACAAACATCGCCGCAAACCATTGCCACTAAACTGTTCCAGCTCCATACCGCTACAGGAAAATTAAAAGCTGAAATAATGCCTACAATTCCCAAAGGGTGGTATTGTTCATACATCCGGTGACCAGGTCTTTCGCTGTGCATCGTGAGCCCATATAACTGCCTGGACAAGCCCAGGGCAAAATCTGAAATATCAATCATTTCCTGCACTTCCCCCATACCTTCCTGAAGACTTTTACCCATCTCATAGCTCACCAATTTGCCAAGATTTTCTTTGTTCTTACGAAGCTCGTTGCCAATCTGCCTGATGATCTCGCCGCGTTTCGGAGCAGGCCAGTTGCGCCATTTAAGAAAAGCCTCCTTTGCTGTTTCAACGACCAAATCAAAGCTTCTTTTATCGCATGAGTTTACAATGGCAATCTGTTTGCCATCCACCGGTGAAAATGATCTTATTTTTTCTCCTGATGCCGAAATCCATTTTGTACCTGTTGAAACTCCTTTGTTTAATTCTGAAATCTTTAATTCCTTCAAAAAATTCTGCATAATCTTCTTGTTCTTTTTATAAAATGTACACTATTTCTGTAAAATAAAAATCATAAATTTTTGTTCGTTCACTCGCTCAATATTGTTCTTTCTCACTTGGAAAATCACCTGAACGCACATCTTCAATATATTGTTGAACTGCACCGGTGATCTGTTCGTGAAGATTCAAATAAGTTCTCAAAAATCTCGGTCTGAATTCCGTGTTGATTCCAAGCATATCGTGCATTACCAAAACTTGTCCGTCGCATCCATTTCCTGCGCCGATTCCAATTGTAGGAATGGATAGGTTTAGTGAAACTTCGCGCGCAAGAGATGCCGGAATTTTTTCCAACACAATTCCAAAACAACCTGCTTGCTGCAACAACATTGAATCGTTTCTTAATTTATCAGCTTCCTGTTCTTCCTTTGCCCTCACAGTATATGTTCCAAATTTATAAATCGATTGCGGTGTAAGTCCCAGGTGCCCCATCACCGGGATTCCGGCTCCAACAATCCTTTTCACCGATTCGATTACTTCTTCACCGCCTTCCAGTTTGATGGCATGAGCACCAGTTTCTTTCATGATCCTGATTGTTGAACTCAATGCTTCGCGGCTGTTCCCCTGGTAACTACCGAATGGAAGATCAACGATTATCAGCGCCCGATTGCATCCTCGAACCACGGAGGAAGCATGATAGATCATTTGATCAAGCGTAATGGGAAGTGTTGTTTCATGACCGGCCATTACATTGCTGGCACTGTCGCCCACCAGGATTATATCTATTCCTGCAGCATCAAATATTTTTGCAAAGGAAAAATCGTAAGCCGTTATCATGGAAATTTTCTCTCCGGCTTCCTTCATTTTTTGCAGTGTGTTGGTGGTTATTCTTTTTACTTCTTTATTGATTGACATACATTAAATTTTTAAAGAAGCGACAGGCTGAAATGGCTCTGCTTTAGAATAAAACATTCCTTAGAACAATCGCATGCGCAAATGTAGATTTTTTTTAATTGAAGCCCTGGGGAGCAGTAAATCAAGAAAAAATGAGGATTATTATTTTCTATTCAGTCTTTGAAAGCTCATTCCATAAATGCTGAACGAGCCCATCAGCCAAACCGATTTTTGGAACATAGATTTGTTCGGCACCAGCCCATCTCATGGCACTGATATAAATCTTTAAGGCAGGCACGATCACATCTGCACGGTCTTCTTTCAATTTGTAAATACTGATGCGGTCGCTCAATGACACATTGCTTAATTCTTTGTAATAATCGCGTAGCAACTCATAGGTTAAAGGCCTTCCGTCTTTTCGTTTGCTTAATGAAAAGACTTTGTTGATATTACCACCTGAACCAATCGCTTCAACGGTTTTGAAACCTTTGGTTTTTGACTTGATAGCAACTTTCATGTCGTTCCAAACAGCATCTGAAACCTGGTCTTTCAACAAACGAATGGTGCCGATGGGGAATGAATCTGTAAATATTAATTCGTTATTACTGAAAAAAGTGAGTTCTGTACTTCCACCGCCCACATCAATATATAAATAGGAATGATCCTTATCAAGATTCTCGGCGATGTGGTTTTCAAAAACCAGCGTAGCTTCATCACTGCCTGAAATCACTTCAATATCAATTCCCGTTTCTTCTTTTATTCTGTAAACGATTTCCCTGGAATTTTCGGCATCGCGCATGGCAGAGGTAGCGCAACTTTTCATTGCTCTTACCTGGTACGCTTCAGCAATGTGTTTAAAACCTTTGATCGTGTGCAACAGTAAATCAACTTTTTTATCAGAAATTTTTCCTGTGTCAAATACGTCAAAGCCTAATCGCAGGGGCACTCTTACGAGGCTCAACTTGGTAAATGAAACTGTATTTTTCTTATCCAAAGAAGCTTCGGTTATCAACAGCCGCGCCGCGTTACTTCCTATATCAATTGCTGCAAGTTTCAATCTTTAATTTTTTTTCTTTAAAAGAGTGTTATAGATCTGTATCTGCGAACGCACTTTTTTTTGGCCAGCAGAAGAAACATATTCATTCGAAAGATCATTGTCCAGTATTCGTGCCTTCACATTATCACTCAATTGGATGTTTAATATTTCTTTTAATTCGTGTTGAATTTCTTTGTCAAAAACCGGGCAAGTGGTTTCAACCCTGTGATCCAAGTTGCGTAGCATCCAATCGGCAGAAGATATAAAATATTTTTCTTTGCCGCCGTTATGAAAGATCATTGCCCGCGCATGTTCAAGATATTCATCAACAATACTGATCGCTTTCACCTTCTTTTTAAATTTTTTGTTTTCGGTGTACATACAACAAATGCCGCGAATGATCATCCTGATCTTAACTCCCGCACGCGCCGCTTCATAAAGTTTTAAGATCAGTTGTTCATCGCTCAGAGAATTTAATTTCAAAAGGATCGAGGCCGGTTTGTTTTCTTTCGCATTCCTGATTTCTTTATCAATGAGCGATTCAAAATGGCTGCGTGTATTGATAGGGCTTACAAAAAGCTTTTTGCAATTTTTAAGCGAATGCACATTTTTGGGATTTTCCAGGTAATTGAAAACCCGGTTTACATCTGCCATAATTTGAGGGTTGCTCGTGAGCAAACAGTGATCTGCATAAAGCCGGCTTGTTTTTTCATTCAGGTTTCCCGTGCTTACAAAACCATAATAAAGAGAACGGTTATTAACTTTCTTTCTTATTACACAAAGTTTTGCATGAACTTTAAGGTTAGGCAATCCCATGAAAACTTTTACCCCCGCTTCTTCCAACTCCTCTTTCCATTCAAGATTGGCTTCTTCATCAAAACGCGCTCTCAATTCAAGAATAACAGTAACCGCTTTTCCATTCCGAACAGCGTTTGTCAAAGCGTTGATCACATTTGAACCTTCAGCCAACCTGTAGCATGTAATTTTAATACTCGTCACTTCTGGTGCAATCGCCGCTTCGCGTAAAATATCGATTAATGAATCAAATGAATGATAAGGAAAATTAAGCAATACATCCCTCTGCAAAATCACATCACTTACATTGTCGGCATTTCTTAAAACCGGGTGGATAAAAGGCTTTTTCCTTGTGCTTTTCTTTTTAAAAACAGATTCCGGGAAATTGATAAAATCTTTGAAATTGTGAATCCTTTCGCCCGATTGAATATTATCTTTGGTTGATAATTCAAGTCTTTTGATGAGGTAATTCAATAAGCCACTGTCAATCTCTTTATCAAATGTGAACCGAACAGGTTTACCTTTTTTCCTGTTCTTTAAACCTTTTTCTATTTTTTGAATAAGCGATGTTGATATGTCGTTATCAATATCAATTTCAGCATCGCGTGTAACTTTTATAATGTTTGACTGAAAAGTGTCATAATTGAAATAGGAAAAAATCTGCGGCAGGCAAAAGCGGATAATATCTTCCAGTAAAATAATAAATTGATCATTTTCTTCCGGTGGAAGAATGACAAAACGTGGCAAACGCCGCGGTACAGAAACGAGCGCATAACGCGTCGGGATTGATTCATCCGCTTTAGACAATTTGCAGGCCAGGTAAATAGATTTGTCGTGAAGCGTGGGAAAAACCTTTAGGTTTTCAATCATCAGAGGAACGATATTGCTACGAACATGGTCATTAAAATAATTGAGCACAAATTGTTGTTGTCCCGCATTTAATTGTTGATCAGTCAGTATAAATACATGCTGTTTTTTTAATTCTCCAAGAATTACCTGCCAGGTTTGATCGAAGTGGCTTTGTTGCTGTGCCACTTTTGTATTGATTTCTTCCAGGATCGCTTCCGGCGAATGTTCAAGATGAATATTAGCCTTGCTGCCATAGCGGATCATTCGCTTTAATGTCGCCACACGCACTCTGAAAAATTCATCCAGGTTACTGGAAAAAATCCCAAGAAACCTGATCCGCTCCGGCAAGGGAACAGTTTCATCTGCCGCTTCCTGTAGTACGCGTGCATTAAATGCAAGCCAGCTGATATCCCGCGTTATGATTTTTCGTTTGTGCATTACGGTTAGTGTGCTATTTTCCACTTATCTTTTTGATGATATTGGTAGTTGAGAATCCTTGACGGAAAGGAATGAATTCAACTCTGCCGCCATTAGCAAGAACTTCTTTGGCACCCACCATTGTCTCAAGAGTGTAATCTCCGCCCTTTACCAAAACATCAGGTTTGATCATTTTGATCAGTTCGATTGGTGTCTCTTCATCAAAAATCACAACTATATCCACCATGATCAATGAGGCAAGTATCAATGCCCGGGAATCCTGGCCATTTACAGGACGATCATCTCCTTTTAATTTTTTTACTGACGAATCAGAATTCACACCTACGATCAACACATCCGCGAATGAAGCAGCTTCTGCCAAAACAGCAATATGGCCCTCGTGCAAAATATCAAACACACCATTGGTGAAAGCGATCGTTTTACTTTTTAACCTTAATCGGGTCACTTCTTTCTGTAATTCTTCCTGAGTGAAGATCCTTTCCTTAAGCGTATCGCTCTTTTTCATACTTTCTTTTATTTTGATAAATTAATAATCCGAAACTTAAAATTCCAACTACAATAATAATACCTGTGGTAACAGCCCACATCAACCATCCGAAAAAGATATTGTCGACATTGTAAATAAGTAAAACTTCCTGGACGCCAAGAGGAAAAGCGCCTAAGCCACCAGGCGAAACGATCATTGCTAATGTAGCCAGCGAGAGTACGCTGAAGGCAGCACCTATTCCTAAAGAAGAAGTTGCGTCGAGGGCAGAAAAACCTATGTATATTTCAAAAAGATAACAAGCCCAGATAAAGATCGAATGGGCTATAAATTTCTTTCTTTTTTTTAAATGCAGGATGGTGGAGTAACCTTCTTTTAATCCAATGTGAAATCCTTTAAGCTTTACAATATAATGATGATCCCGATAGCGGGTAAATAACCATTTTGCCAACAAAAAGAGTATTGCAAAAGCGACTGATACTATAAGGATAATCATCCATACGGGAAATTGAGATTTTACTGAAAAAATGTTTTGCATCTTATCTTTTATGAAATCACTCACTGTTTCTATCTGGATCAAAAAAGTAATAATGATCAATAAGAAATAACACAATAAATCGAAAATTCTTTCGACGAGAATCGTTCCAATTAATTTGGTGGCAGGAATATTCTCGTACTTGCTAAGTGTGGTGCACCTTATGATTTCCCCGACTCTTGGTAAAAATGTATTGGCCAGGTAACCAACCATTACTGCATAAAAGGTATTGGAAGTTTTAGGTTCATATCCCATCGGTTCAACGAGGATTTTCCATCGTACGGCGCGACTAATGTGGCCCAAAATAGTGATGACAAAAACCGGCAGGAGATAAATATAGTTAGCATGTAAAAGCGATTCTCTAAACTGTAACTTTTGGCCGGGCGTCATCTTACTGATCTGCCACCATGTCAAAAAAACGCCAACACCAAGAAATGCCAGGTATTTTAAAATTGAAATTATTTTTCGCTTCATAAAGGAATACAAGATAATAAACCTGCGTTAAATTAATGCTTACCAAACAGATTGTCAATCAGCCGGATGCCTGAAATAAACGCAGCGATCAGAAGAATCAGTTCCTCATTTTCGTGATAATTAGTAACGCTTGAGAGATCAGCAGTTTGGGCAAGTTCAAGGTATTCGACTTTAAATCCGTTGTTTTCAAGCCGGCTAATTGCCTGCTCTTTGAGTATTTTAAAATCTTGCTTTGGAAAATTTTCCTTTATCCATTCAAGTTCCTTGTGCAATTGAGCCGCCACTTTCCTGTTGTTTTCATCGAGTCTTAAATTTCTGCTGCTCATTGCCAATCCGCTTTCTTCGCGAACGATCGGGCAAATCACAATTTCCAAATCAAGGTTCAATTGCTTAACAAGTCGCCTGATCACAAGGCATTGCTGATAATCCTTTTGCCCTAAAAAAAGAAAACCTGGTTTTACGATCTTTAAAAGTATTTCCATAACTGTACAAACACCCTGGAAATGCCCCGGCCTAAATTTACCCTCGAGCTTTGTTTCAAGATCACCCAATTCAAAGTGCTTTTGTTTTGAAGTTTCATCCGGATAAATCTCATCCTCATCAGGAAGAAACAAAACAGCACAATCGTTTTCCTCAAACATTTCAATATCACTGGATATATTTTTGGGATATTTCTTCAAATCTTCAGGATTATTAAACTGTACAGGATTTACAAAAATGCTGCAAACTGAAACATCTGCAGTCTCATTGCACCGTTTTAAAAGTGATAAATGTCCCTGGTGAAGAGCGCCCATTGTCGGTACGAAGCCAATTGATTGGCCTTCCTCCTTTCGTGTTTCAAGATATCGTGAAAGATCCTTAGCCCTTTTAAATATGATCATAGCCGCTTTGCGTTTAAAGGTGAGAGTGAGTTTAGCATTGTCTAAACGAAAAAAATGGTAACTTTGCCGCCTGAAAAAAAACGATAAAGCCAACTTAACCATTAGTAAATGTCGACAAAGAAAAGAATTTTATTCATAGCAAGCGAAATGTCTCCCTACCTTGAAATGACAGAGTTTGCTGAAATCGTTAACCGGCTAGCTGTTAAATCGAATGACTCAGGAATGGAAGTGCGTTGCATTATGCCGCGTTTCGGAATGATCAACGAACGCAGGCATCGCCTTCATGAAGTGGTTCGTCTGTCGGGCATTAATGTTACGGTTGACGGTGATGATTATCCATTAGTTATTAAAGTAGCTTCACTTCCAAACGCTCGTTTACAAATTTATTTCCTGGATAACGAAGATTTGTTCAAAAGAAAATCTTTGTTTCATGATGAAAGCGATAAATGGTTTGATGACAATGCATTGAGAACTGTTTTGTTTTGTAAAGGAGCATTGGAAACGGTCAAGAAATTTGGATGGCCACCGGATATTATTCATTGCAGCGGATGGATGACAGGCTTGATCCCCATGTACATAAAAACGGCTTATAAAAAGGAACCTGTTTTTAGTAATTGCAAAGTGGTGTTTACCATTGGCCAAAATACTTACAAAGAAAAAATGGGTCCTGATTTTTCAGAGATTGCTTGCATCAATTCGAACATTAAGGAAAAGGATATTGATATCTACAACGAAGGAAGTAATACTGCCATGTTCAGGGGCGGTGCTCATTTCGCAGATGCCATCACTTTTGGCGCGGATAAAGTTGATAAAAAACTAGCAGAAGATTTCAACAAAGTGCGCGGTAAAAAAGTGATCAAATACAATGCAGAGTCAGATTTAACAGACTATTTACAATTGTATGCCGACCTTGCCGCCAAATAAATTCGTTCCTTAAATTTTCCAATCAAATATCATTTAAGTGTCTAAAAACCAATACAAATCTGCGGTTTCAGGAATTCTAATGTTGTTCGTTTTTGCTGTTGGCTGCACTAAAATTGATACTACTTCTCTTGGAGAAAACCTGATTCCGGCAGTTGATAATATCCATACTTTTGATACTACTTATAATGTCATTGCGGTGAACGAAGACAGCCTTCAATGTGATACAATTCAACGAAGTGCTTTACAACCTATCGGAATTATTGGCAACGATCCATTGTTTGGAACTACCCTGGCTAACGTTTATGTTGAAATGAAGCCGCAGTTTTTTCCCTATAACTTTCCTGCGGCTGATGCCGGCACAATAGAAATTGATTCTGCAGTGATGGTGCTCCAATATTCCCATTCTTTTGGGGATACCAATCAATTACAAAAGATCAATATTTACCAGCTTTCCGATTCTTTTGATCTGAATACTTCTTATACCAGTTGCCGTGTTTTGGGATATGACAATTCCCATTTGTTGGGCGAAAAATCATTTTATCCCTGGGCATTGAAAGATTCCGTACATGCTTACAATGAAGAAGCGGCTAACCAGTTGAGGATTCCTGTTTCAACTTCTTTTGCCCAACAGTTTATCACTGATTCTGCGCAGATATTCAGGAGTGACAATGATTTTATTAATTATTTCAAAGGATACGCAATTGTTCCTGATGATGCAACAGGTGGTGAAGCATTGAATTATTTTGATTTTACAACTTCACGTTTGTCTTTTTATATCCGTTATAAAAAAGGAGGAACTGCTGATACAACAGTGATCAATTTTGCATTGTCAGGAAGTTCAGGCCTTGCTAATTCTATTGTTCATGATTACAGCGGTGCTGAAATTGCAAATTATACTTCGCATCCGGCTTCAGGAGATAGCCTTCTATTTATCCAGACTTCACCCGGCAATTCGGCCTTGTTAAATGTTCCTTCCCTTTCGGGATTATCAAACAGGGTGATCAACAAAGCAGAAATAATTGTTGACCAGGTTTATGATCCTTCTCCATTGAATGATTTGTTGTATGCACCTGAAAATCTTTATTTAGAAGTAAAAGATTCATCGATTTCGCAAGATCATTTTATCCCTGTTCCATGTGACTTCAGTGCGAGTGAATTGCAAACTGATTTTCAATATCTTGGTGGAAAAAGAATTACGACTACTTCATCAGGCCAGCCGGTCGCCGAATACCATTTAAATATTACCAGGTACGTTCAATCTGTCATTACCAAGGGAAAGCACAATCTCACTTTGAGGTTGAGCGCTCCATTTTATCTTACCAATAACAAAACTTATCTCGATTGGTGCGGACAGGGAATTGCTCCTTTTTCAGTTAAGAGAAATGAGGCTGCAGACGGACGTGTTGTATTGAACGGGACCAACAATACTGCAACTCATATAAGACTTCACGTGGTTTATACCACTTTATAATCTTTTTTTGTTAAACCTTTTGCGTTTGCGCATAACTGTTATCTTTCAAAATAAAAAGATCTATTTTTTATTGCTTCACTGTTTTTTAGTGATATCAATTAGGCACTTCATTTGTGATAATCCGGTTGAATAAAATGAATACTTTATTGTCACAGTATGGATTTACTCACAATTTTCACCATTCTTATTTTTATCAGTGCCGCCATTTCTTACCTGAACGACCGGTTTGTAAAATTGCCTGGCACAATTGGTATTGTAAGTATTTCCGTAGTTGCTTCCATCATTATTTTAATTGTAGGGAAGACAAGCAACAGCCTTACCAAATCCATAACTGACGTTACTGCCAACATTAATTTTCCTCATACAATTCTAGACCTGATGTTGGGGTTTTTGATGTTTGCCAGTGCCATTCATTTCGATTATCAAAAATTAAAGGAACAACGTTGGTCAGTTTTGTTGCTTACCACACTCGGGGTCTTGGTTTCGGCATTTGTATTTGGTGCTTTGTTTTATTTCGTTATGAAGTTGTTTCCTGTTCCAGTTCCTTTTTTCCAGTGCTTGCTTTTTGGTGCACTTATATCTCCAACCGACCCGATTTCTGTTGCTGCAATTATCAGAAAATCCAAAGTTCCGGAGCGTTTAAAAACAATCATTTCCGGCGAATCGTTGTTCAATGATGGAGTGGGCCTTGTTCTTTTTGTGGTTATCCTGGAAATTTCCGGGGAAAAAGGAACGGGATTTTCATTTTTGGGAGTTCTGAAATTGTTTACCCAGGAAGTGATTGGTGGAATTGCAATCGGATTGATTCTCGGATTTGTTGGGTACCGCCTGATGCGCACTATCAACGACTTTCAGACATTGTTGCTAATCTCACTATCAATGGTTTTTGGAATCTCACTTTTGGCTAAATATATTTCGATCTCAATTCCACTTACAAGCGTAGCAGCCGGACTTGTTATAGGAAATCGAAATCTTAGTAAGAAAGGAAACACGAAAAATTTCTTAATGCGCATATGGCAATTGATAGACGAAATTTTAAATACGGTTCTTTTTGTGATGATCGGCCTTGAACTTGTTGTATTACCTTATCTCAAAAATTACTGGCTTACTGGTTTTCTGGCAGTGATTATTATACTTGTTGCAAGACTCGTAAGTATTTCTTTGCCCGCGCTTCTTTTACTTCACAGGTTAAATTATAAAAATCTTGCCATCCTGACCTGGTCGGGTCTTCGGGGAGGAATTTCACTGGCAATGGCACTTTCTCTGCCTGCTTCTCCTTACAAAACGATTATTCTTTCGGCCTGCTATTTTATCGTTATTTTTTCAACCATTGTTCAGGGACTCACGCTCAATAAACTCGTAAACTACCTGGTTGGCCAAGAAAAAGAAAAGAATCAACCCGGGTGAAAATAATAAAAATCATTCTTTCCTTGTTTACTGTGATGGAACAAAACAAGGCTTTCAAAGAAAGCCTTGCAAAACGCATTTAAAAGATGCTAAGCAGGCACTGCAATGATCGGCACGCGACTGTGATAAGCTAATTTTTTAGTATGACTTGTTTTAAAAAGTTGACTCAAAAAGCCATGCTTCCGCGGAACGGTGATGATTGCGTCCATCTCTTTTGTATCAACAAAACTACTGATGCCTTCAAGGAAATCATACGCTCTTAAAAAAGCAAATTCAGGGTTATAGCTTCCCAATTTATCCACCATTGCTTCTCTTTCAATTTTATATTCAGGAGTCAGTTCAACATAATGTTCGCTGTCAACATTTAAAATTTCCAATTTCGGTTTAAACATATCCAATATCTTCTTAAGCGCCGCGAAAGGAGTGGTGCGTGCCACATCTTTAAAATCAGAAGTGAAAACAACTTTTTTCAAACCGGTATAAGCGGCTTGTGATGGAACGATCATGACAGGAATATCGATGTGTCTTATTACATTCAAAGTGTTGGTTCCCATAAAAACCTGGGTAATTCTTGAGCTACCTGTGATGCCCATGATCACCATGTCAACGGCGTTTCCCAGGGCGTAATCACAAAGGCTTTCAACAAAAGATCCCTCTTCTACAACTATTGAAATATTATCATTTCCTTCACTGATTTTTGACTTTACTTCGTTGAGTTCTGCCTCTGTCACTTTTTGACGGGAACCCTCTTCCCTGGAAGTTAATGTGGCAAAGCTGATATGACTGTAAACATGGTAAAGGATAATCTCTGCATCAGTGACGTCGCCTGATAAGGCAACAGCATAACGGGCAGCATTGACAGAAGTGTCGGAAAAATCAACAGGAACTAAAAATTTTTTCATCAGTGGTCTTTTTGAGTTTGTGATAAATAGTATAAAGAATGAAAGTGTAAAATAGGAAAATAGCTTCAAATTTAACTAATCATATCTGTAAAAAAAATCAACTAAAAAATAAGTATTGCCAGGGCACGAAAATCTGTGAAAAATCTGTGTATAACTATGATCCAGATTGGCCTTCCGGCAATTTTTCTTTTTGCCATATCGAATATATTTGCCTTTAGGCGTAGGTTATAAAGCGCCACCCTATAAAAATTCCAAAAAGTGAGATTAAAGAATTTAGAAATAAAAGGTTTTAAAAGTTTTGCTGATAAAACCATAGTTACTTTTGACCAGGGCATAACAGGTGTCATTGGCCCAAATGGCTGCGGTAAGAGTAACATCGTCGACAGCATACGCTGGGTGATCGGCGAACAAAAGATAAGCCAATTGCGAAGTGAAAACCTCGAAAGCCTCGTTTTCAACGGCTCTAAAAACCGAAGTGCCAGCGGCCTGGCAGAAGTCAGTCTTACCTTTGAAAACACAAGGAATCTTCTGCCAACAGAGTTTCAAACGGTTACGGTTACCCGAAAATATTACAAGAATGGTGAAAGTGAATACAGGCTTAATGATGTGACGTGCCGCCTCAAGGATATTCACAATCTTTTCATGGACACTGGTGTCAGCACCGATAGCTACGCCATCATCGAGTTAGGTATGGTTGACGACATCATCAAAGACAAGGATTTCAGCAGGCGCAGGATGCTCGAACAGGCTGCGGGTATTTCCATTTATAAAACAAGGAAACGCGAAGCAAAATTAAAATTGGATGCCACAGAACAGGATCTTGCACGAATTGAAGATCTTTTGTTCGAGATCAACAACCAGTTGAAGACACTGGAAAGCCAGGCAAAAAAGGCAGAGAAATTTTTTGAAATAAAAAAAGATTATCGCGAGCTGAGCATCGAACTTGCAAAAGCGGCGCTCGAAGGATTCAATATTTCTTATAAAGAATTGAATGATCGGCAAAAAGCAGAAACGGATAAAGTTGTAGAACTTGAAGCAACCATTGCTACTGATGAAGCAGAAATCGAAAAAGAAAAGGCAGGCTTTATCGAAAAAGAAAGGATGCTTCAGCAACAACAACACGCTTTTAATGAAATCAACAATTCGGTTAGGGAAAAGGAAAACACCAAGAACTTAAGTGCGCAAAGATTACAGTACCTGACAGAAAGGGAAACAAGCCTTAAAGAATTTTTGGTAAAAGCTGAAGGACAAATAACCGGAATTGAAGAAAGCATTCGATTTTCACAACAACAGATCACTGATGAAGAACAAAGGTTGGCAGGACAAAAAGAAGATTTGGTTGCTTTAAAAAATGCCGCGGAAGAAAAAAGAAGTATTTACGACGAGCGCAGGTCTGCTGTTGATGAATTGAGACAAGCACAAATGCAATTGCAGCGCAATCATTTTGAAGCTGAGAAAAAAGTAGCGGTAGCTGATACTTCTATTTTTAACCTGCAACGTTCAATTGTTCAAATCGAAGATGAACAAAGGCTTCGCGAGGAGAATCTGGAAAGATTGGAAGCCGGGAAAAAAGACAGGGAAGCAGAATTGGATGAAAAGAAAAATGTGCTTGAAGAATTAAGAAGACATAACGAATATACCAAAGAGCAAATCCTCGAAACCCAGGCAGAATTGGAACAATTGCGTGGTGAACTGGCTGAAGAAAACCGCAAACTGGATGCAAGACAAAATGAGCACGATCTGCTTAAAAGTTTGATCGATAACATGGAAGGTTATCCTGAAAGTGTAAAATTCCTTCACAATAACAACTCCTGGGATTATAAAGCTCCTGTTCTTTCAGACCTGATGTATGTGAAAGAAGAATACCGAGCTGCCGTAGAAAATGTATTGGAACCTTATCTGAATTATTATGTGGTGAATTCCTTACAGGATGGGCTTTCAGCTGTTCATCTTTTGGACGAACACAAAAAAGGGAAGGCTAATTTTTTCTTGCTCGATCAACTAAACGCAAATGGAATTCATCAAAAAGAAGATGATTTGGCAAATGCGATTCCTGCTTTGAAAGTGATAGAAATTGATGAGAAATATGAACCACTTGCCAAATATCTCTTAAACAATGTTTTTATTGCCGAAAACGAACAGGCACTTGAAAATAGCAATGGTCATGTAATATTAGAGAAGAATGGGAAGTATGTGAAAGGAAAATATTCACTAACCGGCGGAAGTGTTGGCTTATTTGAAGGAAAGAAAATTGGTCGTGCAAAAAACCTGGAAAAACTCACGGAGAAGATTGCTGTGCATAAAGAAAAAGTAAATGAACTTAAATCTGTTATCAGTAAAAAGTCGAATGAAGTTATTGCCTTCAACCAGCAATTGAAAGAAAACGCAATCCAACAAACACAACAGTCGATCAATGATTTGATAAATGCAACGTACGCCATTCAAAATAAAATTGAAAACCTTTCCCATCAAAAAGCAGTTGCAGAAGCCAGGCTTGAAGAATTAAAAAATCAATTGCAGCAATTCCAGGATGATATCGAAGATACCCGTTCTGTATTGCGTGACCTTGCAGATGAAGTTGGTGCACACGATGAAAAGATGAAGGTAACGGGAGAAGAATTTGTAAAAGCCGAACAAGAATTCAACGCTGCCAATACTTTGTATAATGACCACAACCTGCAGCTTACCCGCCAACAAAGCAAAGTGAATTCAATAGGGCAGGAGCTTGAATTTAAAAACAGGCAACTGAACGATTTGGTGACGCAAGTTGAAAGCAGCAAGGCTCAATTAAAAGAAGCGGTTGAAAATATCGAAACTACAAGCAGTGAATTACAAAACCTGGAGCAGGAAGTTTTGAGCTTATTGAAAAACAAAGAGATTGAAGAAAAGAAATTGAATGAGGCAGACCAGGCATATTATAATTTGCGAAATGAATTAAGCGAAAAGGAAACACAATTGCGTCAAAAGCAAAAGGCGAAAGAGCACGCAGAACATTCACTAAATGAAATAAAGGACAAACTCAATGAATTGAAATTACAGGTTGCCGGGATGAAGGAAAGGTTGAGTGTTGAGTTTAAGGTTGATCTGGACGCAATTCTTGATGAAGAACGAAATACAAATTTGTCGCTTGAAGAACTTCAGGAAAAGTGTGACAGGATGAAAAAACGCCTGGAAAACATGGGTGAGATCAATCCGACTGCTATCGAAGCTTATTCGGAAATGAAAAAGCGATTTGATTTTATTGGCGAACAGAAGAATGATCTGGTGAACGCCAAGCAATCGCTGATGCAAACCATCCAGGAAGTCGAAACGACAGCTAACCAAAAATTCCTTGATACGTTTAATAAGGTGAGGGAAAATTTTCAAAATGTGTTTAAAGCTTTGTTTACTGAGGATGATACCGCAGACATGATCCTGGAAAACCCGGAAAACCTTGCGGATACAGGAATCGATATTATTGCAAAACCAAAAGGAAAAAGGCCGACAAGCATTACGCAATTGAGTGGTGGAGAAAAGACGCTTACTGCCACTGCGTTGTTGTTTGCTATTTACCTGATCAAGCCGGCGCCATTTTGTATTCTTGATGAAGTAGATGCACCTTTGGATGATGCGAATGTTGGGAAGTTTACCCAGATGATCCGTAAGTTCAGTAAGGAATCGCAATTCATAATTGTTACTCACAATAAAATGACAATGGCCTCTGCTGATGTCATCTATGGCGTTACCATGCAGGAGCCTGGCGTAAGTAAATTAGTTCCAGTGGATTTCCGCGGATTGGATCATCAGTTTGTGAATTAATTTTTCTCAAATAGAGATAAAAAGAAAAATGCCCCTTGAGACCGAGGGGCATTTGTTTAACTATTACCAAAAAAACTAAAAAATAAAAATTATGAATTTTGCGTAGTTGAAGTAGCTGAAACCGGCGTCGCAGCTGGTGTTACTTCAGGAGCAGGTGTACTTGAATTGGTTAACGCCTCTTTTTGTTTCTCAACATCTTTATCTTTCATTCCCGCCTCAATTTCACTCTTTACATGTTCTTTCGCATCATTAAATTCTCTGACCCCCCGGCCGATTCCTCTCATTAGATCAGGGATTTTTTTGCCACCAAAAAATAATAAAATAACTAACAGGATTAACAACCATTCTGATTCTCCAGGCATTGAAAGAAGAAAAAACGGTTTCAGGTAAATGCTTAACATGACGTATGATTTGGGTTTTGAAAATATTTGTAAAGTTAGGCCAAACCGTGTTAGGGGAATGTAAATTTTCTTTGATAATTCTGCTTACTTCCATCATAAGAATCTAAAAAAAATCCCGGCAGATAACTGGCGGGAAATTGCATTATTAATAATATATGATTACTTCTATTCAGCCGGTTTTTCGTGGATGCCGGCTTTGATCTCTTTTTTCATATTGTCTTTAGCGTCGTTGAATTCTTTGACTCCTTTGCCAATGCCACGCATCAGGTCAGGAATTTTTTTACCTCCAAAGAAAAGCAATACTACCAGGAGGATCAGGATCCATTCAGATCCACCGGGCATTGAAAGTAATAGAATGGGTTTGGGAAGGATGCTTAGCATGAGCTTATTTTTTTCTTTTGATAAATTTGGTTTCTGGCTTACTTTTCCAAAGTTAAGGGCAATATACCACAATAAAGCATAAAATATTCTTGTTAAAAAAGCAAAAAGAGATCGTATCGTTTTTAAATTGGTAATTTTAATTTTTCAACAAAAAACCTTTATATGAATTATTGGCTTGTAAAATCAGAACCGTCAAAATATAGTTGGGATCAATTTGTAAAGGATAAAAAGACTTTTTGGGACGGAGTCAGAAATTATGGAGCACGCAACAATTTGCGAGATATGAAGAAAGGCGATGATGTGTTTTATTATCACAGCAATGAAGGAATGGAAATTGTGGGAATTGCTAAAGTGGAAAAAGAATCTTACCAGGATCCGACAACCGATAATAAAAACTGGGTAGTAGTTGATTTAAAACCGGTAAAAAAATTGAAAAGACCGGTGACACTTTCTGAAATAAAAGCGGAACCTAAATTGGAAAATATGGAATTAGTCAAGAATTCGAGGTTATCTGTTCAAAAAGTGACAAAGGATGAATGGAATGAAATTTTGAAGATGAGTGAAGGAAAATGATTTTGATTGGTTAGTCAGTTTATAGGTTTATTCGTTAATTAGGGTAATCGGTAAAAATCGGTAATCGGAAATTTGAAAAAAAATCTAATTGTATTGACAGGAGCGGGGATAAGCGCCGAGAGCGGATTAAAAACATTTCGCGACAGTGATGGTTTGTGGATGGGTTATGATGTTTATGAAGTGGCCTCACCGCAGGGATGGCAAAAAGATCCAAAGCTTGTTCTAGATTTCTATAATCAAAGAAGAAAGGAAATTGCGAAAGCTGAGCCGAATGCTGCTCATAAGGGTATTGCGGAATTGCAGGAAAAATACAATGTAACAATCATAACCCAAAACATTGATGACTTACATGAACGTGCAGGTTCAAAAAAAGTTCTTCACCTGCATGGTGAGATTTTTAAAATGCGAGGTGAAAAGGATGAGAATGTTTTTTTTGAAATAAGGGAAGATATTCAATATGGACAAAAAGCTCCTGATGGAACGCAATTCAGACCGCATGTTGTTTGGTTTGGTGAACCGGTTCCGATGATTGAGGAAGCTGCAAAATTGATGAGCACTGCTGATCTTTTTATCCTCGCCGGAACTTCCTTGCAAGTTTATCCTGCTGCAGGTTTGATAGATTTTTTACCTTTGGGAATACCTAAATTTATTATTGACAAAAATCCACCGTTTGTTCCTTCTCATCATAACTTTAAAGTGATAAGAGCCAATGCCACAGAAGGAATAAACGAAATAAAAAATCAATTAGTTTCAAAATAATAACCAAAAAAACTAACTCATGTACAATCCAGATGTTTTTTCTTCCATTTTTGGGCTCATTACCCTGGGGCTGTTTTTAATTCCCGCCATTTTTTTTCTGCTTACACTCCAAAATACTTTGAGAGCAATTTCACCCGAAAACAGGCGAATGCCACCATCAAATGTTTGGTTGCTTTTTATTCCATTGTTCAATCTTGTATGGCAGTTTATTGTTGTGGACAGGATTTCTCAATCCATTGGTGCAGAATGCGCAAGACTAAACATTCCCGTTACTGACCCGAAACCGACTTATAGTATCGGCCTGGCCTGGAATATTTGCAGTTGCCTCGCATTTATTCCTTTTTTTGGGGGCATTGCATCCCTGGTAACTTTTATTATTTATTGGGTTAAAGTATCAGAATATAAAAAATTAATAGAGACTAATCGTGACAATTTCACGCTCGATGCTGAACGGAATATTTTTTATGGTGACAGGTAAGTTTAATTAAGACAGGAACAAAAAACCAAATAATGCAGAAAAAAATTGCCTATTTGTTCGTTTACCATAAACATTATTTTCATTTATCGCTGCACTCTTCCTGACGCATCACCTTTCATCAAAGTGGTTACTTCATTTAATGTTGCATGATTCAAATCTCCGGGAATGGTATGTTTCAACGCAGAAGCGGCTACACCAAATTCTGCTGCATCTTTCAAATTCATATCAGTTACTAAACCATAAATAAATCCACTGGCGAAGGAATCACCACTGCCAACACGGTCAACAATTCTTACTTCATATTTTTTGGTGTGATAAAATTCGCTGCCGTCATAAACCAATGCACTCCAGCCATTATCAGATGCACTGTAGCTTTCGCGTAAAGTAGAAGCAATATATTTAAAACCGAATTTTTCTTTCATTTGCTGAAAAATATCTTTGTAACCATCAAGGTTCAATTCTCCTTTTGTCACGTCAGTTCCTTTACTTTTAAATCCTAAAGTTGTTTCTGCATCTTCCTCATTTCCAATACAAACATCTACATATTGGCAAAGCTTCGTCATCACCTCTTTTGCTTTTTCTTTGCTCCATAATTTTTTGCGGTAATTCAAATCGATACTTGTTGTCACACCTTTCGCTTTAGCAGCTTTCAAAGCCGCTTCTGCAAGTGCCGCTGCTTTATCGCTCAATGCAGGTGTGATCCCTGTGGTATGAAACCATGAAGCTCCTTCAAATATTTGATCAAAATCAAAATCACTTATTTCAGCATCCGCAATTGCTGCATTTGCGCGGTCATAAATAACCTGTGAAGCTCTCATCGAAGCGCCTGTTTCCAAAAAATAAATGCCGAGCCTTTTTCCTCCTCGCGCCACAAACTGTGTGTCAACTCCATAGCGCCGCAAATGATTAATTGCTGATTGCCCAATGGCATTGTCGGGAACTTTGGAAACAAAAACGCCGTGCAAACCATAGTTACAAAGCGCGACTGCCACATTAGCTTCGCCACCGCCGTAGGTAACATCAAAACTGTCCGCCTGCACAAATCTTTGATGTTCAGGAGTGGATAAGCGAAGCATAATTTCACCTAGTGTAACAACTTTTTTAGCCATAATATTTTTTGAATTTAAATGTTTAATAGGTTTTAAAGCCATTCAAATCTCTTTCTTATTTATTTAAACAACAAACAAAGATGCAATAATTCGTAAAAATTCAATGCCATCGTTTGCGTAAAGTGATTGACTATTGATTACATTACGTTTCTCATAAAAATTTCTATACCAACGAAGCTGATGAACCTTAAAATAACTATCGATAACGGTTATGCTTAGACGAAAGATATTATCTTTGGATCACTGATTTTATTGCGAAAAAGAGTTTATTTTTATTTCGCATATTCGGTAACGTTTGCATAAAAAATTATGGATTTCTAAAGGAATTCCAATAACATTGTTTAATCTTAAAAGTTTTTAAATGAGCCAAAAAGACGTTTTATTGCAATTGATCCCTGAGCAAGGAGTGCTTCCACTTTATTTTTACAAAGACACAGAAGTTAGCCTTGAAGTTCTACGCGCGTTATATCGGGCAGGCATTCGTACAGTAGAATATACAAACAGGGGAGAAGCAGCTTTGAAAAATTTTAAAGAGATCCGCAAAATCTGCGATGCGGAAATGAAAGATATGTATCTGGGAATAGGAACGATCAAAAACGGTGAAGCAGCAAGAACTTTCATAGATGCCGGTGCTGATTTTATTATTTGTCCCGGACTTGTTGAAGAAGTGGCAGAAGTGTGTGATGCAATGAATATGTTGTGGGTTCCGGGTTGCATGACGCCAACAGAGATCATCCGTGCCGAAACACTTGGTGCCAAGATGATCAAATTGTTCCCCGGGAATTTACTCGGCCCTGAATTCATGAGTGCTATCAAAGCGCTGTTTCCTGACTTGATGTTTATGCCGACTGGTGGCGTTGATCTCGATAAAGAAAACATTGCCAAATGGTTAAAATCCGGCGTTTGTGCAGTGGGAATGGGAAGTAAGTTAGTGAGCAAGCCATTGCTTGAAGAAAAAAATTATGCCCGCATTGAAGAGTTGACAAGGCAAGCACTTGACATTCTGAAATCGCTTAAATAAAATAACGTTATGCAGAATTCAATTGATATAGAGAATACCACTACTAAAGAAAAAACGAGCGGGCCGGCAAAAATCGGAAAATACCGCTGGAGAATTTTAGCATTGTTATTTTTTGCTACCACTATAAATTACATGGATCGTAGTATTATTGGAGTACTTGGTCCCACATTAAAAGACCATGTTTTCCATTGGTCCAATGAGCAATACAGTTACATTAATATTTCGTTCATGATAGCGTATGCGCTTGGCATGGTCATTATGGGCGGAGTAATTGATCGCATGGGAACACGTTTCGGGTATGCGTTATCAATAGGTATATGGAGTTTTTTTAGCCTGATGCATGCTTTCATTACAAAAGGAATGAGTTGGATTGGTTTTGTAGTCGCCCGTTTCGGATTAGGCATTGGAGAATCGGGAAATTTTCCAGCCTGTATTAAAACCGTTGCGGAATGGTTTCCTAAAAAAGAACGGGCGCTTGCTACAGGTATATTTAATGCCGGAAGTAACGTGGGTGCAGTATTGGCCCCCCTGGTCATTCCGATGATCGTAACTAACGAAGGCAAACATTGGCAATATGCTTTTTGCATCACCTTTTTCTTTAGCCTTACATGGATCATTATCTGGTTAGCTACCTACAAAAAACCAGAAAAAAGTTTAAAAGTTTCACCGGCTGAACTTACCCATATTTTGAGCGACTCTCCGGCAGAAAATGAGGAAAGGATACCATGGACTAAAGTATTGCCCCTAAAAGAAACATGGGCTTTTGCGGTTGCTAAAATTCCTGATGCCGTTTGGTGGTTTTATTTGTTCTGGGGAAGTTTTTTTCTCCACGCGCAGTTTCATTTGGAATTGAAAGGATTAGCGCTTCCATTGATAATAATTTACGTAATGGCTGACGGGGGTAGTGTTTTTGGCGGTTGGCTTTCATCTTATTTTATTAAAAAAGGATGGACAATTAACAGGGCCAGAAAGACCACGTTATTGATCTGTGGAATTATCATTTTGCCGGTGGTCTTTGCCACGCAAACCAGCAATCAATGGGTGTCAGTTTTGTTGATAGGACTTGCAGCCAGTGGGCACCAGGCATGGTCGGCCAATGCGTTTACACTGGCTTCTGATGTTTTTCCTAAAAAAGCAACAGGCTCCGTTGTAGGTATTGGAGGAATGATAGGAGGTGTTGCGAGTATAATAGCATTTTTTGCACTTGGCCGTGTATTGGATAGTAGTGGCAAGTCGGCTTATCTTTTTGCCTTTTTAATCGCAGGTTGCTTGTACCTGGTATGCCTGCTGATCATTCACCTGATTATGCCTAAGATGACACCGCTAAACGAAAATTTGGAAAAAGTGGAATAATAAGCTTTCAGGATTTTAAATCAAATTTGAAAAGAGTGACACTACATTCCATAGCAAACCAACTTTTAAAGCGAAATTTTTATTTCATTTACTTTAGAATTGGAATACTCCTTTTTTCAATCTCGCGTTAATCTCGGTGAAAAAATTATTTTTCTGTAATGCCAGGATGTCTTTTATGCTTTGTAGTTCGGCGGCTTCGTCGATATGCTTTTTGCTTTTTAAAATCGCTTTTTCCATTTGACTTTCAAGCACAACACGATCGTGCCAATCGCCTAAAAGCGTGAGCAACTCATCTTCTTCTTTAATTGATCTTGAGGGCCAGTTGGTTCGTTTCCGGTTGTAAAAATCTTCTTTCAAAATCTTTCGCAGTTGGTGGGCATCATCGGTTTTTACAGGGAAAGTCTCAATAAGAGAAGCGATCTTTTTCTTTTCATTATTCATGAAATGAATAACATCATCGTCGTTTGTTTTTTGAAGATACTTTGCAATTTTTTTAATTGCCTTGCTTATCTTTTTATTTCTATTTTTTGAAAGAGCGGAAGCAAATTTTTTCTTTTCCTTCTGAATTTGCTTGTCAAGTTTGTCAAGATAATTTTTTAAACCATGGGATTCTTTTTCTAAAAACGCATACTGCAATTGCAGTTCACGCACCTTGCCGGCTTGTCCATAAATTTTTGAAAAAGGCTTTAATTGCTTCTTTTTTGAAAAGTTCTTTTGGGAAAATTCTAAAAATCCTGAAATGGCTTTTAGTTTTTTAATTTCAACCCGCAGCTTATGATAATCTTCGTCAGAAAATTTTTTGGGTGATTTTTTTAAAAGTGAGGATAACTTTTTACCTGTCTCCTTTAAATATGCTTTATCTGAAGAATTTTTCATTGTAAGAATAAAATGAAAAAATGATGATCCTTTTATAAATCCAAATTACAGTAAACCAACAAATGAGCCAGAATTCCTTTTACCTGCTCAACAAAAACTCTTTCAAATTTTCAAACCCCACTTCCATTATCGTGCTCAATTTCTCTTTTGACATAATTGCTACAACGCTTGCAGGCACGGGAATCTTTTCATTTATGATTGGCTCCACAACATCATAAAATTTTACGGGGTGAGCTGTTTCTAAAATGAATCCTTTTTCTTCTTTGTGGTTTTGAAGGTAATTTTCAAGAGCGCGAAAAGCAACCGCGCCATGGGGATCAAGCAAATAATTTTCTTTTGAGTAAACGTCCTTTATTGTCTTGCGGGTTTCCTCATCAGAAATGCTTTCGCTGCTTAAATTGTTTTTCAAATCAGAAAATCGGTGATGAAACAATTCGAGAATTCTTACAAAATTACTTGGATCACCTACGTCCATTGCATTTGAGATCGTTGCGATAGCCTTTTGCGGCTGGTATTTTTCAGTGGCTAAAAATCCAGGAACGACTTTATTGGCATTACAAGCGGCGATAAAATGTTTTACCGGCATTCCGCAAACATGCGCCAATATTCCTGCACAAATATTTCCAAAGTTGCCACTTGGTACGCAAATAACAGGGGGATGTTGTTTGTCTTTCCATTGTTTCCAGGCAAACAAATAATAAAATTGCTGGGGCAGCCAGCGCGCTACATTGATTGAATTGGCTGAAGTGAGAAACAATCTTTCATTCAATACTTTATCGGCAAAGGCCTGCTTCACCATTTTCTGGCAATCATCAAAATTTCCTTTCACTTCAATTGCATGAATGTTGTTGCCCAAAGTAGTCAACTGCTTTTCCTGGACACTGCTCACTTTTCCCGATGGGTAAAGTATCACTACATCAACGCCAGTCACATTATAAAATCCATTGGCAACTGCACCGCCGGTGTCACCGGAAGTAGCCACGAGGACAGTTACTTTTTTATCATTGTTTTTTACGAAATAGCCAAGGCAGCGACTCATAAAACGGGCACCAATATCTTTGAATGCAAGCGTGGGCCCGTGGAACAATTCCAGCGAAGAAATCTGGTCATTTATTTTCCTGAGTGGAATTTCAAAACTGATCGTTTCTGCTACAATTCTTTTCAACTCCAGCGGTGGTATTTCATCTCCAACAAAAGGTTCGATTACTCTAAAAGCAATTTCTTCATTTGAATATTTTTCAATTTCCTTGTAGAACGTCGCATCATGCTGAGGAATGCTTTCAGGAAAATACAAACCTTTATCGGGAGCTAAACCACGGATCGTTGCTTCTTTAAAAGTGGCTACAGGAGCAGTTTTATTGAGGCTAAAAAATTTCATTTTTTGTTTGTTTACTCTTTATACTTCCTTTTCTTCCACGATTTTTACGCCTTCTGTATTGATTGAAGTCACATATGTTTTATAATCGACACCAATCTTTTCATAAATGTCCTTCATGATTTTTTCGAGCAGCTGCGCAGTCGTTCCATCTTTGCTTAGCATAAAAATAGAAGGCCCGGAACCGGAAATTCCTCCACCAATACTTCCCGCTTCTTTGCATCGTGATTTCACTTCATCAAAGCCGGGAATTAAAATGCTGCGCACCGGTTCAATGATCACATCTTCCATCGAACGGCCGATTAGGTCAAAATCATTTTTCATAAAACCGGCTATGAGGCCACCGATATTGCCCCATTGTTTTATTGCATTTTTTAACTGAACTTCTTTCCTCAAAATTTGTCTTGAATCGGAAGTGCGCACTTCGATTTGAGGGTGAACGATGGTGATGAAAAGTGAAGGTGCATTTAATGGAATTATATCCAAAGGAAAGATCGAACGAATCAAAGTGACGCCACCATAAATGCAAGGCGAAACGTTGTCCGCATGTTTCACACCACCCGCAATTTTTTCGCCGTTCATTGCGAAACGAACGAGGTCTTCCTTTGAAAAAATATTTCCCAACAAACGATTGGCTGCGACTACTGCCCCTGCAGAACTGGCGGCGCTGGAGCCCAAGCCACTACCGGGTTTTATGTTTTTATGAATTGTAAGATGAAAGCCCAATGGCTTTTCATATTCTTCCATCAACGCGAGCAAAGCAGCACCCGAAACATTTTTTTCTGGTGCTTCAGGCAAGTTGAATTGATCGGTATGCTGAATGACTAATCCAGGTTTTTCGGTAAGTTTCAAAGTCATTTCATCAAAAGGCGCATGCAAAGCCATTCCGAGAATATCAAAACCACAAACCAGGTTAGCAACCGTGGCCGGCGCCTTCACTTTTATTTCTTTCATCTTTTTATTTTAAATTCTTACTGCCCTGATGATATCAGCAAAAACGCCTGAAGCCGTAACTTCCGCGCCGGCACCGGCACCTTTTACCACCAGCGGTTGACCCGAATAGCGATTTGTATAAAAAACCACCACATTATCTTTTCCATACAAATGATAAAAGTCGTGCGCCGAATCAATTTGCTGCAAACCCACACTTGCTTTGCCATTTTCATAAGTTGCCACGAATTTCATTTTTTTTCCTTCTTTAATTGATGCCTCCAAAATTTTTTTAAAATGCGCTTCATGCTTTTCCATGCACTTATAAAAATTTGCTACTGAACCTTCCATGCATTCTGATGGCATAAAACTACTATTAGTAATGTCGTCCATATTGATCTTTTCACCTGACTCACGCGCAAGGATCATGATTTTTCTTACCACGTCCAGACCCCCCAGGTCCAAACGAGGATCCGGCTCCGTGAAACCTTCATCCTGGGCTTCTTTCACTACCTGGGCAAAAGTCTTTTTTCCATCATAATTATTGAAAACATAATTCAAAGTTCCGCTGAGAACCGCTTCAATTTTAGTGACTTTATCTCCGCTTAAAAGGAGATCATTTAAAGTGCCGATAACTGGTAAACCAGCGCCAACGTTTGTTTCAAAAAGGAAGTGAACATTGTATTCCCTTGCAAGGTTCTTTAGTTTTTCATAATAACTATAAGAGGAAGACGCTGCAATCTTGTTGCAGGCGACAATGGATACGCTCTTTTCTAAGATCTCAGCATAATGACTGGCAACTTCTTTGTCAGCGGTTACATCAACAAATACAGAGTTGCGCAAATTTTTTGTTGTGATAATGGTTACAAATTCATCCAGGTTCATCCTTTCGCCTTCCTGCAACAGTTCTCTCCAGTTTTCAAGATCAATTCCATTTGCATTGAACAACATTTTGCGGCTGTTGGCTATCCCTACAACCCTTATGGATAGACGAAGATTTTTCTGCAAATATTTTTGTTGCTGCAACAATTGTGAAAGAAGCCGTGAACCAACGTTTCCCACACCTGCAACGTATAAATTCACCTGCTTGTAAGTGGTTTCGAAAAAATCTTCATGCAAAACATTCACCGCTTTTTTTACATCACGTGTGGCAATCACTGCCGAAATATTTCTTTCTGAAGATCCTTGCGAAATGGCTCTAACGTTAATGCCGTTTCTTCCCAGCGCACTGAACATTTTTCCGCTGATGCCGGGATGACTTTTCATTTTGTCACCTACCAATGCAATGATGGCTAAATCTTTTTCCACGATCAAGGGTTCTACCATCATCCGTTCTATTTCTATCCCGAAAGCTTCGTCTACTGCGGCTTTCGCCCTCTCTGCAGAAGATTCTTCAATAGCCACACATATAGAATGTTCTGAGGAACTTTGCGTGATTAAAATCACGTTTATTTGTTCGTTTGCCAGCGTTTCAAACAATCGTTTTGAGAATCCCGGAACCCCTGCCATGCCACTTCCTTCAAGACTTAACAATGCAATACGGTTGATACTCGATATTCCTCTCACACTGGTTCCTTCCTTTTTACCGGAGCTATTTTCATTTTCTATTAAAGTGCCATTTTGCTCGGGAGCGAAAGTGCTCTTGATCCAAACAGGAATATTTTTTCTCATCACGGGCTGTATGGTTGGCGGATAAACCACTTTTGCGCCAAAATGTGATAACTCCATCGCTTCACGATACAACACGTTGGGAATTATTTTGGCATTGGTTACCAATCTTGGATCGGCAGTCATCATTCCGCTCACATCCGTCCAGATTTCGAGAGCGGATGCATCAACAGCTGCTGCAATGATTGAGGCGGTATAATCTGAACCACCTCTTCCGAGGGTAGTAGTGGTGCCATTTTTGTTCGAAGCGATAAATCCGGGAACGAGGAACAGGGAAGTTTCTCGATCGTCAAATGCCTCCTTTATTTTGGGATTGGAAACATCAAAATTGACAACTGCATTTTCAAAATTGGAATTGGTCGTAATGATCTTCCTTGCGTCTATCCATTTATTTTTTTGACCTGCTGAATCAAATTTTGCAGAAATAATTTGTGAGGATAATAATTCGCCATAACTCATGATCCTGTCTTTGGTGCGGGATGTAAGTTCCTGTAACAAGAAAACTCCATTGCATATATCTTCTATCTCGTTGCAGTGTTGTTTTACCATGCTCAGAACATGGCTTTGTTGCGCTACAGGAATCAGTTGCCTCGTAATTTCGAGATGCCGGTTTTCGATTTTTTTTAATTCTTCCCTGAAGGCTTCTTTCCCTTCTGATGCAAGGATCACGCTGTTCAGGAGTGCATCCGTGACGCCACCCAAAGCAGAAACTACTACGATTAATTTTTCCTTTTCCAGTCGTGGCTCAATGATTGAAATGATCTTATTGATATTTTCAGCGCTCGCTACAGATGAGCCGCCAAATTTTAATACGCGCATATAATTCTGAAATATTTAATGATTGAATGAATTTTCCCGAATGAAGAGCGGCCGAAGCCCAATGTGAATATGGAATTGTACAACCCTTAACGGGTTGTTGTAATAGTTGTAGCAGGATTGCCGGGGTTGGCAATTCGTGAAGAGATAATATGAGTAAGAGGTTGTTTCATTTGTAAAACGGAAACGAAGATAGTATAGAGAATTCAAAAATTCTTATAAAAGTGTAAATTTTTTTTGAAGAATCGTTTTCACTCTTAAAATCTGTTCAATAAATATTCAAATTCAGCTGCATTGTATTTCCTTCTTTTATTCGAATATTGCTTTTAGTGAACAGATAAATATTGGAATTTTTTATTTTACTCTTAATAAAAAAGGCGCACAAAAAGGTGCGCCTGTAAATTTTTGATTTATTCTTTTTTATTGTTGCCAAACATTGTCTTCAGGAGTATAATCCATAAAAATACCTCCATCAAGGGCAACGGACTTTATGATCTTATCACCTGGAATTTTAAATACCTGTTCGTGTTCATTATTTTCCCAAACCGCCGGTGTTTCGTGCATCGTTGCGGTTTGGCCATCGGCGTAAGTGATCTTCACGTCAAAAGGAATAGCAAAGCCGCCAACATTGGTTACATTAAGCGTATAATCATTCCCTTGTTTTTTAAGCGTGTCAATCTTCAGGTCAATATAATTGTTGGTGAAAAACCAGTTGCGGAAAAACCAATTCAAATCTTTTCCTGAACCTGTGCTCATGCAATTGAAATAATCCCATGGAATCGGATGCTTTCCATGCCATGCATTCATATAAAAATGAAGTGCTTTTTTAAAAGTAGAATCACCCAAATAATCTTTTAAAGCGAGGTAACTTAAAGAAGCTTTACCATAAGAATTGTTCCCATAACCGGCACCACTTTCCTGGTTCGACATCGTAATGATCGGTTGGTCTTCATCTGTTGATGGATCACTGATGTAACGCTCGATGCGGAACCTTTTATAAGTTGAATCTGTATAACCTTTACCATTTTCTTCAAGGCCTATCAGGTATTCATAAGTAGTCGCCCAACCTTCATCCATAAACGCATATCTTTTTTCGTTTATGCCCATGTAAAATGGAAAATAAGTATGTGCTATTTCATGATCCTGAACCATCTGGGCAAATTTGAAACCTGCGTTGCCGAAACGACCGTTGCCGGTTACGGTTGCGTCATTCACCATCATTGGATATTCCATATCTGCATGTCCCTGGAAAGCGGTCATTTTTGGAAACGGGTAAGGAACGCCCGGCCATTGTGTTGAGAAAAAACGTAAAGAATTTTGTGCCCATTCAACTGAATGATGAAAATCCGCTGCAGTATCGTTGTAGGCTGCCTGGACACTGGAACGACGATGCGTTGCAGGATCTACTTCAACACTTGCACCATCCCAAACGTAATGATCACTCACGGCATAACAAACGTCGGTAATATGGTCGGCACTGAACTTCCAGGTGTTCCAGTCATTTTGTTTGGTTACTTTTCCTGACTTCATTTCTTTCAAATTGGCAATGTGAATCACCTTGTCTGATGTGTAGGAATCTTTCAGTCTTTTAGCAAAAGTGGGCTGCAAAACTTCATCCGGGTTTTGTAAATCTCCTGTGGCCCAAACCACAAAATTTTTCGGTGCCTTGATCGACAATTGGTAATCATTGAAATCATTATAAAATTCCTGCCCCAGTGTGTGAGGCAAAACATCCCAACCATTATAATCATCATAAACTGAAATGCGAGGATAGCTATATGCTACATAAAAAGTAGTGCTGTCAATCTGCCCTTCGCGGCCGTCTTGTTTTGACAAGGGATAATTCCAGCCAATGTTTACGGTTGCTGAAGTGTGAGGCATTAATGGTTGTTTTAACCTGACAACGCCCACAGTTCCCCAGTTCTTGCTGTTTACATTATACGTCTCGCCGTTCACAGAAAAAGAAGTGATGTCCAAACCGGTAGTGAAAAAATCTTCACTCATTTGAGAGCCACGGGGAGAAGTAGGTTTATGAACATTATTTACAAACCTGATAACTAACACATCAAGAGTGTCTGGGCTGTTATTCGAGTAAACGATATTTTCCTGGCCGGAAACCAATTTTGTGGCTGGCGTTATTGTTTCGCTGATATCATATTTACCTTCATTTTGCCAGTAATTTTTCCCCGGAGGGCCCTCCAAAGAACGCGTGCCATTTGCATAAGCGATCTTGATGTTGCGTGGCATATACAATTGCTGTGCACTCAAACTGCCCGAAAGAACTATAAAAAATAAGACTGCTGACGGGTAAAAAAATCTTTTCATAAAGTGTGTGTGTAGATTAGTTAAAAAAATAAAAGTAAGGAAAGGAAATTTTAAAAGAATGTAAATCTTTGATAAACGGAAGCAAAGGAACCTTAAGGATAAACAGTAAACGAAGAAAGATGTCAGTTTTTTATTCTGGCAGAAACAATCAGCAAAACCAAACCTGCATTGATTTTGCAGGTTTGGAACAAAAGCCTTCTATTTCTTTTTATCTTTTTTGGGTGGCACTTTATCTCCTTCTTCTCTTGCTTCAGACAAGCCAATAGCGATTGCCTGTTTGCGATTGGTGACTTTCTTGCCGGTGCCGGTCTTTAATTTTCCTTCTTCCATTTCATGCAAGGCTTTGTGGACTTTTTTTTCGGTTTTATCTCCATACTTTGCCATGACGTTGATTTTTAGGTGAACAATAATTTTTTTGAATTGAAATTATTATGCCAGAAACGTTTCAATCAACAGTCAGGCTATATCAAGAGCGGCAATTTCCTTCGCATATTGTTTGGGAAGCAAAAGTTTTTTGATAAAATCATCCAAATGGATTTTCCTGCTGAGTTTATAAAGAGGTACAATAATCAAAAGAAAGGAAAAGCGACCGAAGTCTAATAATTTTCTAACCCTTTCAGGAATGATCAGCTTTTGACCTTCTATCAAAACAAAATAACGGACTGTGCCGAGATGTTTCCTGTATTGTTTGAAAAGATCAATCGTTAGTTCGCTTTTTTCAAGATCGTTTTGCATATCGGTTTCTCTTTGTAACAGCCAATCATTATAATTTCCGGCAAGGCCTCTCAATTGCATTCTCTTTCCAAAACGGTAAAAAACATCATACACTTCCTGCTTTTCACCTTCTGATAGTTTTCTTTCGAGCAATTCAAATGAAGCGATCGAATAATGAATCAGCATGTAAAGCACATCCCGGTAAGCCCAATCAGGAATCGATTCACCACGGTTTTTTTCTACCACTTTATGAATTCCATAAATTGAATCGATGATCTTCATCGCCGGTTCATTTTCGGCAAAGATTATTTTTCGTGCATACGTTACTGTTGAGAACAACCTTCCGAGCGGATCTTTCGGAAGCCGTCCGGTAAAGTAAAGCCAGTCAACTGCCTTGTTGAGTGCAAACTCGGCAGCAGAACCTGCAAAAATCAAAAGAATGGTATCACTCTTTCCCCAGATTTTCCTGACAACAGAACCTTTTTCAACAAAATATTTCATCAGGGAACAATTAGAAGAATCTCTTGAAAATATTGATGATAAGCGTGATCAGCAGGCTCAGGAGGATCATGGTAACAATGGGAAAATAAAAGCGGAAATTTTCTTTCTCGATCCTTATGTCACCCGGCAGGCGGCCGATCCACTTTAAATAATCATGAAAAAAATAAACCAAAATTCCTGCAATAACGATCACAATTCCTACGATCAGGATGTATTTTCCTGTTTGCTGATCCATGGGATAAAATTACTCGTTTATTTTCTTAACATGTCCATAAAACGAGATGGGATCACGGTTGTTATTCACCACATTTAAAGTGGCTGTTCCGTTTCCAAAAATTTGAAAATACAACTGTTGTACATCCTGGATGTCTTTAGGTTCGATATAGACCTGCCATTCATCTTTATCGTTTAAGGTTACATTGTAGGAAAAAGAGTGGGAAGTAAAATCAAGTCCACCTTTTGATGGGTCGATTGGCGCCTGGTAGGCACGGCCAAAATAGGGGAGGTAGCATATCAGTGTATCGCCTCTCACTTCAGCATCATAATAACTGGTAAGGGGTCTCGAACTACCACGCAACGGGTTTACTCTTTCTGCTACAAAGGTGAATCGGTGGGTGTTGACCATGTTACTTATTTCTTCCAGGTCTGGTTTTGTAGCAGTGCGCGATGAAGAACAACTCACTGCAAAAATTGTCAAAAAAGCCAGGTAAAATAAATTCCTCATCCTGTGATGTATTAAAATCTTCATTTTTAAAATCTTTTAAAACATCAGCTACAAATATTGAACCTTAAATTACAAAAAAATTCAAATCATTAGATGTAAATTCCCACAACGAGGAAAAGTACACAAACGATAAAAAGAATCAGTAGAAGTGGATAAATAAATTTCCACCATGATTTGATACTAACGTTCACCAGCGAAAGGGAAGGCAGGATAAGTCCTGTTGGCGTAAGAAATCCCATGATGCCCATACCATACAAATAGGCGTTTACAATTTCTCTTCCGGGAACATTTACAATAACAGCTAGTCCGCCGATGATCGGCATCGTGAGAACGGCCATTCCTGAAGAAGATGCAATAAACAAAGTGAAGACCATATAAAGGATCAGTAGCACGATGATGAAAAGCGCCGAAGGCATTCCACTCACCATTTTTGCCGAATAATAAAGAATAGAATCGCTAATGTGGCCTTCATTTAAAACAATTGTTACGCCACGTGCAACTCCAACAATAAACGCAACAGCAAGCAGGCTTTCAGCTCCAGCGATAAACTTTTTGACAAAAAGGCTTTCCTTTTCCCGAGTGATCACTGCCATTAAAATTGACGAGAAAATGAACAGTGCTGACATTTCAACAAGCCACCAATCGAACCATACCACACCAATGATCATTATTAAAAATGTCAGTAAGAACAGGAGCAACAGCAACTTGTTTTTCGCAGACAGCTTTTCTTCTTTGCCCGAAGTATCTATTATTTCAAAAGGAGGCTTTACATTTCCGTCCACTTTATAAACGATCGATTTGGTGGGATCCTTTTTTACTTTTTGCGCGTAGCGAACCAAATACCAGATCAGGATGCCGGTAGAAACGATGAACATTAGAATCCTTTCTACGAGTCCATCTGTCCAATTGATTCCAGCGGCATTGGAAGCAATAATGGTTGAAAATGGATTGGTAAAAGAAGATAAATAACCCAATTGTGTTCCACCATAAATAACAGCCAACGGAACCAGCAGATCATACCCGGCGGCCAGGTACAACGGGACAAGAACGGGATAAAATACCAGTGCTTCTTCTGCCATTCCATAAGACGAACCGGCAAAGGAAAATAAAAAAGTAAGGATGATGATCAGCCACGCCTCGCGCCCTTTCATGCGGTGGGAGAGGGCAGTTAGTCCTTTGACACTTGCACCGGTTTCATTAAAAACGTTCATGAATCCGCCAATGATCAGGATAAACAAGATCACCTCAATTGCATCGATGATACCTTTTACCGGCGCTTCAACAACAGCAACCGCGCCTTGCGAATTTTTCGGTATCAGGTGAAACGTTCCGGGAACGGCGACGGGCTTGCGTATTGAACCTTCAGCAAACTTTTCAGGTGAAATAAAAATGGAAAGGCTGTCAAGTGTTTTTTTGTTAAAAAGCAACGAAACAGTGCCTGAATCGGTATCATATTTGAAACTGTTTCCCGCGTAAGAAAGTGTATTGTATCTGCCGGCAGGTATGATCCAGGTAGCGACAGCAGCGAGCACAATCACGATCATTAGAATGGTAATGGGAGAAAAAAGCTTTCTTTTTTTAGGCATAAGAAGTTATGATTGGTGAATTTAATCATATTCATAAATTTTATGGAAATATTTCCTCAAAATCTTAAAATCAATCCAAATGAAAACAGTATCCATTTCAGCAATTCCGTTACTTCTGTTAATAATTTTTTCGTTTTCCTTCAGGGGAAAAAGTTCTGATAAAATCAACACTCCACTCATAGGTACTCATTGGAATCTTGTCGAATTGAATGGACAAAAGGTAGCAATAAACGCTACTTCCAAACCTATGTACCTGGAATTCAAACTGGATAGTACCGTTAGTGGAAATGGAGGATGCAACGCATTTTCAGGAAATTTTGGTACAAGTAATAAAAATGAAATTTCCTTTGGGGATATGGTGCGGACAAATGTTTTGTGCGCCGGGATTGATAATGAAAAAAAATTCCTGGATGCTTTAGCTAAATCAGATCATTACAAAATTTCAAACGATACATTGATTCTTCGAAATCAAATGGTTGACCTGGCAAAATTAGTTGCAGGAAAAAAATAAAATACATTGAAAGGCCATCAGTGAACGGAGGAATAAAGTAAATTTTTATTTTGATGTTGGTATTCCTCCGCGGTTTTTGATTTTAATTGAATTGTATTTACTTTAGCGTAAGTTAACTGCTTAACTGAATGAAAAAACCATTTGTATTTACCGGCTTAATCTTTTTGATTCTAATTGTAAGTTGTAATAAAGAAACAAGGACCACCCGAATTACCAAACCAATTACAGCGGGAGAAGTTTCGAAAACAAGTTTTGTATATAAGGAGTTTGATCCGCCTGTGCAGATAAAGGTTGGAAAGGACACAGGAATGTTACCCGTGATATATATAGATTCAAATCTTCCAGATACACATCTTCCAAATTTCTTAATCATCAAGTATGAACCTGATTTCGATAACCTTGTTACATTTAGAGCATATCATACGCCTAAATGGGGTTCAAAATATTTTAGTTATTCCGAATTCTCGGCAGTAACCGTTTCAGGTTCTTCAAATGTGCAATTGTGTCCAAAGCCTTTGCAAAAGGGAGATTCAATTTCAAATTCACTTGAATGGCTTCCATCATTTACAATAACAACCAACGATACCACTTTTAAGAATATTACGGTTAGTGACACAACTAATATTTACCCTGGTGTTCCTTATGTAAGATATTTATGGACTTCAAAATCCTACATGGCTACGAGGGTTATCAATTCGAGCGATACAACTTTTGGTTGGTTTCAAATGCAGTCGCATGAAGACTCTGCGACAGTTTCAATCTTTAAGTATGGATACCAGGAATAGGTTGGATAGTAATCGAACAAAAAACAAATATTTTTATTTTACCAAAGCAATATAAATTACTGAAGAGCATTTCGATTTGTTTCCCAATGCCTTCATATTCGATTTCATTCCATTCATGAAAGCCTTTATTATATTAGATTTTCCGGTTTTGTATTTTTCACTGAGCAGACTAACATACACACTATCAAACCACATTGGTTTTAGCGTTTCTAATTGTAATCCATGTTCACTTAGTAACTTTTCCATAGCCTTTGGAGAGAAATGATACAAATGTCTGGGCACATCGTATGCCGCCCAATATTGCCCATAAATTTTTGCATCTTCCGAGGTATAATTTGGAACTGCGATAAACAATTTTCCATCTTCCTTCAGCAAATGTTTTAGTTGCTTTATGTATTCTTGAAGTTGGTGAACATGTTCCAAAACATGCCACATGGTAATGGCATCAAAACTTTGAGGAGAAAGCGTAAAAAGCGCTTCTGCATTTTTCAAATCAAGTTCATATAATTCTTTTGCTTTGTTTCTCGCACTTTCTTCCGGCTCGATGCCGGTACAATTCCAACCTGCGATTTTCATTGTATTTAAAAATGCCCCGGTTCCTGCCCCGATATCGAGAATGCTTCCGGCACTTTTATGCGTATAACTTTCAACCAGCTTTCTTTTTTGTTGCAGTGTTCGTTTTCTTACTGAATGATAAAGGCTGTTGATGAACCCTTTTTTTGTGTCGCTGTGCGAGATATAATCTTCCGATTGATAATATTTTCCAATATCACCGGCGCCAGGAATATTTTGTGTTAAACGAAGTGAACAATTACCACATTCCCATATCTCAAAGTCTTCCCCTGAAACCGTGTAATCTTTTGCAGAAAGAACTTTATAAATATTTTGATTGCCACATACAGGACATGAATTATAAACGATCATCCATCTAATAGATTAAGGTGTGGTGTAGGTTTTGGGTGCAACAGCCGGAACTACTTTTTGTTGATTGCCAATTGTTTTTACTGAAAAAGGATTGGCATAAAAATGAAGGAACAAAAGGAAGAATGCGATGATCAGCAAAATGATACCAATGATTTTCCAGGTGTTGTTTTTTCCAGTACTTTCTTCCTCTTCATAAAAATGGCTCATGACAGAAGAGGTGGTTTGCTTGTCGCCGACGAGCATTTCATGCTCTGCATTCTCATGTATCACCCGCTCTGCATTTATGGGTTCAAAAAAGTTTGTAATCCGGCTTGTATCGCGCACAAATTCATTTCCTGATGTGCCTTTTTTCAAAACGCCTAAAGGATAAAAATTAATTTCTTCTCCTTTTTTCAGTTTGTCTCTTGCCTCGGAACACCAGCGCTTCAACTGGTCTATTGCTTCTGAAGGAGTAATTTTTTTTTGCTCTGAAACATATTTTACCAACCCGTCAGAAAGCTTTTCTTCTCTCGGGCTAAACGTAATTTCCTGCGATGGAGGCAATATTTGTTTATTAGCCACATCACCGCGTGCAGGATTATCAATTACTTTAAACCTGCCCACATCCCTGAGCCGGCAGTCTTTCGATTGTGCAATAAATGAAGCTATCAGATCCTCCATGGTCGCAAATATCAGTAATTTATTCCCATCAAGCTTGTGAGAATCGATTTAAAAGTGAACGAGCACACCACCTATTACCTGGAATCCATAAACGGGATAATTGTTCCAGTATTCATATTGGCTGTTGAGCACATTATTGAAATCCAGCCAAACGCTGAATTGCTTATTCAGTTTGAATTCTGCACCAAGACTCAAATCTGTGCCACCCGTCAAATCTTTTTCAGCACCATTTTTCAACAGTGCTTTTCCTCCTGAAAATGCGATCACATCTGCCTTAAACAAAAGCTCTTTAAAGGCATTCCATCTTAATGAACCGGTTAATTTTAACGGATACAATCCCCAGGCTTTGGAATTATCATGAAGCCCTGTGTAGCTGTTTAGATCCAACCCTGCAGAAGCAGTGAACTTGTCCTGGCTGATGAAGTTCATGTCTCCATGAATTTGGACATCTGACATTTTACTCTCGTTGGTCAGAATAAATGCATTGCCATAAGTGGAGTCATTTACAAACAACGGCATATCGTTATAAGTGATGAAGGCGGCTCTTGCATTAAAGTTGAAATGCTTGCCAACAGTGGCTTTGATGCCTCCATAATACTGAACTTCTTTGGTGTTGTTAATAAAAAGCGGATCACGCAAATAAGGATTTTCTTTGGTCAGTGTACGGAAACTATTAGCAATGTATTTGCCAACCCATCCCGCTTGCACGATCAATGCGTTTTGCTGCAATTGTACTTCAGTATAAATATTTGGAAAAACAGCTAATGTATTGTTGTTCCATGACGGAGTTATACCTCCGTGGAAAGTGAACATATCGCTGTAATATACAAATTCCGGCGCCAGTTCAAAAAGATTATTGGTGGCAGAAACTGTAGTGTCTTTGATCTTGTATTGATCAAAATTTCCCCTGGCAGCGATCTTAAAAGATACTGCATCTGAAAATCTTTTTTCTACCGGAATATTAATTGCCAGGTTACTTTCTGTTGCTTGTCCTTCTCTTGAATATTCATGAACAACTAAATGAGGATCATAATTGATCCCTATATTGTTTTTTGCAATATTTCTGAATCCCAAATTAGCGAAAAGATCCTGGTAACTTCTCCTGATGCTCGTTTTGTCAAAGGAATAAAGGTTGTGGTCGTAACCATATTGATAATACTCGTGCTCAGCAAAACCGGCACCTGCATATGTTTCATTTTTATCTGAAAAAATGCTTCCCGTTCCTTTAATATTCCATTCACCAAAATCCTGGTTCTTGATTTTCCCGCGCGATGAAATGTAATTGCCATAAATATTACCCAATGCATGTTTGCCATCTCCAAAGCTGAAGGCGCCCGCAACATAAGGCGTTGATAAATTTCCATATCCCACTTTCAGTTGATTGCGGTCACCTAGTTTTAATGAAGTGTCTGCCTGTAACGACAAAGGTTTCAGAACGGTAGGTTGGTAGGTAAAAAATAAATTCTCAGGAGGAATATAATAAGCCAGCCTCGGCCTTGAAGTATCCGGCGGAACAGGTGTCGGATACAAATTGATCTTAACCGTTTTTCTCAATGAAGGTTTGTAAGACGAAGTAATTTGAATCGTTTGCCTCTTTGTGGTATCCTGCGCGTGCAATGCAGTAAATAAAAAACACAATGGCAAGATCAGGATCGCTCTGTTTACGGATTTGGATGTCATCAATTTTTTAAACATGTCTGCTAAAATTTGTATTGAGTTTTATTTACTGTTTGTGCTGTCAGTAGGTGTTGATTCTACTTTTGAATTTTGTTGTTCTTCGGCCGTCGCTTGCGCGAGCTTGTCGGCTGACTCTTTTTTCAGTTCAGGAATTACCGCATTGTCAGCTACACTTTTATAAGTGGCTTTTGCATTGAAGTAATCCTTTTCTTTCAGGTAAATATCACCCAACAAAATGTAGGCTTTCGTTACCCAATAATCATAAGCACTTGTCACTTTTATCACATCAAGCGCTTCTTTTTCTGCTGTGCTCAACTGGTTGAGCGTATAATAACAATTGGCAGTTTCATATCGTGCTTCAGCACCCCATTCAGATTTATTGACTGCCGCAACCTGCTTGAATGCTTTGATGGCATCGTCACATTGATTATTTGCCTGCAATGATTTGCCTAACACCAAATTGGCAATCGCCTTGTCGTCGGTGCTGATGCCTTTTTTGGTAAGTAATTCTTTCGCAACATTATTCGCTTCAGCAAAATCCTTGGTCTGGTAATAACTTCTAACCAAACCCCGCAAGGCTTCCAACTGGTTTTCCGGGGTAGTAGCCAGTTCGAGCAAGTCGCCAAAGTAAGTTTTTGACTTGGCGTAATCTTTTAATTCAAAATAATAAATCCGCGCGGCATTATACGCAGCTCTTTCTGCATAAGGACTGTTGCCCTGGTTGATCACCGCTTCATAACCGGCCACTGCATTTTGCCAATCTTTGCTTTTTGAATAGCATTCACTTTTGAAAAAATTAGCTTTCAATGTATATGCACCCTGTGGATATTTACTGAGGTAATTGTTGAATGAATTAATGGCTGCTGCGCAATCATTATTCGTGTACTGCAATTCTGCAGCTGCATAAGTAAGGGAATCGGCTTCAGAAACGCTGATCACTTTCCCGGATTTTTGTAAGAAGTTGACATAATCATTCGGCCTTCCGATCTCCACATAAATGCTTTTCATGTTATCCAAAGCTTCGTTCGCTTCCTGTGATTGCGGGTATTGACTTACCAATTTTTGATAATACTGCAAAGCCTCCTCGTTGTTGTTCATGTTGTAATTCGCCAACCCGAGTTTCAGGTAAACATTTGGATAAAGACTCGCCGCTGATTTAATGTTCAACACTTTATTGAGATAAGGTATTGCGTCTGCAAATTTTTCCTGCACCATATAAGCATTCGCAATCTGCATATAGGATTCTGCAACGAGATCACTTTGCGGATATCGCTGTGTGAGCGTATTAAAAGTTTGAATTTTTGCAGCGGGGTTGTTGATACCGTTGATGAGCGCCACCTGGTACAATGAATAATCACTTTGTGCCAGGCTGTTACTGATGACATTTTGGTACATCTGTTTAGCAGTTCCATAATTTTTCATCATGAAATAACAATCCGCTGCCCTTACATAAGCATCCTGTTGCAAAGACGAGGAAGTGGGTGTAATGGCCGGGGCAACTTGTTTAAAATTAGCGAGTGCCTGTGAATAATTTTCAAGATTCAGGTAGCTGTAGCCCAAAACATAATGTGCATCTGTCGGATTGGCTTCTCCTAATATTCCTCCGTATTGCAGGTAACTCAGCATATCTTTCAGCGCCTCATCATAACGGTTAAGCCTGTACGCAACTTCTCCTTTCCAGAAATAAGCAAATGGCAATACCTGCCCAGCGTTCGGATTCCTGATCACCTGGCTCAACAGATCATCTGCTTCATTCAATTGTTGGTTGTTGATATAATCGGTGGCCCTTCCGAAAAGAATTTTTGGATAGATCCTTTCCATGGTGGGTGTTGGTTTCGCAAAAGATTTATACAATGCAAGTGCCTCTGCATAATTGTTGGTGTTAGCCAGCAGATTGATGATGATCTCCTTTGCTTCATTCGCATAAGCGGAATTAGGGTACAAGTCAAGAAACTTGTTCAATGAATTCAAAGCGACATCCTGGTAACCCAGTTCGTAAGAAAGTTTGGCATAATTGAATCTTGAAATTTCCTGCTGTTTGGGATTGCTGTTGTTGTCAGCACTGTAAAGGAAAGCGTTTCGTGCATTTTCTTTTTGACCTGTTTTTAAATACAGGTCACCCAAAAGATACATTGAGTTTTGTCCCAACGAATCTTTTTCATTGCTCAATTGTTTGAAACCTTCAATCGCTTTCTGAACATCATTGGCATTGTAATAACAATAACTGAGTTCATACATCACTTCCTTTGAAACCTTTTGGCTGCTGGCAACATAAGCTTGCAAAAGCGGGAGGGCTTTATTGAATTCTTTTTTCTCAAAATATATCTGCCCCATCAAAAGATTCATTTCCTTACGGTTGGAAACTCCATTCTGTCCCAATTTGCTTTCACCATATCGAAGTGCTTTGTCTTTGTCGCCCTGGAAATAATAGATCTGGGCAATATAATAGGGAACAAGGTTGGAATATTTGGGAACAGATTCAACTTTTTGAAAGGAAGCAAGTGCGTTGTTGTAATCGCGATCCCTGTAACTCAGGAAGCCATAATAATAATTGGCGTCATAATAATATTTATTCGAAGGCAGTTGATGAATTTCATCAAACAATGGCTTTGCATTCCGGTATTGTCCTGTTTGAAAATAAGAATAAGCCAATTCAAATTTTGCATCTGCAATTTGTTCATTGCTCAGGTTATTATAGCCTGCTCTTTCATAATAAACAACTGCGCGAGCATAATCATTTCTCACAAAATAATACTGTGCAAGATGATAACTCATCAATTGCTGGCGGGGCTCGTTGTTCGCCGCGTCAATGAACCTTTTTGCATCATCCACCGCCACTTCCTGGTTTAATTTCAGTTCACAAACGGTGTAATAATATTCAACATCCTCATTCAGGTAGGCATGGCTGCTCTTTGTATTTTCCGGATATTTATCAAGCAAAGGTTTTAGCAAGGGGTAAGCAAGGCTGTATTCTCCTTTGATGAAATAATCTTCAGCTTCCTTGAATTTTTTCTGAGGATCGGTAATAAAATAATTGGCTTGTGAAAAGCAGGATACAGACATCAGGGTAAATACCAGGGGAAGAATCAAACGCGTCATTAATTTGAATTTTACTTTTTAATATTGAATTAAAAAAACAAACGAACCGTTACTTGTTGCAAATGATATTGCTGAGGGCAAAAATACAAACACCGTTCCACTTAAATCGTTTCAAAAATATTTGATTGATTTTAAAAACAATTTAAATTGCGCAAATCTTTGTTAATACAATTGTAAAAAAGAATGAGCAGATTTTTATCGACGAAATATTCAAATGGTGCCTTCAATTTTGCTATGCTGGTTTTGCGGGTAACTTTAGGCATCCTGTTGATGAGTCATGGTTACAGCAAACTGGTGGCATTTAGTTCCCTTCGTTATAAGTTCATGAATTTTCTTCACATGGGTTCCACCCTGTCACTTTCCCTCGTGATCTTTGCAGAGTTATTTTGTTCCGTATTTGTTATCCTGGGCTTATTCACTCGCTTTGCCTGCATCCCTATTGTAATTGCAATGGGCGTGGTTGTGTTTGTTGCTACACACGGACAAATTCTTGGGCCAGGTGAAAGAGGCGCTATTTACCTCGCTGCTTCTTTTGCCATTTTACTGGTTGGCCCCGGCAGGATCAGCATTGACGCAATGATTGGCCGGTAAAAATTTTTACATTCACTATGCATGTTTACACATAAAACAAAAATACGGATCCATTATGCGTTCACTGACCAGATGGGCGTTGTGTATCATGGAAACTATGCGCAATTATTCGAGATCGGGAGAACTGAGGCACTGAGAAGTCTTGGTTTAACTTATAAACAAATTGAAGCCACAGGAGTGATCATGGCTGTAACGGAGATACATACACGCTTTTTACGTCCTGCCCTTTATGATGACCTCGTTACGGTAGTCACGATCGTAAAAGAAATGCCTTTGCATTCAAAGATCGTTTTTCACAATGAAATTTATAACGAGCAAAACGAATTGCTGACTGTGGGTGACGTTACCTTATATTTCCTGGATGCACAAACCAGGAAAAGAACGGACATTCCGGGGAAGATCAGGGAGAAGATCGAAGGGTATTTCTGATACTAATATTTGATGTTTCATTCTGGCAGTTTGTAATTATTCAATTATTCTGTTCTGCAAATCCGATAGAGTCTTTCAAACTGTCAATTAATTCTTCTACCGATTAGCATATCATCACATTAGCAATTTGACAAATCGTTTCATTAAACATTTATTTTTGTAATTTTTCAAAAATATTTCAATTGAAGATTTTGATCATAGAAGACGAAAAGGCTCTTTGCGAAAGCATAGCCGATTATCTTTCTGTTCATGATTACAATTGTGATACTGCTATTGATTTTAATGCTGCACTCGAAAAAATCGAATACAACACTTACGACTGTATTCTCCTTGACATCACTTTACCCGGTGGAGATGGTTTAAAGATCCTTCAACAATTAAAAGATGACAATAAGACCGAAGGGGTGTTGATCATTTCGGCCAAAAACTCGCTGGATGATAAAATAAAAGGCCTCAATCTTGGTGCAGATGATTATTTGGCAAAGCCTTTTCATTTATCAGAATTGACTGCGAGAATTGCTGCCATCATCCGCAGGAAAAATTTTGATGGGAACAACAAAATCGAATTTCAGAATATTTGCGTGGACACCTTAACGAAGACCGTTAGCGTGCAGAATGAGCCTGTGGAACTCACCCGGAAAGAATATGAACTATTGCTCTATTTTATTTCCAATAAAAAGCGGCTTATCTCTAAAGAGGCCATAGCAGAGCACCTGTGGGGAAATGAGATGGGAGGAAATTTTGATTTTATTTATACACACATCAAAAATTTACGTAAGAAACTTATAGACGCCGGCGCGACTGATTATATAAAATCAGTTTATGGAATGGGGTATAAATTTACCGGGCAATGAAACTGATATCCAAATACAACAGGGTAACTATTCCGATAATTATCGCCGTTCTTTTATCCGGAAGTATTGCTTATTATTTTATCCTTCATCGCATACTTGTTTACCAGCTTGATAAAGACCTGCGGATTGAACAGACCGAAATAATTCATCATTTAAAAGAAACGGGTCAGCTTCCTGAAACCTCTGATTTTAAAGACCAGCAAATTTCTTTTTCCCCAACCACCAAAAAATATATTCCCGGATCTTTCCGCACCCAAACTGTTTACAATAAAGCAAAGGACGAAACAGAATCATTCAGGAGAATTGATTTTTTAGTGACGCAGGGAGGTCAAAATTATATCGCGACAGTCAGGAAATCACAGCAGGAAACTGAAAACCTTGTAAGTCTCATACTAAAAGCAACATTTCTTATTATCCTCATTTTGTTGTTGATCCTTTTTGTGTCCAACAGGTTTTTGTTGCGCAAACTATGGGCGCCTTTCCGCAATACACTCACGCAAATCACCCAATTTAATTTCACTTCAAAGAATGAAATAAAATTACAGCCGACTGATGTGGATGAATTCACGGAGTTGAATGAAACAGTTATTCAATTGACAAGGAAATTGACTTTGGATTACGAAAACCTGAAAAGCTTTACAGAAAATGCATCCCATGAAATACAAACACCTCTCGCTATAATCACGAACAAAATAGAATGGCTGCTCCAGTCAGAAAACCTCTCTGAAAATGATATGAAAGTATTACAGTCGGTAAATGAAGCCGCTCTCAAACTTTCACGCCTGAACAGTTCATTATTACTGCTGGCTAAGATTGAAAACAGGCAGTTCGACAATGTGGAGTCAGTTGATTTTTCGTGTATGCTTAAACGTTACCTATGTGATTATGAAGAACTGCTGACTGCCCGTGGGATAAGAATGGAAGAAAATGTGGACGAAAATGTAAGACTAAAGATGAATGAAACTCTTGCGGAAATTCTCATCTCTAATCTTATTTCGAATGCAATAAAACACAATGTGGACGGAGGAAGTATCAGGGTGAAATTGGATAATAATTTTTTTAGGGTTAGTAATACCGGAAATGAACTTCTTTGTGACAGTAAGGAATTGTTTCAAAGGTTTAAGAAGAATTCTCTTGCGCCTGATTCACTCGGCCTTGGATTATCCATTGTTAAAACGATCACTGAAATTTATCACTTCAAAATAGATTATTGTTACAAAGATCGTTGGCACTACACTGAAATAAGCTTCCGACCACCCGTTCATTAATTCCTTTTCACCACTCCTGGAATGCTTTGGAATGCTTCTTGTTAAGCATATTGAAAAAGAAATATTATATATATGAAATTGTTAAGGAAGTACTTCTTTATGTTGCCCTTGTTGTGCCTGAATGTATCCGCTTTTTCACAAGATACACTGGTGAACAAACTGGACAGCCTCAGCCTGAAAAAGGATACTTCGGGTAAACAAATCAACAACACGAATCCGGCGGCATATAATAAGAGGACAGAGTTATCGCCCAAATCTTATTTCATTTTATTGGGTAGCGATCTGAAACAGGAATTCACCAAGCCATTTCACATGAAAGGAAAGGATTGGCGAAATTTTGGAATTTTTGCTGCGGGTACGGGTGCACTGTTCCTTGTGGACAAACCCATACAGCAGGCTGCATTGAAATTTAAGAATAGAAATACCTCGGTGAATGATTTGAGTCATTACGTCACGAACTTCGGAGGCTTGTATGAAGGATATACGCTTGCTGCCCTTGCGGGTTATGGATTGATATTTAAAAAGAAAAAAACGGTAACCACAACTCTTTTGGCGACGCAGGCTTACATAACGGGAGCAGCTGTTCAGACGGTATTAAAATTCCTGACGGGTGAAACGCGCCCTTCGTATTATGGCCCAAATGAAGTAGCTACTCCAAGATTTTTAGGCCCCTTCACCAAAGTGCAGCACGATGCAAATGGGAAAGTCACCTACAGCGCATTTCCTTCGGGGCACAGTACAGTAGCCTTTGCAGCAGCAACGGTTTTTGCCCAGGAATATAAAAACAAACCGTGGGTGGGCATTTTAGCCTATAGCGCTGCGTCACTAATTGGAGTGAGCCGTATCACTGAAAATATGCATTGGACCACAGATGTGGTCGTTGGTGCTGCACTTGGATATTTGACAGGAAAACATGTAGTGGATAACTATCACCGTTATGCGAAAATAAAAGCGCCGGAGCAGGCAAAGAATACGGTTTCGTTTCACCTGCAATATAACTATGGTCACCTGGAGCCGGGGATCGTTTATACTTTCAGGAAATAAATGATTTATACTCCAGTGGACGAACTTTTGAGCACTAATTTTTTATCGCATTTTCTTAAATAACGAAAATGCAATTTAGCACCTGCCAAAAAGCATGTGCCTTTAAACACATTCCAATAAGGCAAGCCCTGCCGGTTGTTATAGCCGCTGATGCGGTAAAGGATTTCCCAGTGTTTGGCGATTTCCTTATATGCCTGCCGCATGGTATATTTCCCCGTATAAATGTGATTGGGTATCGATCCTGCACCATTGAATTCGAGAATAGAAAAGTTTATTCCCTCCTTTAAATCATCAATCGAAGCGCATTTGATATCATACCTACCGTAGTAAAATAGACTTTGATGGCTAATTTCATCAAAGATCTGTAACAACTTTTCATCGATTTGATCCGATAGATCATGAAATGTGGCGCCATGATAACGGTTACCCACAAACGACAAGTTGAACACTTCATCTTTGTCCAATACACGATCAAGTTCAGCATCATCCATCTTTAATAATTCTTCTGTAATAGAAGTTTTTTGCTTGTGCGCAAGTTGCCGGATGGTGGATATTCCATCTCCTTTGATGCAGGGATATCTTTTTTCAAAGAGTGCGCTTATTACCCCGGACTTTTCATCCGGATAACGGTAATAAAAAAGTCCTATTTCCATTGGGTAATCCACGAACTCCTGGATCAAATAATCCGCAGGCATATTCCTGTGATAATATTCAAGGTAACGCGGACTATCGATCTTCCTGAACAGAATTCCCTCCATTCCCACTTCAGGTTTGACAATAAAAGGATAAGAAAAACCAGCATTCCTGATTTTTATTGCTACTTCCTCCAGTGGTTCGGCGGCACGGATATAAATGGTCTTGGGGAAATAGTTCCCGGGCAGTAATCCATACATTTCTTTTTTGCTTTCTCCTTCAAAAGCACCAAAAGTCAATTTTGGATTGGAAGTGCTGAAAAACCAAATTGCACGGCTTTTAATGATGTATTTGCACCAAATAAAAAAGAGGGGGGAATAGAAAAGGTAAAATGGCCAGTGATACCAGTCGCTTAATCTTCTGATTAACTTTTTCAACTACAGTTGTTCTAAAAAATGTATTCTTTTGCCTCGATCAACTTATTATGCTCATCCGCATAAACAATCGTTGGCTGGAAACCTCTTGCTTCCACTTCTTCTTCAAAATATCCGAAGGCAAGCACATGAATTTTGTCGCCCTTGTTGAACAATTTGGAAGCAGCACCATTCAAAGAAACATAACCGGGTTTGTTGCTTCTCACAACGTAAGTAACGATCCGGTTGCCGTTCGTCAGGTTATTAATATGCACCTGTTCAAACAACCTCAGGCCCGAAGCTTCAATCAGGTCGTCAGGAAGGGCAATACTTCCCGGGTAGCTTTCCGAACTTTCAGTTACGATCAGTTGTTGAATTTTTACTCGTAATAATTGAAGCAACATTGTTGTTTGTTTTATTAATATTATGCCGAAGCAAAGATAAACATCAAATCTGTGAAAAATCTGATGTGAAATTTATTGAAACAAAAAATATTCCCAAATTAAAAAAAGTTCAATATTCCTGGTTTACTGCAATAATAAACCATGAACCGCCTTTTGCATCTTCAAATTTTCTTCAAAATCGATTTTTAAGTTTGCTCCCCAGGAATCTTAAAACGTAATGACGGATAATAATTCAAAAGGATACATTTTTACAGGACGCTTGCTTTTACAATCGCTCTTTAAAAGATCATTTGTGCCTGCTCTTTTATTTGCCTGTTGCGCGTCCTCCCTGGCACAAACCCGTGACCTTGATTATTTTATTCAACAATCCGTTCAAAACAACCCGGCGATCTATGAACTGCGCAACCAGATCTTACAAAACGAATTAGACAGCCAGCTGATCGTAGCAGGCAACAAGTGGCAAGTGACGGGCAGTGGCAATGCCTATTACGCGCCAATAGTAAATGGTTGGGGTTATGATGAAGTGATCACCAATGGCCAGCAACTTTCGGCGCTGGTGGCTTTGAATAAACACATTTACAACAAGCGGAATTTAAGCCTGCAGTTTGAAAGCCTGCAATTACAAAATGATTCAATAAACAATACAATTGCCATCAATAACCAGGATTTGAAAAAGTCCATCATCAGTCAATACATTACTACTTATGGCGACCAACTTCAACTGGGTATAAATGATGAAGTGATCCAATTGCTCAGCAACGAAGAAAAAATATTGAAAATTTTGACGCAAAAAAACGTGTACAAGCAAGCAGATTATTTGTCATTTCTTGTAACACTTCAGCAACAACAATTGGCAAGAAATCAATTGCAGGTGCAATACAAAATGGACTACGATTCGCTTAATTACCTGGCAGGAATTGTTGACACTTCAACCGCAACTCTTGATGCACCCGATCTTCGTGTAATTCCCAACTTAAACGCCAAAGAATCGCCTTTCTTTTTGAGTTATAACCTCGACAGTTTAAGAATTGAAAACGAGCGTAGTCTTGCAGAAGTACAATACCGCCCAAAGGTTAATTTGTTTGCAGATGCCGGTTATCAATCCGCCTTCCAGGTTACACCCTACAAAAATTTTGGATATAGTTTCGGCATTAACCTGACGGTTCCCATTTTCGATGGCGGACAAAAACAACTGGCTTTTAAGAAACTGGACCTCAGGAAAAATACTTTACAGAGGAAAAGAGACTTTTTTACCAATCAATATGAACAGCAGTTGCAACAGCTTCAGCAACAGTTGAATGAATTGAAAGGTTTAAGTACTTCTATCAATAAACAAATAAATTATTTGGAAACGCTGATAAAGGTGAATGGCAAATTGCTGGAAACAGGAGACATAAGAATAGCAGATTATGTGCTGGCACTGAACAATTATATTACTGCCAAAAACCTGGTGGTTCAAAATCAAATTGCACAATACCAGGTGATACAACAATTGAATTACTGGAACATGAATTTGTAAAATATGCTTGCATGATAAGATATCTATTTAGCAGAATGAAAATAAAGCACGAAGGCCCCCGAGGTTGCGTTCCGGCAAATTATTTCTTCGCCTTAATTGTTGTTTTACTGGGAGCCGGTTGCCATTCATCCTCCACATCTTCAGAAGACGATTCCAATCAAGAAGTAAAAACACCTGTAACTGTTACAACCGTTTCGCATTCATCAATGAATGACTCCATCGAATTGAACGCAACATCAACTTTCCTGCAACAAAATGTAGTGAAGTCGAATCTGAACGGTTACATCATGGAGTCAAACATAAAATTTGGAGATTACGTTCAAAAGGGAAAACGATTGTTTGTTCTGAAAACCAAAGAAGCCGCAGCAATAGGTAATGCCGTTAACCGCCTCGATTCAAGTTTTAAATTTTCTGGTGTTAATGTTATAAACGCCGATGCGCCGGGGTATGTGATGCAGGTGGATCATCAAAAGGGAGATTATGTCCAGGATGGTGAGCAACTGGCGGTGGTAAGCGATACACGAAGTTTTGTGTTTGTAATGAATGTTCCTTATGAAGACAAGCCCTATGTTTCTATAGGCAAGCAAGTGCAACTGTTGTTGCCAGACAACGAAGTGCTTAATGGTGTTATTTCTTCCTCTTTGCCAATGATTGATTCTGCTTCGCAAACGCAGCAATATTCAATAAGTGTGAATCCGCGTCATGCAATCCCCAAGGATTTAATAGCCCGCGTAAAGATTTTGAAGAATGCAGTTCAGGATGCACAAACACTTCCTTCTGAAGCGGTACTAACGGATGAGACACAAACGAAGTATTGGGTGATGCAGTTGATCAACGACAGTACTGCAGTTAAAGTGCCGGTGACAAAAGGAATTGAAAAAGACGATAGGGTTCAGATTTTGAAACCACAATTTGATGCGGACACCAAAATATTATCAGGAGGTAATTACGGATTGGGCGATACAGCGATTGTTATTGTGCAATCACCTCAGCATGCGCCTGGTGACAGTAGCACTCAAAGGAAGCAATGATTGGAAAATATTTGTAAAAAGATGTTGAATGGACAACCAGGATGAAAATGTGAAACGATCAGAACAGCCAAAAAGGAGATCTGATTATTTCACCAGATACAAAAGCCCGCTTACGGTTGTGATCGCGGTGATCATTGCCGGAGGAGTGTTTACTTATACCAAATTAAAGACTTCCCTTTTTCCTGAGATCACTTTTCCCAAGATCAAGGTCATTGCTGATGCAGGATTGCAGCCGGTAGATCGTATGATGGTGACGGTTACACGTCCGTTGGAACTGGCGATTAAAAAGATTCCTGACCTGGATTATGTCAGGAGTACAACCAGCCGCGGCAGTTGCGAGCTTTCTGCATTCCTGGACTGGGACGCCAATGTTGACCTGAGCAAGCAAAGAATTGAATCACGTATTGCAGAGATCAGGAATACGCTTCCGGCCAATGTGAATATTACGGTTGAAAAAATGAATCCTTCCATTCTGCCTGTAATGGGCTATTCCCTGGAAAGCCATTCACTTTCGCCCATACAATTAAAGCAACTGGCTGTTTATACCGTTAAACCATTTCTCAGCCAGGTGCCCGGTGTTTCCGACATAGGAGTGATGGGAGGAAAATCAGAAGAATATTGGGTGAAACTGGATCCTCAAAAAATGAGTGCCCTGGGCATTACCCCTGATTCAGTAAACTCTGCACTTGCTCAAACCGGTTTTATCAATTCAAACGGATATCTTTCCAATTACCGTTATTTATACCTTTCCCTCACAGATGCTTCTGTTACCTCTTTAAAGGATCTGGAAAACGTAATTGTGTCGGGCAATGGCCGCAGAACGGTATTGTTGAAAGATATTGCGGAAGTGCAGGTAAACGAAGCCGTGCAATACGTTAAGATCAATGCCAACGGCCACGAAGGTGTTTTGATTGCTGTTGTAAAACAACCGAACAGCAACCTGATCGACATGTCTGCACAAATGAAGGAGAAGATAAAGCAATTGCAAAAAATTCTTCCCAAGGAAGTTACCATAAAACCCTATTACATACAGGCGGATTTTGTAAACACAGTGGTGAAGAGTGTTACCGACAGCCTTTGGATCGGCTTGCTGCTGGCGATCATTGTGGCAATTATTTTTTTAAAGTCTTTTAAGGCAAGCGCCACAATTTTAATCACGATTCCGGTTACGCTGGGGCTTACACTGATCATGTTGTATGCAGTTGGCTACACACTCAACATTATGACACTCGGCGCTATTGCCGCTTCTATCGGGTTAATCATTGATGATGCAATAGTGGTCGTAGAGCAAATACATCGGACGCACGAAGAATACCCGGATGCTTCTTATAAAGAAATTGTTCATGAAGCGATACATTACTTGTTCCCGGCAATGGTTGGATCTTCCATTAGTACGATTGTCATTTTTATTCCTTTCTTCCTGATGGGCGGTGTAGCCGGCGCCTATTTTAATGTGATGACCAATACCATGATCATTACATTGGTTTGTTCTTTTTTCGTTACCTGGATATGCCTTCCCGTTATATACCTTATTTTTTCACGCACGAAGAAAAAAGTAAAAAAAGAAGAGAAGAAAGAATCAGTTCCGCGACAAGGTTGGGTAAAATGGTTCATCCTCAGGCCATGGATCAGCTTTTTATTTGTGGCTGCATTGATCACCAGTATTATTCTCATTTTGCCCCATCTCGAAACCGGTTTTTTACCGGAAATGGATGAAGGAAGTATAGTGCTCGATTACACTTCCATTCCCGGAACTTCATTGGAAGAAACAGACAGGGAATTGCATGCAGTTGAAAAGATAATCATGTCAACCCCGGAAGTGGAAGCTTATTCACGACGGACAGGAACGCAAATGGGGTTTTTTATTACTGAACCTAACACAGGCGATTATCTGATTCAATTGAAAAAGAACCGTAAGAAAAGTACCGACCAGGTGATCGAAGAAATTCGAAAAAGGATTGAATCCTCACAGCCGGAATTGCGTGTTGATTTTGGACAGGTGATCGGCGATATGCTTGGCGACCTGATGACCTCCGTCCAGCCGATTGAAATAAAGATCTTCGGTGATGATGATCAAAAATTGCATGAACTTTCGAAACAAGTCAGTGATATCGTCGATAAAGTGAAAGGTACGGCTGATGTTTTCGATGGGGTCGTAATTGCGGGACCTTCAATAAGTGTTGCTCCTGATTTTAAGAAACTGGCCATGTACGGGATCACACCCTCCAACTTTCAATCGCAGGTGCAGCTGGCACTTGAGGGAAATGTTGCCGGAAATGTGTTTGCGAATAATATGGTTTTTCCTATCCGGCTGATCTATCCGGGAAGCCGGACGAGAACGGTTGATGAATTGGAAAACACGAAGATATTTTTGCCAAATGGAAGCTATAAATTGTTGAAGCAGGTAGCGACTATTCAATTTAAGAAAGGTTCCGCAGAGATCAACAGGGAAAACCTGCAAACAATGGGGATCGTTTCGGCCAGGCTTGAGAACCGTGACCTGGGAAGTACGATTAAGGACATAAAAAGCAAGCTCAGCAGTCAAATTCATTTACCCCAGGGATATACCATTGAATACGGAGGAGATTATGCGCAGCAGCAAAAATCTTTTTCAGAATTACTGATGATATTGATCTCATCAAGCATACTGGTTTTTGGGGTGATCCTGTTTTTGTTCAGGGACATAAAGCCTGCTATCACCATTTTCATAATTGCGGTTTTGGGCATCGCCGGAAGTTACATTGCGCTGCTTATTACGAATACACCTTTGAATGTGGGAAGTTACACGGGCCTGATCATGATCGTAGGCATCATCGGTGAAAATTCCATATTTACTTTTTTGCAGTTTCGTGAAACGCTTGAAGATAAATCCGTGGATGAATCTGTTGTTTATGCCATTTCCACCCGTTTGCGGCCTAAGCTGATGACAGCTCTTGGTGCGATTATCGCGTTGATGCCTTTGGCTTTGGGAATAGGAGCCGGTGCACAATTACATCAGCCATTGGCTATCGCAGTGATTGGTGGATTCATTATCGCACTACCTTTATTGTTGATCGTTCTTCCTTCAATGCTGAGGTTGGAATACAGGAATGTGAAGGGGAAGGAAGTAGAAAGTAGTAAGTAACAAGGCAAAGTATCATTTAAAAACTTTCACACTATAAAACAAATTTTATGAAACTATTGTTATCGCTATTGCTGATAGCAGCTTCCGGCATTTTATCAGCACAGACACCACAATACAAAGTGGTAAAAACTTTTCCCGTTTCCGGGGATGGGTTTTGGGATTATATTGCCGTTCATAACGGCAAGATCTATGTTTCACATTCAACGCAGGTAAATATTTTGAACGAGGAAAATGGTGATTCTTTAGGTGTAATTCCCAACACCACCGGAGTCCATGGAATTGCTTTTGATGAGCGGCTTCAAAAAGGGTTTACAAGCAACGGAAGGTTAAATACTGTAACCGTTTTTAATTTGAAAAGTGATAAAGTAACGGGGCAGGTTGCCACCGGTGAAGATCCTGATGCCATTTTCTTCGAACCTTTCACTAAAAAGATCGTTACCTGCAATGGCCGTTCTGATGATCTTTCGGTGATTGATCCGGCAACAGGAAAAGTGGTGGAAACGATTAAAGTAGGAGGGAAGCCGGAAACGGCAGTTTCAGATGGAAAAGGTAAGTTGTTTGTCAACATTGAAGACAAAAACGAAATTGAAGCAGTTGATCTTAAATCATACAAGGTTACGGATCATTGGTCGCTGAATGGTGGAGAAGATCCTACCGGACTTGTGATTGACAAAAGCACAAACCGTTTATTTGCAGGATGCCAGGGAACTCTTGTGGTGATGAATGCTGAAAACGGGAAAGTGGTTGACAAACTCCCGATTGGCCAAGGTTGTGATGGTGTCGCTTTTAATCCCAAAGATAAAATGGTCTTCTCTTCCAACGGGCGGAGCGCAACCATAACTGCAATCAAAGAAAAAGATGCAAATGTTTTTTCCGTTGTTGGAAATTATCCTACACAGCCGGGTGCAAGAACCATTGCCATTGATGAGGACAACGGTGCGCTTTTCCTGCCCACTGCCTCTTTTGAAAAGAACAATGGAATAGGAGGAAGGCCGAAGATGATACCGGGAACATTCAGGGTGTTGGTGGTAAAAAAGGTGGACTAACGGTTATGTGTAATCGATTTCCAGATAAATGTGCCAAGCCTACGGCTCTCATTCCATTCTTTTGATACTGTCACCGGATTAAAATCGGGTGTTACAAGGTTGTTCGAGCCTATGGCTCTGGTATAATCCGGTTTAGGCCGGTGATTTACAAGATCATTGATGCTCTTAAATGGTTGCATCCGGATGGAATTAATCTAATCCGGCTTTGGAAGCATTTAAGCTCAATGAAAATAACGGTTACCAGTAAACGAAGAAAATTTTATGATTTATTCTTTAAGAATGACTGGCCAAGTCAGGAGCCTGCTTCGACTGTTTTACAGATATGGATTTTAATCCGTTTCAGATTTTTATTTTTAGAATCATTCAAAATTTCTAATCAGGAAATAAAAACAGAAACGACAATATGATCCAAAACATCTTCATCAAAAAATGTTTTGGTAATTCCTTCTGCTTCATTCAGGATTTCGAGGATCGAGGGCTGATGGTCGTCGCAAAGGGAATAGGCGAGTTGTGAAACATTGGCTTTGGCCTTATAAACCTTACGAATCGTTTTTTCCAAAAGTTCAATTCTCAAACCGCTGTCTTTTAATTTGCCCAGCTCAGCGATCATCCAACTGAGACCATAATAATAATTTTGGTTCAGAATAATGTGGTTCTGCAAACTGCTGCCATCAGGCATCCGGTTGTAGGGTGAGTTTACTATTTCGGGCGTCAG
>DASTXM010000171.1:0-13356 GCA_035765495.1 Hanamia sp.
AATTGCTACATGCATTTATAAATTCGGTTTCGCAGTCCGTACTTTGGGATACTTGCTTTAGTTTCTTTATGTATTCGCTTTTTTGCGTTTCTAATTCTGAATATATAACATCGTATTTTTTTTTTAGCTCTTTACTTGCAATAAAGGAACTTATCTTATTCGAGGAATCATAATTATTGTCTTCAGCATTAACAACCAGGATAGAGGCAATGTCGATTGCATTTCCATCTACACTAATTGTATGAGATGTTGCCCTATTTTCATATACTTTGTCACATGGCATTGATTTAATATCGTTTTTTGCAATAAGGTCTAAGGTCTTTGCAAAAGAAGTTTTCATCGTCCCATTTGGAGCATAAATGAGAAAAGAATTTGTGGCAATTTCTCCAAACTCAAATTTATGTTTAAGCTTACCAATTCCAAAGCAGTTTTCAAGTTGTATTTCAAGAATGTTCATAGCAGTGTAAGGGTTCTTTAGAGTTTCAGCCGACACAATTTATACAAAACTTATCAGCATTCCAAGGAAAACCTTCTCTGTTCCGCTCGACACTTCAAACGTGAATATTGCTTATAGATCAACAGCCTTCTAAGCTGTGTGCCTATTCATTCACTTTAAAACCGATTCTGATAAGACAAATCTCACAATTCGAATTCGAAATAATTTCATTTTATAAATTTACCTTTATCCAATGAAAACTTCCCTATCACATCTCCCCAAAACTAAGCAGGACCAAATACTGAAAGTTGCGGAAATAATAAAAGAGGTAGCCTCCCCTGAGAAAATTATTTTATTCGGAAGCTATGCGAAAGGGAACTATGTGGAACATAAATATGTAGGTGGTCAGGGTATTATTTATGAATACACCAGCGATTACGATTTCCTCGTTGTAATGAAAGACAGTCCTCAAAAAGCATATGAGTTGGATGATGAAATAACCACAAGAGCTGAAAAAATTGGACCCCCTGTTAACGTTGAAATTCACGATATAGAATTTATAAATGAAGGCCTCTCCTTTGGTCAGTATTTCTTCAGTGATATTGTGAAAGAAGGAATTTTATTGTTTGATTCTGGTAATACACATTTTGCCACTCCAAAAAGCCTTAGCCAAAAAGAACAAAAAATAATCGCAGAAAATTACTTTGATATTTGGTTTGAAAGAGGGTTAGGATTTTTAAAAGTTGTTCAATTCTGCATTGACGAAGGTGAAATAAAATTAGCAGCCTTTAATCTTCATCAGGCTGCTGAAAGTTTCTATTATACGGTTTTACTTGTGTTTACTGGGTATAAGCCTAAAACTCATAATTTAAAAAAATTAAGGCAACAAGCAAAAGAATTATCAATTGAACTTTTTTTATTGTTTCCCATTGAGCAAAATAAAAAAGAAAAACATTTTTTCGATCTACTGAAAAGAGGTTACATTGACGCTAGATATAGGCAAGATTATTTTATAAAAGATGATGAGGTAAAAAATTTATTGTCAAGAATGGAAAAGATGAAAGAGATAGTTTCAGAATTATGCCTAAAAAGAATTTCAATTATTTAAGCATCTCGATTTTTTTTCTTTTTTACCATATACAGATTATTCCGGCCTTCCTTTTTATATTTTAGTTTACCTTCCTGTGAGAATCTTTTTAAGACAACTGAAATATGGGTAGGATTGACTTTTAAACCAGTCTCATCATACAAATAATTAACAACCTCTCGAACTAATTTTGGTTTATAAAAAAAAGAAGATTCATTAATTATATCTCTGATTTTTTTTGTTACTAAAACCCGGTCAATTCTATTTGGAGATAATTTATATCTAGGTGCAATTTCAAAAGGAATATTAAAAACTTCTTTTGGATGTACTCCTATTGCCTTTGCGATTTCAATTAAATGACTAATATCAGTATTTGCACCTGCTTCTATTGAAGCTATTGTACTCTTAGCAAATCCAGTCATTGAAGCCAAATCATCTTGTGTAAAACCTGCCTTTTCGCGATGCGTTCTTATATTTTCACCGACTCTTATTGTTTCTTGAATATTCTTATATTTTGGCACATAACAAAAAGAAGAACGTTATATAAAACATCTGATAGCGTTGAAAAAAAATTTGTTATATAAATTTAAGTGTTTAAATTTGACATTATTTTTTATCTCATTATCGGGGACCTGAGAAATCCAGGTTATGAGACAAAAGAGAAACATAAACTTATTTAGGAGCGGACGCTCATTTTGTGTTCGGGGCATTTTCTCAGGTTCCGTAAATCAAAAAGTGAGCCCCGCTCTTAATTTTATCTTAAGCATCCTTCCAATACCTTACCTGCATTTTCCTCTCTTCAACTGCCAGGACCGAAGTTCATTCAACCAAAATAAAAATTGCAAACTGCTAAACCGCTTAAATGGCGCAGCCCTTTGCGATATAAAAACCAAATACGCACAGAAAAAACGTAATCCCGAATAGCAATCCGGAATAAAAGCGTATAACCATCTCCGTTATACCCACCGGCAGTGCCTGGCTGACGTTTTCTTCTCATGTTTGGTTTAGTGAGGCAACGATTGCTGTGGCGCGGCGCCCGGCGTTCGGCTGCCGGTGATCTTTTATTTGATTATTGGTTTTAAAGATATATAAATGTATGCTGTTTTTTTATATGACTTTGTAAATGTGCCCGTCGCTTCCCTGCTGCGCCTGCACCAGTCGTGTATGACAACCGAGGTTGGTCTTATACAAAAGCGGTATGCCCAAAAACCTAAAGATCCTGTTTGATCTTTTTTAGAGAAACCCTTGTGTTAAAGTTCCGGCAGCTGCTCTCCATATCAGCAGTATAGTATCAAAAAGAGCAACGCGCCGGTAATCTTGCCGGGGCATAGCTGCCGGTTTTTGTGAATGATTGCTTGTTGTATTGCTTGTGTTTTAATTTATGAAAGTGCTTTAAAAATTGCTTTTTAGAATGACAAATATTAACCCATCCGCTGCCACTACTATTAATTATTATTACCCGCTCCTGTTGCGGTATGCAACTATAATAATTGAGGATCATGATGAAGCGGAAAAAATAGCCCGTAAGGTGCTGGAAGATCAATACCAGGTAAATGGCCTGGCGCCGTCAAAGTTCCTTCGCATCGTCCTAAAGACAGATGTTCTCAACCGGTGCTTCTACTTTAAACAGTTCCAGATTTTTGATCGCCCGCCGATTAAAATTCCCGTTGGTGGATATACGCGGCCAGGGCAGGAAAATAATGCCGAATCTAAATGATTATTCCTATGTTGAATCATGCAACGATAATGTACGTAAAATGGCTCAAAGAAACTTTTGAGTGCAAGCCCAAAGGGCCTACGTAGCAAGGTTTTTACCCTAACAGTAATACTCAATTTTTAATTTTTAAAACAACTGCAATGAAAGTTATTTATTGCTTGATGATATTCTTATGGCCTTTGGTGAGCAGTGGTCAAAAGATAAAGCCAATGGCGATAGGGGATAAGGTCCCGGACGTTTGTTTTGAAAATTTGTTCAATTACAACAACGCTTCCGTACAACTTTCAACACTCGGCAACAAACTCGTATTGCTCGACTTTATGACCACCGGTTGTGTGAGTTGTATCCGTGCCCTTCCACGTCTCGATTCTTTACAAAGAAAGTACAAAGACGGCTTACAGGTTTTCCTTGTTACTCCTGAATCTGCCGAATCGGTAAAGAACTTTTTGAAAAGAAAATACATGGCCGGAATGGAATTGCCCGTGATGGCGGCCGATACAACACTTTCACAACTGTTTCCTCACACTTATATCTCCCATGAAGTTTTGATCAAAAACCAAAAGGTGTTGGCAATTACTTACCCGGAGTACATAGTGGAAAAAAATGTCAAGGCAATTATTCAAAACCTGCAAGTTAATCTGCCTATAAAACGAGACATAACGGCCTTTCAATATGACCAGCCGTTCCTGCACATTAATGAACTGGTGGTGCCCGCTTTAAGTTATCCCACTTCAATATCCTACAGTGCAGTTACAGCTTATATGGATAACGTTCCATCAAGATACAAAGAAGTTAAGGACTCATTACGTAAGGTGATTAGTATCTCGATGATCAATCTTCCTTTGATCGACCTGTATCGAAAGGCCTTTTCAGTTCCCCACCTGGCGCCCGCCTTTATCCTTTTAAGTACGCATAACCGGGAACGTTTCATTTACAGTAAGCAGCTGGGCTATTATAAGGAATGGCTTCAAAAAAATACTTTTTGCTACCAGGGAGTGTTTCCAATGAATAGGCCTTCTTCTTCCATTCAGAAAAAGATTATAAGTGACCTTGATTTTTATTTGGGACTGCATGCAACACTGAAATCGGACACGGTCAACTGTTGGGTGATCAAAAAACTGCCGGGAAAAACTACTGTAAATAAAAAACCGGTTAACGGTGATCCCGAAAGCAATGCTTCCATAGATGACATTCTTTTCTTTCTCAACAAGGATTTTGGCAATACTCCTGTAATAAATGAATCGGTGAAAACGAAAGACGAATGAGCGGCCTTACATGGAACGACTGCTCGAACTTGGACTTCCTTAAAAAGAAATTACCGGATTATGGCCTTGAGATATCGCTAGAGAAAAGGCTGGTTACGCTATTGCAAATCGATGAAAACCCTAAATCAAATAATTAAAAACAATTGAAATGAAAATATTTTTGATAATACTTGGAACAGTCTTCCTGTCTTCCGGGCTTTTTGCACAGCAAAAAATTACGGTTACAGGTACCGTGACCACAAAAGATGGTCGGCCGTTACCCGGCACAACAGTTTACATAAAGGGAACAAAAACTTCTGTCCTCGTCTCGGAAAAGGGAAAGTTCTCAGTGGAAGCTTCTCCCGGACAATACATATTCTTCAGCCACGTGGGCTACATACCCCTTGTGATCAATATCGATTCTTCAGGTGCCGGCCCCTTGCAAATTGCACTGCAGGAAGATGAACAGGTGTTGGCAGACATCGACATCCCGACGGGGTACCAGCACGTGGAAAAATATACTGCAACGGGTTCCTATGAAACTATTGATAACAAGGTTTTTAACCGGCAAACCGGTACAGGCATTTTATCAAGGTTGGACGGAACGGCAGGTGCCATTCTTTTCGACCACCGACCGGGGGCAGAAGCACCATTACAGATTCGCGGCCTGAGTTCTATCGATAATTCATCTCTTTCTCCTTTGATCATACTTGATAATTTTCCTTATGAAGGATCAATTTCAGATATCAATCCGAACGATGTGGAAAGCGTTACAATCCTTAAAGACGCTGCTGCCGCAGCTATCTGGGGTGCAAAGGCGGCCAATGGTGTAATAGTAATTACAACCAAAAAGGCAAAGTTTGATAAACCGGTGCAACTCTCTTTTAATACTGATGTGATTTTTAGTTCAAAGCCGGATTTGTTATCCCTCAATACCATTTCCACGTCAGATTATATTGATGTGGAACAATATCTTTTTAACCAGGGCTTTTATGATTTTAGCCTCACTAACACTTATAATTATCCTCCCGTTTCTCCCGTTGTACAAATATTGGCCGACGAGCGAGCGGGCCTCCTCACCTCGTCACAGGCGTCCTCCAAAATCGATGCTTTGAGGCAACTGGATGTAAGAAATGATTTTGAAAAATATCTCTACAGGCAGGGAGTGACGCAACAATATTCCCTGGCACTCAGCGGCGGCAGTAAGACTTTTAGCTACAGGCTTTCCGGGGGATATGACAACACGCGCTCAACACTTGCCGGCAACCAGAATGACCGGCTTACATTTCGCTCCGACAATTCATTCGTTCCGCTAAAAAATCTTCAGCTCAATGTTTCTGTGGGATATACGCGAGAAAATGGAACAAACAATAGCCCGGGTGGCTATAACGATATTTTGATAAGCGGCTACCAGTCTCTTTATCCTTATACCCGCTTTGTGGACGACAACGGTGCGCCCGTTTGGCTGGACTACATGTACAGCAGTGCCTTCACTGATACCGCCGGCGCAGGTCATCTCCTCAACTGGAAATACAATCCCCTTGATGAATTGAACAACCTGGATCGCACAACAACAACCAATGCACTGGTAGCGGATATCGGCCTCGGATATTCCTTCTCAAAAGCTCTGAAGGCAGAAGTAAAATACCATTATCAAAACAACCAGTTGCTGTCATCAGCTTACTACAATATAAACTCTTTCATGGCAAGAAATTTTATTAATGAATTTACCCAGCTGGATGGCGACAATGTAACGTATATCGTGCCCTACGGAGGAATATTGGATGAAGGCCACAACCGCCTGAACGCTTATGGTGCAAGGGCGCAACTTGATTTTAATAAGACATTTCATGCTGCACATTCACTGGCCATCATTGCCGGTGCAGAGGTTCGTCAATCGCTTTCTGCCGGCAGCAGTTACCGTACATATGGCTATGATGACAGGTTGAATCACAGCGCCGTTGATTATGTAAACTATTATCCTACTTTCGATAACATTGCCGGTTATAGTTTCATTCCCAATAACGACGGATTTAGCAACCGCCTCGACCGGTATGTTTCAGCTTATGGAAATGCGATTTACAGCTATAAAAAGAAATACATTCTTTCCGGCAGCTTCAGGAAAGACGCTTCAAACCTATTTGGAGTAAAAGCCAATCAAAGGGGAGTTCCCTTATGGTCAGTGGGTGGTGCATGGAATGCATCAGGCGAAAACTTCTATCACCTTGACTGGCTGCCCTTCCTCAAACTCAGGGCTACCTTCGGGTATACCGGGAATGTAAGCCACTCGGTTTCTGCCCTTACAACACTCGTTTTCAATCCTGCAAATTCTCAACCGATAACGAATTTGCCTTATGCTAACATCCAAAACCATCCAAATCCTGATCTGCGCTGGGAAAAGGTGCGAACAATAAACCTGGGTGTAGATTTCAATTCACGTAACAGCAGGTTAAGTGGCAGTATTGAATATTTTGAAAAATACAGTACAGATCTCCTCGCTGCAAAATCTATCGATCCTACTGCAGGATTCTCGTTCCTCATTACCAATTCAGCCAATATGCAAGCGAAAGGATGGGATATTATCCTGAATAGCATAAATATCAAAACAGCTTCTTTTAATTGGCAGTCTGCTTTCAATCTTAGCTCAGTAAAAAATAAACTCACCAAGTATCTGTTTCCTTCTCCAACAGATGGAATTGTGAATGACGGTCAGTTGATCACGCTGCTTGTAGGATATAGTCCTTATGAAATCGTTAGTTACAAATGGGCCGGCCTCGATGCCTCAGGAAATCCGGCAGGTTACCTAAATGGGAAACCAAGCACCAGCTATGATTCTCTAATGAGCAATCCCCTTGACCAACAAGTGATAAGTGGCTCAGCGGTACCCACATGCTTCGGCTCTTTCCGGAATTCCATTACCTGGAAGAGTCTCTCGCTTTCGTTTAATATCATTTACCGGTTGGGCTATTACTTCCGTAAGCCTTCATTAAGCTACTATTACCTGTTTTATTATGGAAAAGCACCGGCTGACTTTGCGAACCGCTGGCAACAACCGGGGGATGAGCAAAAAACCGATGTTCCTGCTATGAATTATCCGCTAAACAGCATGAGCGATAATTTTTACCAATATGCTGACGTGCATGTCGAACCCGGCGGTCATGTTCGTCTAAATGACATCCGGCTGGGCTTTGAACCACCAGCACATATATTGAGGAAAACAGGGTTCCAGTCTTTTGAAGCGTTTTGTTATGTCTCAAACCTCAATATTCTATTATGGAAAGCCAATGATGCCGGAATTGATCCTGAGTTTCCGTCAGGGTTAAAAACGCCGCTTAATGTTTCATTCGGTATCAAAACTAATTTTTAACCTTAAAATTTCTAAAATGAAAACATGTAAGCACTTGTTAACATTGCTGGTCATAATTACATCATTCTCGTGTAAGAAGTATCTCGATGCAAAGCCCGATGCAACCTTGGCAACACCTGCCGGTTTAAATGATCTGCAGGGATTGCTCGACTATTACAGGGGTATGAATACTCAGTTCCCCGGAGGAACCGGTGTGCTCTCTGACAACTATTACCTGCTCTCAAATAACTGGGCTTCCATTTACAGGTCAGACCAACGCAGCTATTATATCTGGCAAAAGGACGCCACAAACACGCAGGACTGGAATAGTCCGTATAACTCCATCTATACCTGTAATACCGTGCTCGAATCACTCAAATCGCTATCAGTGAATACTTCTGAAAAGTCAACGGCGGATAACATAAAAGGTGAAGCTTTATTTTTTCGCGCTTCTTTTCATTACGGAATCGCACAGCTATTCACCAAAGGTTACAACAAGACAACCGCATCTACCGATTTGGGAATTCCTTTACGGCTTTCGACTGACTTCACCGAAAGGTCTGTACGAGCAACACTTGAAGAAACTTACCAGCAGATCATTGCCGACTTCAAACAGGCCGCCCAGCTTTTACCCCTGCAGGTGAACATAAAATCGCGTCCTTCCAAAGCCGCCGCTTATGGTGCACTTGCAAGAACATTTTTGGCGATGTCTGATTATGAAGAGGCATTTAAATACGCAGATTCCTGCCTGCAACTGGCCAATACTTTGATTGATTATAATACTTTGGACAGTAATGCTTCAGCTCCTTTTGCGAGGTTTAATGATGAAGTGATCTTCCAGGCGATTTCGTTTCCGGCACAGCCACTAAACCCTTCAATTTGTAAGATAGATTCAAACCTCTATAGCTCATACAGTGCCGATGATCTCAGGAAGGTTGTTTGCTTTAAACGAAATAACGACGGAAGCCATAAGTTTAAGGGAGATTATGATGGGACTGCAAACAATGGGAACGGTCATTCTTTCACGGGGATAGTAACTGACGAACAATATTTAATAAGGGCCGAATGTGCCGCACGACTGGGTGAAACAGGCCAGGCAAAGAGTGATATAAACCACTTGCTTAATAATCGTTTACGTGCCGGAACCTATATTCCTGTTACCACCTCTGACCAGGACAGCTTATTGAGAATCGTATTGGATGAAAGAAGAAAGGAGTTATTGTTCAGGGGCACAAGATGGACAGACATGAAGAGATTAAACAGTGAACCGGAATTTGCAACAGAAGTAAAAAGGATTATAGATGGTACCAATTATGTGTTACCAAAGGGGGAGATCAAATACGTTCCGTTAATTCCACAAAAGATCATTGATATAAGTGGAATCAAACAAAACCCATAAAAGTGAAAGGTAGCCATAACAACATGGCTACCTTTTTTGCAGTTATTCCTATTGTACCCTTTGGGTAATATCAGGATAGCTGTTTGTGTTATCGATCACATCCTGCAACTCACTTTGTAAAGTGGAAGAGAAGGAAGATGACGGATGTTGCCCCGGCGAAGCAATACCATCAACCCTTACGGCACACACCTTATTGGTTGAGCCACTGCAGGCCTGCCCGTTGGTCCAGGTATAATTCATCGAGTTTTTTACCTGTGCAGCGTCAGTCGGGTCACTACCTGTAAAGCTGAACCATGTGAGTGTTGCCGGATGTTTGATAATTTCATGCCTATGGGTAAAGGCACTAGCTGCAATCCCCATAACAATGGCAATGACAGCGAATAATGAAACTTTGATCTTTTTCATAAAAAATTATTTTAAAAATGAATAATGACTATTTTGCCGGAAGCCCGATTTTACGGCTTCGCAGCGGGGTTAAAAATGTTTGCTTACTCTTTTAAAGGTTTTCAGCTTGCTTCCTTATTCGCGCGAAATATTTTTATGATTGAAGTGATTTTGCTGATCGCCGGCACCGCTTCTTTTCTTCTGTTCCATCACAAATGCTATCGCGGTAATTGCAAAAAAAAATTAAACACCAATTCTCTTTTACCGCTTAACCGCCAGTTACGGTACAGGAGCAGGGGAGGAGACTACCCGATAAACAGATGCCTGAGATATAGCCGGAAAAAAACTATCAACAGGCACAAGGAAGTGAGTAGTCCGAAAAAGCGCGTACTCTTTACCGTTAGCATTAATAAAAAGCCAAGGAACTGAGTAGCGTAAAAAAGCGCGTACTCTTTACCGTTACCATTAATAAAAAGCCAAGTTCCACACAATTAGTATCAGCCCGGCTTGTATTCCTGTAAATGAAATCAGACACCATGAATTGCCTGGCTGAATTATAAAAGTATTATCGAGTAACAGTTTGTTTTTAGCTGCATAAACAAAGTATAGAAGAACATAAATATTTTCTTTCGCTTCATCTTTTACTTTTATAATTATGCACAAGGTAAAGTTGGAAATATATTACACTGGCCGCAATGTATATGCGAGTGGATTTTTTTAGAGTGCGCCAGACATTTTGCTGAACGAACACTGGTATGTAAACGCGGATAGTGTCAAAGCAAGTTGAGGATCAAGACGGGTAAATTTATTTTCAAAAAAATTTTATGGCAAATTCAAATTTATTAATCCAGATGGATCGGGATGAATTCTTGAAAAAGTTGCGGGAGGTGGTGGATGAACTGATAGTACACCATGACAAACGGGTCTCGTTCCAGGCATTAAAAAGCAGGCTGACGCCAAAGCTGCTGAAAGTTACCGAAGTATGCTTAATTTTCAGAATTACCAAGCCGACACTGTACAGCTGGATGAGGCAGGGACATGTCGATTCTGTGAAGGTTGGAGCGCGAAGGTTGTTTCGCTTCGAGGACATCCAGGCAATCATTGATAAAGGAAAAAATGACAGGTAGGTTTGGGTGGGGATACTTCCGGGGGAGTAAAGAGGTACAGGCCTGAGAACCAAACCTCGTCCTGCCAGGTAAAAAAGATCGAAACGGCAATACATGAGCCGGGAAAAGAGTTAATGGAATTAGAGCTTTAATCGACAAAATTGTTGCGCTTCGCTTTTTCGCGACAAAATTTTTAAGAAAAATCTTGCGAAATAATTTTGCCGGTCATGCATCATTGGCTACTGAATCCAATATATTTTTTAGTTGCAATACTATTTGTTCAACCGTTGAGCCTGATTGAGCTACCATATTTTTTACGAAGGTGCTTTCTTCTTTTTTATCTATGTGTACCTTTAATATAGATTGAATTCGTTTGCTAAGCGCGACATTACTTGCAATGATTTTCTTTATCTCCCTTCCGATAACAATTGCTGATATCTCCTGCAAGGTTGTGTCTTCAGAGTCATTAATGAAAAGATCAGAATGTTCGTCATAAATAACGTCTGGTTGCAGATCGAAAAAATGGTGTATTATGTCAGCAATATCTCTTGCATCTTTTGTTCGTACTTCAGGCCTGTCATCAAACGCTATGAATTTAAGAAGAACAATTGAGGGTAAAGTAGCGACATTAAAATGGTGGCCGGTTTCCAGGAGCACGTCTTCTGTTCCTGAGTGGTATACTTCCTGAAATCCGTTGACCTTAATGCTATTTAAGCTACCTCCGGCTAATGTAACACTATCATCAATTTCAATCGTACCAAAAGGTAGAATATCAACCTGCATTCCGGAGGGCGAAAACAATACAAAAGCATTTTCCTTTGAGTCTTCAAAATTCTTGTTATCCTTAAGGTAGTTCTTAATAGCCTCATAGTCTTCATTGCTTCCTACCAAAACAGCAAAATCAACATCCTTAGTCTGTCCTGAATCCACATCTCCCATGGCATACCAGATATATTTTGCCAGAGCGCCTATAATATAAAAGTCTACCCCTGTTGCACTGAACGCTTCCTCAAGTGGGTCGAAAATCTCCTTTAGTTCACCCTCCCTTAATTTACTTAAATTCATTCTTTAAATATTTATCATAAATCATCTTGGCAGTTTCCTGGCACCTTGGGTCGTCCGTTTCCATCAGGTCGGCATATACTATTAAGGGAGGGGCGAATCGCTTCCCGTCAAACCTTTCATCGTTCCAAAACTTTTCATACACCTTCACATTTCCGGCAGGATCAGGTATTAATTTCCATTTAATGATCAGTTCTCTCTCCTGGTGGGTATAGACAGTAAAATGCATGGGCACCAGGTAGTTCGTCATGGCCTGTCCTGCGGGTTCACCACCCCATTGGGTTGCCGGTACAGGCAACGGAAGATCCTCCCAGTTTCTTAACCGGTTTTTATCGTAAAACCTGTAAGTGCCTAAATGCAGCGCCGGTTTGAGGGTTTCCCTGAAGCCTGTGAGCCACCGGTCCAAAAGTGCTTCCTTATTTTGTATCTTTAAAGTAGTTTTATTAATCTTTATAATAAATCCTGCTTCTTTAAGCCCTTCAATAATATTTTTAATGTTTCCGAGTGCTACTCCTGTTGCATCCGCCAATTTTCGGTAAGGCAAGTTAATCGCTTCTAAGTCGAGGAGGAGATAGAAAACCATTTTCAGGCCTGTTTTGGTAAAGGCCCGGTTCGTGATTATTTTTTGTTCCCGGGGTTTGTTTCCGTCTATCCATAACAATTTTCCGCCGGTCTTCAGGTAAACATTTCCGGCAGTATCGATATAACCGATATTATTTTCACGAAGGATCTCTTTTATTGCCGGAAAAATAGTCTCCGCTACTACGATGAAGGGACGGTGCGTGCGGGCCAGTTCAATTACGTTTTCAAGGTGATGGACCCTGAACTCCTTTTTTACTTCCCCAAAAACACGAACTTTTTCATTATTGATATAAAAATCCGCTTCTCCGTCCATTTCACCTTTCGCCGGTTTCCAGTCGACCCTAAACCCCGTCTGCTCGGTGAACCTACCTAATGCTGTCTGAATAATCTGATTTTCGTTCATAAAAATTTGATGTTCACTGTCAGTGAACAAGCAAATATAGTGAACATATTTAAAATGTAAGCAATTTTTAAATTTTCTTTTCCAAAGCAATACTTTTTCCCTTTTCAATTGTCTTTATTATAACCGCAGGCATTAAGCCGCGGACGTTCTTATTTATACTTATCAAGAAAGGCAGAGGGTAATGGCCCGCTGAAGCCTCGACAACGTTCCAATAAGGAAAAGGTGCCAATTCCATCCGCCACAGGCGGCCAGATACGTCAGATCCGAAGCTTTAGAATCCAGTATAATAAGCTCATTTGGCCGGTGGTGTAAGAATTCAACTTTTGCTGTTACACAACGAATCGAACAGGAGACGAATATCAAATCACTTGTAATTGACCAACTGGAGAGAGTAAGTGTCGGAAATACTACGATATTATTTCAATCAGCGCCGGTTATTCTGGTGAAAGAGGTTCCGATATTGTGAAGGGGGAATCCCGTGATATTTGGTAAATGCTGTAAGAAAATTGCTGTAGTATTTATATCCTGTTGCTTTTGAAATTTGTTTAATTGTTTTATTTGAATCCGACAAAAGCTCTGCGGCTTTTATC
>DASTXM010000172.1:0-7490 GCA_035765495.1 Hanamia sp.
ATGTTTTTGGCATTCTCGTTGTTGCATTTACTGTTGCCTGTGGCGGTGGCATCATGCGCGATGTGTTTATCGGCGCGGTTCCCCCGGCGGGATTAGCAGACTGGCGCTATCTTCTTGTGTCAGTTTCGGCAGCTATCATTAGCATGTTCCTCGATTCGTTTTTACATTTGTTCAATCGCCCGGTATTGCTGTTTGATGCCTTGGGATTGTCGCTGTTTGCTGTTTCAGGAGCAGAAAAAGCGCTGGCTTTCAGCCATAACAATGAGGTGGCTGTTTTGCTGGGAATAGTTACTGCTGTGGGCGGCGGCGTTATCCGGGACATTTTTTTGAACAGGATTCCGGTAATTTTTGAAAAAGAGATCTATGCTTCAGCGGCAATGCTGGGTGCTTTGGTGGTAGTTTGCGGCCATTATTTAGGTATTCCCAACAAGTGGACTTTTGCGGCGGGATTCCTCGTTTGTTTTATGTTGCGTTTGCTGGCTTTGAAATATCATTGGGAACTTCCTTCTTTCTCAAATGAAAAGAAAAAGGGTGGATGACCAACAGCAACCTTCTTTTTTACGAATGCTGCAGCTTCATTTTCTCTTTTTTCTCCACCGGTTTAAAGGTTTGTGTGTTCACAGTGGCATTGAGTTCGTTTAAGATCGTGTACAATCCAAAATTGGTCCTGTTGATGTAAATGAAATGTTTAACGCCGCGTGGCTGCCTGAATTCCGGCATTTTCGTGATCTTCTCGCCCCATTCGTAAATGTCTTCGAAAAATTGTGGCTGGCTGAAATCAAATGTTTCGCTGGCATAAGGCATCGAAAACAAAGAGATCATTTCTTTATAAGACTTATAATAAAATTCTACCTGCCGTGGCGTATCATTCGGCTGGATCATTCCCAGCTTTCTGAAAGCTTCAATAGTAGCGGATTTGTGATTCATCAATCCGTTCCAAACCAGCGCGAAGAAAGGCTCGTAAAAATCTTCCGGAATTTCTTTGATACATCCAAAATCAATAACGGCAAGCTTTTTATCTGGCGTGATCAAAAAGTTTCCGGGATGAGGATCGGCGTGTACCGCTTTCAATTCGTGCTGCTGAAAATGATAAAAATCCCATAAAGCCTGCCCGATCTTGTTTTTAAAAGCCTGTGATGGCTTGGTTGCCAAAAACTCTTTTAAATGCAATCCTTCCATCCAATCCATTGTAATGATCTTGGCGGAAGAAAGCTCCGGATAATAAGTTGGAAAAACTACATTTTTCAATTTACTGCACGCTTTTGAAAACTGGATAGAGCGGCGCACTTCCAGCTCATAATCGGTTTCTTCCAGCAATCGTTCTTCCACTTCTTTGATATAAATATTCAACTCTTTTTCGTTCATTCCAAGTAAGCGAAAGGCAAATGGTTTTACTAATTTCAAATCCGAAGAAATGCTGTCTGCAACGCCGGGATATTGCACTTTTACCGCCAGCTTTTTTCCATGTAAAGACGCCTGGTGCACCTGCCCGATTGAAGCGGCATTGGTAGAAACCGGATTGAACGTATCGTAAAGTTCTTCAGGACGTTTGCCAAAGCTTTTGGTGAAAGTCCTGGTGATTAAAGGGCCGGAAAGCGGCGGTGCATTGTATTGTGATTGGGAAAATTTATTGACATACGCCTTTGGTAGCACATTTTTATCCATGCTAAGCATCTGCGCCACTTTAAGCGCCGAACCTTTTAACTGGCTGAGCGAATTGTAAATGTCTGACGCATTGTCTTCATTTAATTCATCACGGGAAAGATCTGGATTAAATAATTTTTTTGAATAGTGTTTTATGTAATTGCCACCGATCTGAAAACCCGTTTTTACAAATTTTGCAGAACGCTCTACTTTCGTAGCGGGCATGGATTCCTGTATTTTCATTTTTTAGATTCCCATTTTTTCTCTGAATTTTCCATTCCTTACCAAAAATTTTCCATACTCAAAAAGGTTGTCGATAGGAGAGTGTTGAAACAAATCGAATGCTACATTCACTCCTTTTTCAATCGCTTCATCGGTTTTTTCAAAACCGGCGCTGTCGTCGTCTGCCCAAAAGTTGACCAGGAAAGTAAATTGAAGACAAAGCGCGTCTTTGTATCTTTTGCTGAAAAATTTTCTTTCTGCCAACTCGCCTGAATCCAATCCGTCATTGACCACTTCTTCCGCAAAGCTTTCAAAGATGGGTTTTACTCCTGCCAGCACATCAGGCGAAGAAAATTTCTTTGAATGTTTTTTCAGCGTATAAATGGCAAAGCTTCTTTTCGTATTCAGCAATTCTACAAAGGCATAAAAAAATGAAAGCATTTTTTCGCGGGAAGAATAACTGGCCCACACTTCCTGTTCTTTTACTTTTTCAATTACCTGGTTGGTAATTCGTGTCCAAAATGATTTTTCTATCGCATTGAAGGAAGCATAAAAAGAATAAAATTCTGCCTCGGTGATGTTCAGCTTTTTTGCAAAATCATACACTGATTTCGGAGGTTCGTTGTTGGTTAATACGTAATCTATATAAGCTTCTTCAATTTGTTGAGAAGTGATCATTGGTTTAACTGTTGCTTTTGCCATTAGTGATAATAATTGTTGAGTGAGTATAAAGGTAGAAAATGTAACATTGTGAAAATGTGAAAAATTCAACAATTGGCGAATGTGAAGATTATCCTGCTCATGTTGCCCATTAGCAATTGCCGAAAACGATGCAGTAAAGGAATTCATATTATTTGTTTGTTTATTGAAATCATAATATTCTTTTTACATTCGATAAAAATTTTTATAGATGAAACTGCTTTATCAAATTATGGGTACTTTGTTCCTTTCTTTTTATTGTTGTTTGCTGCAGGCACAAACGGTTATTAAAAACAACACACCCCGAGACCCAACAGTTGATTATACAAGGCTTTCGGATATTGACACGCTCATCAACGGATATGTTTCGCGCGGCTGGGTTCCCGGCGTTGTTACGCTGATCGTGAAGGATGGAAAAGTGATTCAAAATAAAGGATATGGATACAGTAATGTTGCTTCGAAAAAACCAATGGAACCCAATAGCATTTTCCGGATTGCTTCCCAAACAAAAGCGATTGTAAGCGCCGGAATATTGATTTTATATGATGAAGGAAAATTGTCTCTGCAGGATCCGGTTTCAAAATATTTGCCTGCCTTTGCGCATCAAAAAGTGCTGGATCAATTCAATGCTGCTGATACCACTTACACCACCCTTCCTGCAAAAAGAGAGGTAACGATCAAAGACCTTCTGACTCATACGTCCGGCATCGATTATCCCGTCATTGGCACCAAAGAAATGACTGCCATTTATGCGAAGGCTAACATTCCTTCAGGATTGGGCGTTTTCAACGACAACCTGGAAGATGAAATGAATCAGCTCGCCCAATTACCGCTGGCTTTTCAACCCGGAACCCAATGGCGTTACGGATTGAGCGTGGATGTGCTTGGCGCTGTAATAGAAGTGATCACGAAGACAAGCCTTGAAGATTTTTTGAGAAAAAAGATTTTCGTTCCGCTGCAAATGAACGACACCTGGTTCAACCTGCCGGCCTCCAAAGCCAGCCGCCTTACAAGCGTTTATACGGAAGATTCCTTGCAGCGTGTAATTCCGTGGACTGAAAAGGATTATGGCGTTGATCCCAATTATCCTCTGGCCACCAAACATTATTTTTCAGGAGGCGCCGGCCTTTCCTCTACAGCCATGGATTATGGGGTGTTTTTACAAATGATCATGAATAGCGGCAGTTATAATGGCAAACGGATCCTTTCAAAAAGAGTAACAGAGATGATGCTGCACAATCAACTCGATTTTACTTTTGACGGCACCAATTATTTTGGATTGGGCTTCCGGATCGTTAGTGATAAAGGCAGTGCGGATCATTCAAGAAGCGAAGGTACTTTTGATTGGGGCGGATTCTTTGGAACCACTTATTGGGCAGATCCAAAGGAGCACCTGATCGTCTTATTCATGACCCAGCAAACTCCGAATTCGCACGGCGACCTCGAGGAGAAATTTGAGCAGATATTGTATGGAAGTTTCAAGTGATGTTGGATGTCGGATGTGGTGATGTCGGATGTTGGATATTAGATAGTGATGTTGTATGTTAGATCAGCCGCTGCCGGGTAAGAAAGAGTAAACATTTCTTTCAGCAAATGAACAAATAATCGCAGAAAGGAATACTAATTGCCCCCTGCCTGTTCGTTGTGCGTTCCAGCAGAAAGTTATAAATTGCTCTGCCATCGCCAATGGGTGGCCGTAAGCTGCCATTTCCATGAGACCATTATTTAGACATTTCCTTCTTTACATTCTAACACTTTCATCCTGTGCGAGCCCACACAATAAACAAGAAGTAAAAATTGAAGTTCAACATTCAACGACCGACACAATAAAGAATCATTTACCACAAAAAAATCTTGACATAAAGAAGATTGAAGGAAATGGAGACACATTAACCATTGACACAAAAGCGGCAGTATTTTTTCAACCTGACAGTTCACAAATGGAAAAACGAATGAAAGAAGTTGGAGAAAGAGATTTCCGCGCAGGAGCAGACGATTATATTTATTACATCAATATTTCAGCAGAATATTTAGAGAAACAAGGTTTGACAGTTATGGACGCTAAAGGCAAGAAATATTTGAAGTTCGTAAAGTCTGACAAGAAGGAGCAAGTTGTGAGGCTTGACACGTTAAACGATTTGTGGGGAATGTATTTATTTGACCCAGAGAAAAAGCCGCATTATGCGGACATTACTGAAATTGAGGACGATTATAAAAATTATTTTAAGTAATCAAAGCGTTTTGACGTGAGACGACCAAAACGGCACCTTACATTAGGTTGGAAGTAGGCTGCCTGAAAGAATAACAATCGGCTGTAGTTCGCTATCAGCAATCGTTCCAGCAGACGAACAATATTGGCTTTTTGTATTTATCTTCGACTTTTCATTGAATACCACCCATTACAAAGCCGTGGCCGTCAGTGGCAACCTTAAAACACCGAAACATCAGGAAAATGTATATACCGAACATAAATAAGATGACGGACAAGACGAAAATCGTAGAGTTTATAAAGCGATTTAGTTTTGCTACACTCATCACGTCAAAAAACGACTTTCCAATAGCATCGCATCTTCCATTTGTAATAAAAGAGGAGAAAGATAAGTTGATGTTATATTCGCATGTTGCCAAACAAAATGAGCAATGGAAACATATTGAGGACAGTACAGTTTTAGTTATTTTTAACGAACCTCATGCCTACATTTCACCAACCAACTACGAGAAGGATGTGAACGTTCCCACCTGGAATTATATATCTGTTCACGCTTATGGCAAGGGACATCTGATAACCAGTCATGAAGACGTCATTGATTTACTTGAAAACACTATTGACAACTACGAGGTATCCTATCGGGAACAATGGAGCCGCTTACCAGAAAAATATAGATTAGGTCAAATGACGGGCATCGTTGGATTTAAAATTGATGTTACGGAAATACAAGCAAAAGAGAAGTTGAGCCAAAACAAAACACACAACGAACAACAAAAAATTATAGATACACTTTCTGTTAGTACGGACACGAATGAACGAATTACAGCTGAATACATGAAGCAGAACCTGCAATCAAAATAGAATGGATAATATCAAGATAAAGAGAGTAACATTAAAAGACATAAAACAATTGCAAGAAATTGGCAAACAGGCTTTTTACGAGACATTTTCAGCTGGCAACACAGAAGAGAATATGAAAAAGTATTTGAAAGAAGGCTTTTCTGTAAAAAAACTAACTACTGAACTCAACGACAAAAACGCTGAAATTTACTTTGCTACAATTGATGACAATGTAATTGGTTACTTGAAATTAAACTTCGGACAATCACAAACTGAACTAAGGGATGAAGGGGCAGTTGAAATCGAACGGATTTATGTTTTGAAAGAGTTTCACGGGAAAAAAGTTGGACAACTGCTTTTTGAAAAGGCAATCGAAATAGCGAAACAGAAGAACGCGGACTACGTTTGGTTAGGTGTTTGGGAAGAAAATCCAAGAGCAATCAACTTTTACAAAAAGAATGGTTTTGTCGAATTTGACAAACACGTTTTCAAGTTGGGTGACGATGAGCAAACAGACATCATGATGAAATTGGAGTTGAAAAACAACGGGCAGTAACGATTTGGAAAAATAGATTGTATTTCATTCAACAATGCCTGTAGCCGACGGAGTAAGAGTATTAATTAGTTGGGGAAAAAAGAAAGGAAACCGATAAATGTTTAATTTGACTACTTTCTTAACTGCCTCAACAGTTTTTTTAGGTTACTTTAAATTATAAATTTGGCAACGGTTCCGGCAGAGACAGGAATTATTAATTCCAGGACTGCATAAATGCGTGGCCATTGTGTCGCAAGCCCTAAATGACAGTTCAAGAATTTAATATTCATGTACGGAACAAAACCAAATCAGAAAAAGTTGGTTATTGGGTTCAATCCATTTCTGTAGCAGGCAGCAGTTTATTTTGTATAGTTTATGTAAATATCAAAAGTGACAAGCTTGGCAATAAAATACCGATAGGCGTAACATATATTCTATTATGTGTCCTTGCAATTTCTATTATCAGTATATATCAACTCTTAAAAAAATATAGAATTACGACTGTTTTAAACAATAATTCTTCAAAGATTAAACACGCTGCTATTGTTGCAGCATTTGCACGACTACCAGCAATTTTAGAAGTAGAATCAGATAACTATATGACGTTCATTTACCAAAAAAATAAAAGTGTTGACTACCAAATAGATCTAGTATATGATGAAACACAAGTCTGCTTCAGCGTTATTAGAAAAGGAGTTAATTATGGTGGACCAATCGATTTTGGGAATGCTACCAAATTGCGGAACATTATAACTAATGAGTTAAGGGGTGATCTAGACAAGTAAAGCCTGCACACAACAAGCGCAATAGCTGGGCATTTGCAATAGCAGGCCCAACGTACATTTTATCAGCTTTTTGTTAGCTATTGGGCAGCAGTAGCAGCTGAAAATTCTCTATTGAGCTATGAATCAAAATCTCAACTATTTGTTCGTTTACTGTACTTTTGTTCCGGCTGAAAAATCATTGAATGCCCAGCCATCGCCAATGCGTGGCCGTCGGGAGCAATGATTTGGCATATGTTCTAATTGATATTGCAGTGTTGAGATAGTGACTGGTTCGACTTACAATGCATATTTAAACTTTCTCAATATGAAGATGCTAATTCGAATTGCTTTCCTTCTTCTTATGATAGGTACTGTTTCTTCGGCTGTCGCGCAGTTGGCCTGGACTGCGGAACAAAAAGCTGTGTGGAAAACAGAAACCACAATTATGGAACTTTGGAAAGCCGGAGACCTAAAACAAGAAATGACATACTATGATAGTAGTTATCATTATTGGGATGCCAATTCTCCAGCACCTGTTAATAAGGAAGGAATAGAAAAAAAGTTTAAGTATTTGAAT
>DASTXM010000173.1:0-16338 GCA_035765495.1 Hanamia sp.
CATTAAAAGCGGTGGTTCCCGGCTTCAATAACATCTGAAGCAGCCGGACATCAACAAGGGCTGTAAGAGTGACTGCCGTGCGCGGATGAAATTGCAACAGCGGGTTCATTACTGTAGCAACTATGTCGGTACAGGATCCAACAGATTCTGCAAATATTACGTCTGGCTGGTCAACTGCCATCAAAGAATGCACCCCATGCTCCAGGTGATCGTAGTTGCAACAAAAACAGCCGTTTGATACCTGCCTGTTGGCTATATTCAGTTTTTCAAAAAGTCCTGTATCTACAAGTCTCATTCCCTGGTCGTTGGTAATTACACCTGCCTTCACATCTTCTTTCTTCAAATAATTACAAGCCTGGTGAATGGCAGTAGTTTTTCCACTACCTAAAAAACCACTTAATAAATGAATTTTCATAATCTCTTTTATTTATTCCCGAAGAGCAAACTTTCTTTAGCAAATGCAACCCGGGCCACAAATTGAATTATCAGTCACAACAGGATAACCAAGAAGTTGTTCTTCTTCCATTGCCGTCCGCAAATCATCAATGATGATATTAAATGTGTAATCGTCTGCGGTCATTCCCTCATCACTTTTCAAGTAAATCGTTTTAGAATCACCAACCTTTAACCCTTCAAACTGAACCTGGAGGGTAGGAAATATTCCCTGCGAACCATGTAAATAACACTTGGGCAACCCGTCCATGTTATGCTCAATTACCTCTCCCCTGGAATTTCGCATTGAGTAGCGAAAAAAAACGATCATATTTTTTTTCACAGTCATCCTACCTTAATTTCTTTGCCACCCATTATTATTCTATCAACGTCAATTTTTCCATACACCACATCGAGTTTCGGTTTTCCTGCGTGCAGGCTCACGTTACCGAACCCGGTTGCCGTGGAGATGAAACTTATAAAATCACCAATCTTTGAATCAATATGCAAAGCTTTATTCACTGCATCATATCGTACACCGGTCAAGCCTTCGAGCATTCCATAACTTGACATAGCCCGGGCATACCAATGGCCGCATTCATATTCATTGAATGGATTGCGGATACGGCCATCATAGCGATCCCGGCAATAGCGTACTATTTCAAGACCTTCCTTCACCTTACCCATTAGCATCAGATGAGAAGCCACCTGGTATTCGATTCCCGTCCAGACTTCATCGCTATACACCAACGGCAACGACAATTTCCCTCCCTTTGGCCAGGTACATAACAATAGTCCGCCTTCATTTCCTATTGCATAGCTTGGGCGTTGCGGATTGGCGTGTTCACTAAGGTTCTTTTTGAGGTTGTATTTATGAACTGCCAGGATATGGCTGGTAATTTTTTCCGGATCAATGAAATCTTTCATACCGCACATTCTTCCTATCCAGGCGCCAAGAATTCCATCGCTGAGGCAGCCCTTTCCATATTGATATTTAGGACCTTCCTTTTCCAGCATCGCAATTGCTTCCGGAGAATAATTACCGCCGAAAGATTTCGCTGTCGCCGGGTTGGGTGCGTTCAATCCTTTGTATTCTATTTCCTGGATGAAGTATTCGCCATCATACAATTTTGTTTCAATATAATTCCTGCCTTTTTCGTACAAATCCTTGTATTTAGAAACATCTTTCTTAAGGAAATTACCCATCTCTACCATTGCATTTAAGGCGCCAAGGTAAAAACTGGTGCACATTCCATCCGGTCCCCAAAATTCTATATCGTAAGTATTATGGTGTGGCTCCTGTACGATGCCTTTGTTTCGCGGATCCCAGGTGTGGATACAATAATCCATACTCACTTTAACTATGGGATAAATCCGCGCAAGCCAATCGTTATCACCACTGATGCGCCAATCACGATGAACTTTCATGATTCCGCCAAGTTGCCCGTCGGCTGCTGCATAAAAATCGTGTTTCAAAGGACTGATAGGAAGATTGGCACGAAATCCCTGGTGGCCTTCCAGGTTTTGGTTCTCGCAAAATTCAGTGTTTCTTAATGAGCGTTCCAAAGTTGGAAATAAATGAGGCATTGCCTGTGCGTAGTTCCATACATGGGTGCACGAGCCATGGCAACAACCTGCATCATCGCCACATCCCTCCCAACTCCATAACCGTCCATCATACTGGCGAAGTACGGTTGGTGATTTGATGATGGTAAGATTAGCTGCTACCGCTTCCATTACTTCAGGCGGAAGCGTGCTTTTATAAAAAGAATCTGAGAATAATTTGGTTTTCTTATATAGATCCGGGTAATTTTTTCTCCAAAAATCCGCTACCTGCTCTACGTTATCAAATTTGCTACTGTACCAGGGAGAATAATCCGCAGATGGATTTTTCTTACCAGTTGCCACTCCCAGGTTTGAAGGGCCGGCACAACAACCGTATTCTGAACTGCAATTTTCTTTTTCACCTTTCATTACTTCGCCGATGTGCATAGAAGTGAGCGGTGTGTACCAGGCAAATAACAGGCGAACGGTTTTAGTTGCACCCGGAGCGAGTGAAAAAGGAACAAATAGCGAGGCACCCGGCGCATCTTTTTCAACCGCTGCTCTCGACTGGATGTTGCCGTCACGAATGTCGTTCCATGCCATTGTTAACGGATCCCACCAACCACCGCGAAACCAACAATGGTCAACTTTTGTATTATTATCATCAGTAAATACTGCAAAATGGCTTTCCAAATACGGTTTTTCTTTATCACCTTCCTGTGACAGAATAAAACCGTTCTTATAGGGTTGAATGGTATTTTTTGCTTCGCGTTCGGTAGCAAGGAAGTTTTTGGTATTGAAAGAAAAAATGGCATCGAGGGTTTTTGTACCGGTGTTTTTAAATTCATATTCCAAAGAACCTACGGGAAGGCTGGAGTTGTCTTCGTCAGTAGGAATGAAAGGGCTCCAGCCTGTTATTTTTGTCGCTAAAGGAAGATCGGTATCGACCAGTTTTACCGTACCGAACGGGAATTTAGCAGTAAACTCAGCCTGGTCAAATCGTGGCAACCCATAAGTGCTGCCTGCATCGCCATTACCGGAGCCGCGACTTCCAAAAATCTTCCATTCCTGTACGGGGCCTTCTATTACTTTGGCACCGTTTTCAATGCCTGTTACCTTAATGGCTGCAAACATTGCCGGTTCGTTATAAATCTCGGGCCGGTTGCGGATACTCATGTGTGAAACAGCACCTCTTCCTTCAAGGCAGAACATACCGGCACCAATACCTCCGATTGGAAACGCCAGGCGGTTCAGGTATTCTCCTTTATAGGTGCCATTGTAATTATGGTTATCCGAATCTTCAAATTTCTGAGCAGAGTCCGGTTGCTTGTCTTTTTTATCGGGACTCTTTGCTGCTAAAAAAGCGGTTGGCATGATAGCCGTACCAATGCTGCCTATGGTTACTTTCTTTATGAAAGATCGACGGTTATTTTCTTCTTTCATTTGGTATAATTTAAATTATGTGAGTTTGAGCAGTAAAGCAACAAATTCGTAAAATATTTAATCCGGACCGTTTTTAGTACCAATTATTTTCGCATTTATTCATTCAATCGCATCCGCCTTCACTGACCCAAACTCACCTGTCTTTATCGGAAAGTCGTTTTTAACAAAAATTAATCTTTGAAGAGTCAGGCTGTTGTTATTTCCTTTTGTTTTGAAGTGTATGGTCAGCGTATTCCTGAAATCGCCTACATCTAAATCGCAGAGAAAAAGCCGAGGTTGAGCTTCTTCTTTATTCGACTCTACGGATAGCCAATCACTTATGCGTGTTTGCCTCTGCCATATAGATATTTCAGCGCCGTTTGGTTCCTTTTCTATATCCGCATATAACTTATAATGTCCATAAGGGATTTCCGCTAATGAAATGCGCACCATACCCTGGTCATTTGAAGTAAAAGTAGACCCTCTATGACCAGGTTTAATACAGATATCACCTGCAAAAGAAAAGCTCATGAGTTGCGGGTATATCATCATTGTATCAGGAAAATAGATCTTACTCAATTGATTGGTTGGCTTAATGATTTCAGCAACAGGCCTATCTGAATAATACAACGCCAATGATGTATAGTCTACAGGAACCGTATTTCCATGAGGGCCATGCTCAATAGAATGATAAATGCTTTTGGCAAAAGATAGTTTGTCGTTAAGGTACAACCTATAGCCACCCGTATGGCTCAATGGCAGGGAATAATCCAGCGCACCATGCAAGGGAAGATTCATTTTAGTGTCCCACCTGTCCAAAAGGGCATACCATCCCCCATTAAAATAATCTTCGGAGCCAGTTCCATGAAGGCTCATTATCCCATCTATTAATGTCGAATCATCTCCTTCAAAAAAAGTTGTCATCCCCGGAATCAGGCCTTGCGCCTGTAATATAGTTCCAACATAATGTCCTTTGCCGTGCGCTTTAAGAAATATATGCGGACTACCCTTCTTAGGATTTATATCTTTATTCCAATAAGTATAAAATTTTCCTTCTGTCGAAGGGTCTCTTTTGATATTTGAATAATAAACTACTGCATGCACAGATATTGGTTCATTAGTAGCGTTTCCGGAGGAATTCCTGTAAAGAAGTTCAATTTTTGCACTTTGGTCAAATGGCATAGGAAAATAGCAGTAATTTTTATTTTCGAATGATCCTAAAAGCAGGCTTTGCATGGACGGTTTTCCAAATGCATAACCAAAAAAATCTGCCAGCGGTGCATACACGGCAGGCGTTTTCTCATTGTCCCAGGTGATTCTCAAATCTATTTGCTTATTTACACCGGCAAATACGTCTGACGGTTCGATTTCCAGGCCAACAATCCTGCCCCCGTGATTTAGATCAAGTAAATTTAAAGTTTCGCCGCTTTTCAGTTCGGCTTCTTTTTTAATCGTCTTTACATCACCTGTATAGAAATCTTTCACATTCTTCTCTTTCTTTTCCCAAAGCCTCTTTATTTTTTCTATTGTTGCCTTTTCAAGGGAGGTAAGATCAGGATCAAAAGTCTGAACATCGTAATTCTCTGAATATTGACGGTATTGTAATTGGTAAAATTGCATGCGCTTACCCCTGGACACTATTTTACAACCATCATGAAACGGGATGGGTAAGTAACAGAAATAGCCTCCCAGTTGGTTTCCGCAAATTGGTTTTACGAATGGAAATACTTTTCCTGAAAACAGATCACTAAACTTAATTGAATAGCGCGGTTCACTTTGGCCATCAAAATAGAAATCAAGCGTATCCTCGTTGGGCGTGGGCGTCCAAATACGGTTTATCACTCCCGCACCCTTGGCTTCAAAAATAACGAGGGTGCCATCAGGATTTTTTCGGACAAAAGAATACTTACCACTAAAACCGTCGTCATTATTTCCGGTGGTATCATAGGATGATTTCTGCCATTCATGACTGTTATTGATATACCTCGGCAATTCTTCCATATCATACAATCTTCCCAGCTCACTGTTCAAAGTAATCTTTGTCTTTTGTGTATATCCTGTTTTAACAATGAAAAAAATGCCAATAATTAAATTTAAAACCAGGCTTGCAATAAAAGATCGATGTTTCTTTATAACGCCTGCAAACATTATTAAACTTATCTTCATACCGTTGACGATTGCTGTATTTGAGAAATATGATGCCTTTTTTTGGGCTTACCCGCCACATACACTTTTTCCAGTCGCTGTTTTATTGCGGTTAACATAAATCATTTCAAGTACTGAACTTCTTTTCCGAATATCTGATATTAATAACCTACGTTTTGTTTATAAACACCAAATGAATAATTCATTTGAGGTTGGGGTATCGGCATGTATTCATCACGGCCAGAAGTAAAATGAGCATCCTTCATCCAGGGGCGTCCACGGGGATATTCTTTTTCGAAATAGGCATTTAATGTTTGATCAGCTATTCCCCATCGTACAAGATCATACCATCTTTCACCTTCCATTGCAAATTCAAGCCTGTCTTCCCACATAAGTGCTTTCCATGCCAAATCATGCGTCCAATTACAATTTACTCCGTCCTCATAAAGCGATATCTTATAAGGCAAGGTAGGAGACCCATCAGCAAATTTTAACTCTCCTTGACTATTATCAGCCCGTTGCCTGATTTGATTGATAATAGGTAACGCTTCCTGTTCTCTTCCCAATTGGATCAATATTTCTGCCTTGAATAGTAATACCCGGTCATACCTGATGGCAATTACATTTTTTGAATTAAACATCCAAAACAAATTAACCAAACCAGGACTATTTGCTTTTACATTTTCTTTGAGCGAATTAAAATAACCATAATTGTTTGGGTCTCTTGAGCCACTGCTGTCAAAGAGAAGATCTGTTTGATATTTCCATGGAAGGCCCGGAATGGCAACAGTATGTCCTATCCTTGGGTCCCAATTATTATTTGCAAAGTATTCTTTTTTGTTGGTTATTTCAGCATTATTGAAATTGTCAAAAAGTGGCAATCCATCAGCTCCAACCCTGAAAGCATTTACCATGTTATAAGAAGCCTTGTGAAAATCACAGCAGCTAAAAGAAGGCGGCCACCATGGAGCATTTAAAGGCGTGCCGCCATTTAAATTTCCATTCGGAGTGCCATCATCGTGGGAGTATTGCCATTCAAAAATTGATTCCGGTGACTTGTTGTCGTAGGCAAAAGAAAAGTCCATAGCAAAGTCGGGAGCCAGGCTATATTGTCCACTATTTATAATGTCATTCGCAATTCCTAATGCCTGGTTTAACCTATCCTTATTTATGTTAATTACTTTGTTATTATCATCCTCCTCATAAGCCATCCACATTAAACACTCCAGCATCTCTGCTTCTGCTGCATACTTAGTTGGACGCCCAACTTCCTCCTGCACATCCGGCAATGACTTTGCTGCAGCGGCAAAATCGTTATAAATGTCTTGCCATAAATACAAATCGTTTTTCGCTGAATCCGGGTGATTAGGAATTTTTGCAATTGAATCATTGGTAACATTTTCATCAAAATAAGGGATCCATTTATACCACTTCTTAAGGTCCAAAAAGAGATAGCCTCTCAAAAAGCGCATTTCAGCAATTCTTTCCTTCTTTTTCGGATAATCATTTTCATCAATTGAATTTAAAGCTCGTAACGCGGTATTACACCTTGAAACTCCTTCATATTGACCATACCAAATACCATCGTTATTTCCAGTACTGGGCGTATTCAGAGAAAAAACCTCCCATTGATACCAGGGAATCTGGTCCCCTATTCCTCCTCCACCTTTATAGGAATCATCCGATTTAATATCGGCTAACCAGGGACTCAATTTTTGATTGATAATTCCTTCATGCGGTATCCATGCAAAAGCGGCTAATACAAGGCCATCGACATTCTTGGCTGTACTTACATTTGCTCCTGTAACCACGCCCTGTGGTGTAACATCCAAATATTTTTTACAGCTTGCTGTTAAAAAAACAATTAATAATAACAGCATATAGTTTGAAGTCTTTTTCATCTATTTAATTTTTTAGGTCAAAATATTTTGTTGGTAATTCGATTAGAATGATACATCCAAACCGGCTTTAAAAATTTGGGGCCGTACATAAGGATTACTGTATGAGCTTCCAGCCGGATTTTCAGGATCAGGACCCGTAAACTTCTTGCTCTTAATCATTGCAACGTTCTCCGCCATTACATAGAAATAAAACTTTTCCATTCCTAAATTTGAAATAAAGCCTTTTGAAAAATTATATCCCAATTGAACGTTTCTTAGCTTTAAATAACTTCCAGGTTCAATAAAATAGGTAGACATTCTTAATTCATCATTCACATTATTGAGGGATAATGCAGGAATACTGGAGGTTGGATTAGCCGGCGTCCATGCATCCAGCACACGGGTGGGATGATTAAAGCCATTTTGTACCCATACGTTCCAAAAATCACTGTATGATTTCCATCCGTCATACACTTTAACCCCTGCAACTCCTTGCCAGAACATGGAAAAGTCGAAGTTTTTATAAGAAGCACTGAATGATACCCCGTACTCAATTTTAGGAGTCGGACCATCACCGATCCATGTGCGATCATAATTATAATCAATATTACCATCAGGCTTTCCAGTGGGGCCGGAAAGATCCAGGTATTTAATTCTCCCCACTCCTTTTCCCGGTTGCACCGGAGTATTATCAACCTCATCTTGCGACTGGTAAAGTCCATCAGCTACAAAGCCATAATACGATCCCCAGGGATGGCCTTCTATACCATCTCCTTTTTGAGAAGTACCGCCCCAAGTATATTTGACTGAAGCTGGCAGGTCATTGACCACGTTCTTGTTATAACTTAAGTTTCCTCCGATTTGATAGTTGAAAGATTTAGACCTGTCACTATGATATTGAATTGATAACTCCGCTCCTTTGTTAGTCATATCTGCTGCATTAATATATTGATATGCTCCTTCACCGAATGTTCCCAAATAAGGAGGTTGTATTAACATGCCGTCTGTATATTTCTTATATAAATCCAATGAACCGGAAATTGTTTGATGAAAGAATCCGAAATCAATTCCAATATTTGTTTGAGTAGTTAATTCCCATTTTAAATTGTCATTCCCTGTATGAACTCTATAATAACCTGAAGGAAGGTTTCCAGTCTCGTTTCCACCAATACTGTAAGAAGTGCTATTATAATTAGAACCAAAATAGGTTTGGGCGGCCAATGAGCTGATATTCGCCAAGCTTCCATTTTTACCCCAGCTTACCCTAAGTTTTAAATCAGAAATTGTATTGCTATTAGCCAAAAAGTCTTCATTACTTATGCGCCATCCTGCTGAAAGAGCCGGGAACATAGCGAATCGGTTATTCACACCAAATTTTGATGAGCCGTCATATCTTAAAGACCCTGATAATAAATACTTTGAATTATAAGAATAATTAAATTTTCCAAAGTAAGAAAGCAGGTTATACTTATCACCACTTCCGCTCATAGTCATGTTGCCGGTAGCAGTGCTTAAATAAGCATAATCGTAATTTTGAAACTGTACGTTTTGCCTGTTTCCATCCATAGTTTCAGTAACGTATTTATTCGCTTCCATACCTACAACTCCAGCCAGATCATGTTTACCCTTATTCAATTTATAAGTGAGTGTATTAGCAAGATCAAGTGTTGCTTCCTGCCAATACCATTGATCTACACTACTGATTGGATTAAATTTCCCTCCACCTTCCTGAAATGTGAATTGAATGTTTCTATGATACCCATCGGTATATACGAGCCCTAATTGTGAGTGCAGTGTGAAATGTTGGAGGAAGTCCACATTTGCATGTACATCACCAAAAATTTTATTATACTTATTTCCGTTGTCTTTGTTTAATGTAAGCTCTCTAACGGGGTTCCAGTAATCATCCATACCTAGTGCAACAGCGGATCCACCCCATCCCCCATCTGTGGTATGGACCGGAATAATTGGTGGTTCAACCAATGCATCATGCATTACATTTTGATCATTCATTATCAAATGAGATGCTTCAAGATTTTCACCTATAGAAAAATGGTCGTTTATCACCTTATAATTTGTATTGACACGAACACTAAATCTTTTGAAGCCTGTATAAATCATTGTGCCTTGGTTTTCAAAATAATCCAACGATAACAAAGAAGTGCCTTTGTCATTGCCTCCGGAAATAGTAAGTTGTTGGTTATTCTGAATTCCTAATTGAGAGATAGCATCTAACCAATTAGTGTTAGCTGCAATCATAGTGGAATCGGCATTCAGGTATTTGCGGGGTGTTACCTTGTCAAGAACCGGAATTCCATTATTGTCTTTATGCCAATCAAAATTATAAATTTGAGTAACAGCATTGGGATCTTGTCCATCGTTTACTGCTGCCTGCCAAAGTGCCTGACCATATTGTTGGGTATTTAGCATTGGCACCTTGTTTATAAAGTCTGAAAAACCATAGGACCCGTTATAAGTTATTTTTGCCTTTCCAGCCTTTCCCTTTTTTGTTTCTATCAGGATAACTCCCGCTCCTCCCTGTGTTCCATAAATACTGGCTGAATATGCATCCTTTAATACTTGTATTGAAGCGATATTGTCAGGATTAATATCTCTAAGTGACATATATGTAGGCACCCCATCTATTACAATCAAAGGCTGGCTTCCGTTTAGCGAGGTTAGCCCCCGTATCTGAATCCCTGCATTTCCAACCGGACTTCCATCAGTTGTAATATGCATTCCCGGAACTACCCCTTGTAATGATTGCATAATGTTCGAAACTCCATGGCTTTTGCTTAACTCCTTTTGAGAAACAACAGAAACTGCCCCGGTCAAGTCCGCTTTTTTTTGCGTCATATAACCTGTTACAACCACCTCTTGTAATCCTTGTGTAGCACCCTCCAGTGAAACATTGATAACCGTCCGGCCTTTAACCGGTATTTCTAAATTATCATAACCAATTGAAGATATAACCAGTGTTGCATCACCGGGAACATTAATTGTATAGTTTCCGTTGGCATCGGTGGTGGTTCCTTCATTACTTCCTTTGACGAGGATGCTGGCTCCTGCCAAAGCTTGCCCGGTAGCCTTGTCAGTCACCCTTCCTTTGACAATAATATCTGAAATTTTCGGACTGAGAACTGCTTCCTTTCGGCGATCAATCGTTTTGCCCGGATTAGGCTCTGCCATAACATAATTCGTTAGCAACGCTAACATTAACAAACAAACACTGGCTTTGAAAAAGAGTGCATTACAGAAGAATTCGTTGAATGATTTGTCGAGAAACTTCTTCATAAATTTTAGTATTAAAGTGGTGGTAATAAATATTTATTTGTTTTTGTATCAAAAAGCGAAAACAACCGTCAGGTGGAGAATGAATTAGCATGATTATTCCTATTTAAACATAACTTTTTGCAATTCTATAGTTTGCCCCTTCTTAAACCACTTTCCAGGGAAGAGTTGGCAAGTACACGTGCTTAATCGATTAAATTAATAAAAACAAAATCCCCATACACAAATAGAATAAGATAGATCTAATTTTAAACGTTTAAGCAAAGCCACCAAAAAAAGAGAAAATGATTTTTAACTTTCTCTCACATCAACAATCGCGAGCCGGAAAAACAGGAACAAAAACTTGATGTATTTAAACCTGTTTTCATGAATTATTTTTAAGTCATACGTTTTAAACGATTAAGCAATATTTGCCGAAGATAAATGTCCTGTTTTAAACTTCCAAAAAAAAATTCTGAAGGGAGGTTAATTCATGTTACTTTTCAAAGCCGTTAAAATTAAAAGCAATAAGAAGTAGTTGTATTGTTGTTCGATAGAATTTTGGTTAAACGAATTATTATGGATGCTTCGTGTAATGGTAAAAAAATATTGCATTAAAACTTCGTTTACTCATAACCGGTAGTAAGATAGTTAATTTTTATTTACTGTGTTTGGCGGATTCCACTTTATTACAAATATTTATTAATATTTTTACGTTTATACATTCCCGTTAGTGCCAGAAGTTCAATCAGAAGTTACGGTTTTGCTTGTTTTATTTCCTCTAAAAATATATCTTGCATATTGCTTATCGTTGCTAACCAAATAATGAAAAGACTTCATCTAAATACTGCAAAGAGCTTAGCCTTTGTTGTTATTGTAATTTCCGTTGTTATTATCCTTAACTATTACAATAATATTCCGGCTCTACAAAAAATATTAAAATACAGCCAGGTTAATTTTAATACGGCTATTTGCTTTGTTTTATCCGCTCTTTGCCTTCTTTTCTCTGATATTGAAAACGCAGGCAAGAATCGGAGAAAGATTGTTATTTTTTTATCGGCGCTTATTTTAGTTATCGGTGGAGTGGGGCTGATAGAACTGATATTTAATTTTAATTCGGGCATTGATACTTTGTTTTATCACTCAGCTGCGGCAATGAAGTTGAATGGGGCATCACCGAGGACAGACCCACTTGTTTCCTCCTTCTTTATTTTTCTTTCAGTAATTTTTCTTTTACTGCCTAAAAAGAGATCGCACTTTTTTGTGCAGGTATTGCTGATCACAGGATTATTATTTGAGGGGATGATCTTTTTAATTGTGGCAGCGGTCATTTCCAGGAAGAGTAATTTACAGTTTCTAAGTCCTTTTGTACATAATAGTTTCCTGTTCCTGGCATTGTTTACCGGGATCTACCTGAGCAAACCACTTAGTTATATTCAATTCTCTTTTGCTAAAAAGATCGGATCTTATTATGCAGTTGCATTATTGATCATGTTGTTCTTATTGTTTGCCGTTGTTAATGTTAATAAGGAAGTTGAAAAAGCTGCAGAGAAAATCGAAACAACAAATCTTATCCTGGAGCAGAGCCATCAAATTCTGAATTATGCAGGAAGCATCGAAATAAGTGCGCGTGGATTTCTCATTTCAAATAACCGTGAATTCCTGGCTACAATAGATAGTTACCTTCCACGGTTGCAGGAGTCAGTAAGCAAGCTGCAACAATATAAAAATGAAAGTAAAGTTGAAAAAGGAACACTTGATTCCTTACAGGAATTGATTAACCAACATATTGACATTTGGACAAATTTGGTTAAAATAAGAAAATCATCAGGTGTGGATTCTGCAAAGGCGCTGTTTCAAAGGGAATTTGTTCAAGAAAATCTAAATGGGCGCTTATCTGACCTAATCAGAAGGTTTGAAAAACAAGAACAACAATTGCTGAATGATGAAAAATCATCTTATAAAGAAAGCATCAACAACCTGAACAGGATCATTTATTTGTTCTACTTTTTATTGGTGGTGCTATTGATCATTTCTTTTTTCATTATTTATAATAATACACGCGCAAGAAACAAGGCTGAGGAGGAAATAAAAGATTTGAATGCAAGTCTTGAAAAGAGAGTCCGGGAAAAAACAGACGAGATTGAAAAAAGAGAGCAACAATACCGGTTTCTAATTGAAAATATGAGGGAGGGCATACAGGTTATTGGTTATGACTGGCGGTATCTCTACGTCAATAATTCATTGGAAAGGCAGAGCAAGTATCCAAAGGACCACCTGGTTGGCAAAACGATGATGGAAGAATATCCCGGAATTGAAACAACAGAAATGTTCAAGGTCCTTGAGGATTGTATGACCAACAGGAAATCAACGATTATTGAAAATGTCTTTCTTTATCCTGACGGTTCAAAAGGCTGCATGGAATTGAGCATTCAGCCTGTTCCGGAAGGCCTTTTTATACTTTCAATGGATATCACTGAACGTAAAAACGCAGAGGAGGAAACAAAAACGCTCATGGATGTGCTGCAGAGAAGCGTCAATGAGATACTCACTTTCAGTAAGGAAACACTTGAAGTAAAATACATAAATGAAGGGGGATTAGGAAATCTTGGTTATACAAAAGAAGAGATCAGGGGAATGAATGTACTTAACATTAAACCTGATTTTACAGAAGCATCTTTCCGACAAATGGTAAAACCATTGGTAAACGGTGAAAAAGAAAAATTGGTATTTATTACTACCCACAAACGAAAGGATGGCACTACTTATCCGGCAGAATCGCATCTGCAGCTTTTGAAACAGAATGAACAGGAAATATTCGTTGCAATTGTTCTGGATGTGACCGAAAGAATGAGATCCGAAGCGATAAAAAAGCAACTCAATGAAAACCTTGAAAAAAGAGCCGAAGAACTGGAAGCTTCCAACAAAGAACTGCAGCGATTTGCTTATGTGGCAAGCCACGATCTTCAGGAACCATTGCGCATGGTAAGCAGTTTCCTGCAGTTGCTCCACAGGCGCATTGAAGGAAAACTGGATGAAGAAAGCAAGAGCTATATTAACTATGCGGTAGAAGGTGCGGAGCGAATGAAAAAACTAATACACGATCTGTTGGAATATTCACGGGTCGGAAGTATGCAGGTGCAACCTGTTGAAGTCGATTGTAATGAGATCATGAATACGGTATGTTCTTTTTACACTGTAGCGTTAAAGGAGACCAACGCCACTTTGAACGTAAAACCTTTACCGGTTATCAAAGCTGTGAAGCCACAAATATTACAGTTGTTTCAAAACCTGGTAGGCAATACGTTAAAATACCATGGAAGCCTCCCGCCGCAGATCGAAGTAGGATTTACTGAAGAAAAAAATGAGTATCTATTTCATGTAAAGGATAACGGGATTGGAATAGATCCAAAATATTTCGATAAGATCTTTATTGTTTTTCAACGATTGCATAACCAGAGCGAATATTCCGGTACAGGGATCGGTCTGTCTGTATGCAAAAAAATAGTTACACAACACGGTGGCCGCATATGGGTTGAATCAGAACCCGGCAAAGGCGCCGTATTTTATTTTACCATACCTAAATAAAAACAATGAAAAAAGAAATCAATATCCTCATGGTGGAGGACAATGAAGGAGATATAGTATTAACGGTGCAGGCTTTGAAGGAGGCCAAAATTAATAACCATATCAATGTAGTAAGAGATGGCGAAGCAGCGATTCAATACCTGAATAAAGAAGGTCGATATTTAAATGCCGAAACACCAGACCTGATTCTCCTGGACATTAATCTTCCTAAAATAAACGGCATTGAAGTGTTGGAAGAATTGAAGGACAATGAAAATCTGAAGGTAATTCCAGTGGTAATGCTTACTACTTCTGACTCTGAAAAAGACGTCTTTGAATCTTATAAGAAGCATGCAAATTGCTACATCACAAAGCCCGTGAACTTTGAAAATTTTATGGAGGTAATTCAGAAGATCAAAGATTTCTGGATCGATATTGTGCGACTGCCAGGGAAAGACGACTGATTGTGAATTAAGGAGAGAGAAATACTCTTTTTGAAATAAGAATTAACCTTAATAATGCTAATACTATGAAGGAACAAATAAATGGAATTGACAAGTCTGTCAATTTTCCGTTGAATCATGAAAGAAGTTCTTATCGCTTCCTTGTGGTGGAAGATAACCCAGGCGATTTTTTCCTGGTGAAGAATTTACTTGAATTAAGCAACCTGTCGATTGAAAAGATAACACACGCAGTAAATATGTCGGCTGCACGTAAACTTATCAGACTGGAACAATTCGATATTGCATTACTTGATCTTTCATTACCCGACAGTTCAGGCACCGACTCTGTAATGATCGTCGATGAGCTATTGCCCGAAACACCGATCGTAGTGCTAAGCGGATTGGGCACGATTGAAAAAGCAATGGAGGCGATTGCAGTAGGTGCGCAGGATTACCTGGTGAAAGGTGAATTTGATGAAAGACTGCTTGCCAAAACAATTCAATACAGTGTTGAAAGGAAGCGCAGGATCGAACACCTGGCAAAAGAGAAGGTAAGGCAACAGAAGTTGATAACAGAAGTGACGCTGCAGGTGCAGGAGAAAGAGAAGAATGAATTGGGCAGGGAATTGCATGATAACATTACGCAATTGCTGGCGACAGCAAAAATGTATCTTGGAATTTTGAAATCCGGGCATAAAGAATTGGCTGAAGATCTTCTCAACAAAAGCCATGAATACGTGGTAAGCGCTATAGAAGAATTACGCAAACTTTCACACTCTTTGGCAACTCCGACACTGGAAGGGAAGAGTTTATCGAAAGTATTTCAAGACCTCGTTGACGACATTAATTCGTTCAACAGTCTGCAGATAGAGCTGGATATTGACGAAAGGATCAATGGCGCGATAAAAGATAAAGGGAAGGAATTAATGCTCTACAGGATATTGCAGGAACAAGTCAATAATATCCTCAAATATGCGCAGGCGAGCAAGGTTAAGGTTAGCCTCAGCATTGACAAAAATATATTGCACTTTGTGATCAGTGATAATGGAGTTGGTTTTGACACTGAAGAAGAATTTGAAGGAATAGGATTAAAGAATATCAGGAGCAGGGTGGAATTTTACAATGGAACAACGAGGATCATTTCTTCACCAGGGAATGGATGCAGGATTGAAGTGAGTGTGGGGGTTTAGCGAGGTGTTGTATTGATTTATTGTTTTATTGTTGGGAAAGCCTATGATTGAATTAGTGGATTATTGAATTCTTGGGAGAGAATTTTCAAAAAAAATTCAAAATTATCTTCGTTTACTGGTTACCGTTAGTGATACAAATTTTCCGTTTGACAACATCAGCAGCCGCAAACTGATCACATCGCTATTTTCGCCAAAATGAAAGCACATAAAAACCCAAATACGGTAATAAGGCGGGAGTAGTCGTGGGTTACTTCAAATGCTTCCCGATCATGGTATCTGAAAGCATTGAGAGGATCCAATAGAATTATACACACTTATTTCAAATTGAATTGATACCCGAGATTAAGAACAAAAGCACCAGTTTTGCTCTTTCCATTCGCCTGGTTTTTTTGGATATCCACTAAGCTATTCTTAGATTATTGTGGTAAATGATGTTCATGGCAA
>DASTXM010000174.1:0-26293 GCA_035765495.1 Hanamia sp.
GGAACAAGGATATTATTATCAATAAACTGGATCACCGAATAAGCTACAAGGATACCAATTTGTGTCGTAAAGCCATCTTTTGTAACCGTTGCGATAAGGATGGGAAGAGCGATCGCAATGATGCCGCCAATATAAGGCAGCACATTCAGCAAGGCGCCAATGATACCCAGCAATAAAGCATAAGGGACGCCCAGAAAATATAAAGCAATTGAATTCATGATGGCAACTATAATTGCTTCAACCAGCAAACCCACCATATAACTCTGGATGGCATTCTTGGTTTGGAAAAGAACTGTGCTCACCCTGTCTGAATTTTCTTCGGCAAAAACCTCGTACAAAAAATCGAGGATGAGGGTTTTATAATACAACATCAGGAAAATGTAAATAGGCAAAAGGACAATTACACTTAATGTGCCTAAAACAGTTCCCAAAGTCTGTCCTATCAATGGCTTCAAACTTTCGCCCAATTCCGCAATGTATTCCCGCTGCTTGTAAAGAGGTAAAGAATAGTTGTTCTGCAACCATAATTGAAAATTATGAAACAGGACCGTAAACTTTTTCTGGAGAACAGGAAGATTATCAGAAAACTTCACAATTTGTGAAGAAACAAAATAACAAAGGCCGGCCACAAGAAGAATGGTGATCAATAACGCAATGGAAATAGAAACAACCCGGCTGATCCCCCTTTTGTTGATAAAGTTGACAAACGGATTAAGCAGGATGGCGATCATCAGCGCGAATGCCAGGGGAACCATTATGCTCCTTAGCACAAAGAGCATGTAGACAAACAACATGATACCAAAAAGCGTAACCGTTGAGCGAAAAAAGAACGGGTATTTTTTCTGCATAAAATATTTTCAAGAATGACTGATTAAAATTAGGAAGCATATTTCGTGCAGAAAATTATTTTCTTCTAAAATCACCCGGGATTTGAAAGGGGCACAAAAACAAAAGGAAACCGCGGGGCTTCCTTTTGTAAAAAATATTTATGAAAAGAGCTTAGTTAATATCGCTCATTCTATCCTGGCTGACTCTTCCTCCGCAAATAAATCTCTTCCTGTAATAGTGATCATCCAGGCTGCTGATCTTTACGCCATGAGAAGAAGCCTCAACAAAATAATCATTATCAAGATAAACGCCTACATGAGAAACTCCCCCGCGGGTATTGAAAAAAACCAGGTCGCCTTCCTTCAATTCATCTTTTCCGATGTGCTCAGTGGCCCTGTATTGCTCCCGTGCAGTCCTTGGCATATTAAATCCGTAAACCGCAAGTAATAAAGCGCCGGTTAACGCACTGCAATCGATTCCTCTCTTGGATGTGCCACCATAGCGATAGCGGGTGCCGAACCAATCATCTATAAATGCCAGTAAAGAAACATTTTTCAAAGATTCTACATCTACGCCCATCATCATTGCATATTTATATTGCAATGGCGACATTTTCTCGATAGCGGAATGTTCTTCCACAACCGGTGCTTCCGGCTTTTTGGTCACAACAGGAGCAGGCAGATTTTTAATACTCTTGGTTCCGCCACTTTCGGTTGTTCTTAAAATACCATCCGGGGTAAAGGAAATTCCGTCTGAGGGAGCATTGAGGCCGGTTTCGCCGTCACTATTGGTAATGCTTATCGTATTAACGCTTGTTTGTGCATTGGCAATATGAACGGAGCATGCAAAAATAAATGCCATGCAGGTTAATGCGGGTTTATTCATTCGATCGGGTTATTTTATCGTTTTAAAAAAATCGGGCAGTGCTCTCTGACACAGACTCAGCTTTTGAAAAACGGAAGATTTTAAATTTTATTTTCTCCAGGCAAAACGAAGATAAGTTTCACTTTAGAAAATAGCAAAAAAAAATTATGTCCTATAAGGGGCAAAAACTTTTCCCTTTTTTGTTAATAATTTAAGAAAATGAGCGCCGGCATTTTCGCGATATTTGCGAGGAAGGGAAAGGGTGAATGGTCAATGGTCAATGGTCAATGGTCAATTCATAATTCGTAATTCGTAATTCCTAATTTTTAATTTTTAATGAAGTTCTCACACCTGCACGTACACACACAGTTTTCATTACTCGATGGCGCAGCGTCTATCAAAAACCTTTATAACAAAGCAATTGCGGATGGCATGCCCGCCCTGGCGATCTCGGATCATGGAAATATGTTTGGCGTTTTTGAATTTGTGAAACATGCACATACTCTTAAAAATGCAGACGGGTCACTGAAGGTGAAACCGATAGTTGGCTGTGAATTTTATATCACTGAAAACCGCCACCAAAAATCTTTTACGAAGGAACAAAAAGACCCGCGGCACCACCAGATCCTGCTGGCAAAAAATGCGGAAGGTTATCAAAACCTGAGCAAACTTACTTCACTCGGTTATATTGAAGGGATGTATTCAAAATACCCGCGCATCGACAAAGAACTGATTCATAAATACCATAAAGGGCTGATCGCTACGACTTGTTGCCTTGGTGCTTTGGTACCGCAAACCATTTTGAAAAAAGGAGAAGCAGAAGCAGAAAATGAATTTAAGTGGTGGTTGAATATTTTTCAAAAAGATTATTACGTAGAACTGCAAAGACATGGCATTCCGGAACAGGACAAAGTGAACAAGATCCTTTTGAAGTTTGCCAAAAAATATGATGTAAAAGTCATTGCCAGCAACGATTCGCATTACGTAGATGAAAAAGATTTTAATGCACATGACATTTTGCTTTGCATCAACACCGGTGAAACACAGGCTACTCCTGCCCTGCGCGAGTTTACCGATGATGATGTAATGATCAAAAACAAACGCTTTGCATTTCCCAACAACCAGTTTTATCTGAAGAATACGCAGGAAATGCTTTCCGCTTTTGAAGATCTGCCTCATGCCCTTGACAATACCAATGAAGTAATTGACAAGATCAATGTCCTGAGCCTGACAAGAGATATCCTGATCCCCCACTTTCCTGTTCCGAAAGAGTTCGAAAACCAGGAAGCGTATTTGGAACACCTCACCTGGACCGGTGCCAAAAAAAGATATGAAACTATTACTCCTGAAATTGAAGAGCGTATCAATTTCGAATTGTTCACCATCAAGACAATGGGATTTGCGGGTTACTTCTTGATCGTAAGTGATTTTATTGTGGCGGGAAAAAATTTAGGCGTGTTTGTTGGTCCGGGGCGTGGATCTGCTGCAGGTTCTGTTGTGGCGTATTGCATTGGAATTACCAACATCGATCCAATAAAGTACAATTTACTTTTTGAGCGGTTTTTAAATCCCGATCGAAAGTCGATGCCCGATATTGATACAGATTTTGACGATGAAGGACGCCAAAAAGTGTTGGATTACGTGGTTGATAAATATGGAAAAAACCAGGTAGCGCAAATCATCACCTATGGTACAATGGCCGCAAAGATGAGTATCAAAGATGTGGCGCGTGTAATGGATCTTCCGCTTTCTGAAAGTAATGCGCTGGCCAAACTGGTGCCCGATAAACCGGGAACTTCTTTGAAAAAAGTGTTGAAAGCGCCATTAACAGGAGCAAAATCCCTCAGTGATGACCTGGGACCGGATGACATAAGCAATATTCAACAACTTCGCGACATTTATAACGGTGACGACATACGCAGTAAAGTTTTGCACGAAGCGGAGATTTTGGAAGGTTCTGTGAGAAACACCGGCATTCATGCATCTGCGATCATCATTGCGCCACAGGATTTGATGGAATTGATTCCTGTGGCTTCTTCCAAAGATTCTGAACTATGGCTTACGCAAATTGACGGAAGCAACATTGAAGCTGCGGGTGTGTTGAAGATGGACTTTCTCGGACTTAAAACTTTAAGCATTTTAAAAACTGCGTTAGGTCTCATCAAAAAAAATCATGGCATTTCAATAGACCTGGATGGCTTGCCACTGGACGATGAAGAAACTTATAAGTTGTTCCAGCGCGCAGAGACAAACGGAACATTCCAATTTGAAAGTGCGGGAATGCAGAAATATTTGCGCGAGTTGAAACCCGATAAGTTTGATGACCTCATTGCAATGAACGCCTTATACAGACCAGGCCCGATGGCTTATATTCCTACTTTCATCGAGCGCAAGCATGGAAGGCAGGAGATCGTGTATGATCTGCCGGAAATGGAAGAGATCCTGAAAGACACTTATGGCATTACGGTTTACCAGGAACAGGTAATGTTGCTTTCCCAAAAACTCGCTGGCTTCAGCAAGGGTGACGCGGATGTTTTAAGAAAGGCAATGGGGAAAAAGAAAAGGGATGTGCTCGATAAAATGAAAGCCCAGTTTATCGAAGGCGCCAAAAAGAACAATCATCCTGAAAAAGTGCTCGAAAAGATCTGGACAGATTGGGAATCATTTGCACAATACGCATTTAATAAATCCCATTCCACCTGTTATGCTTTTGTCGCGTATCAAACTGCCTATTTGAAAGCGCATTATCCAAGCGAATACATGGCAGCAGTACTCAATCATGCAGGTGCGATTGAAAAGATCACTTTCTTCATGGAAGAATGCAAGAGCATGGGGTTAACTGTTCTTGGCCCTGACATAAACGAATCTCAAAGAGGATTTGCGGTGAACAAAAAAGGTGAGATCAGGTTTGGTTTTAGTGGAATGAAAGGTGTAGGTGAAGCCGCTATTGAAAATATTATTGAAGAAAGAGAAAAACATGGACTCTTCACTTCCATTTTTGATATGATCAAGAGAGTAAACCAAAGAACCGTTAATAAAAAATCTTTGGAAAGCCTTGCCTATGCCGGTGCTTTTGACTGTTTCAAAGACTTTCACCGTGCTCAATTTTTCTTTACCGTTCCCGGCGAAAACATTACTTCGCTGGAAAAGATCATTAAGTTTGGTCAGCAATATCACGCGCAGATACACAGCAACACGAACACCCTGTTCGGCGATCTTCAAATGCAGGAAATTACACCGCCTGTCATTCCCGATTGCCAGCCGTGGCCTTTGATCACTTTGCTCGATAATGAAAGAGAAGTGATCGGGATGTACCTGAGTGGCCATCCTTTGGATAATTATAAATTCCAATTGAAATATTACAAATTTGATACAGTTGCAGATTTCAACGAGTTCAAAGCAGTGATCGATCTTTATCCGAATCCGGCGCGTTCTTTCAGGATTGCCGGGTTGGTTACTGAAGCGCAACACCGCATTTCCAAAAGAGGAAATAAGTTCGGCATCATGCGGCTGGAAGATTACACAGAAAAAATGGAGCTGATGTTCTTCGGTGAAGATTACGTAAAATATACTCATTACCTGGAACCGGGGATGGTCGTTTGCATTACCGGCACATTTAAACAACGGTACAACACTTCACCTTATGAATTCCGCATCAGTAATGTTTGCCTTTTGGAAACAGTGATGAAGAGTAATACCAAAAAACTTAACATTTCCATCCATCCAAAGGATGTATCTGAAGAGATGATCGAATTTATCGGGGAGAATGTGAAAAAATTCCCGGGCAACTCAGGATTGGGCTTCAATATTTGTGACGAAATTTCAAACCTGAAGTTTGGAATGTACACAATGGATAATGGTTTTGAAATGAATGACGAAATGGCTAATTACCTGCAACACAAGCCCGAATGCGAGGTGAAAGTAGAATTAACATAATGTGGATATGACAATTCATCAGATGAAGGATATTGGCTTTAACTTTGCAAACTTATCTGCAAACAATTAATTTAAACTAAAATAAAAAGTAAATTATGGCCCAGGAATATACCGACGCGAACTTCAAAGAAAAGGTTTTGGATTCAGACAAGCTAACCATGATCGACTTTTGGGCAGAATGGTGTGGCCCTTGTCGCGCTATCGGCCCCGTAGTTGAAGAACTTTCAAAAGAATACGACGGAAAAGTAAATATTGGAAAAGTGAACGTTGACCAAAACCCGCAATTAAGCATCAATTACGGAATCACCAGCATTCCGGCTATCCTTTTCGTAAAAGGCGGAAAAGTAGTTGACAAATTGGTTGGTTCTCAACCAAAATCGAATTTTGTAAAAAAGATCGAAGCTCATAAATAGACGTTTCTAAACTTCTAAGAAAAATCTCCGCCTCCGTGCGGAGATTTTTTTTGCCTTATAGTGAACAAACATTTTACCATATTTTATTTTTCTCTTCCTCCTTCTCCAAAAATTCCTTACAGGATCGCTTTCCAATTCACTCAAAGGGGAAAAAAATTCCCATCCGGCCTGCAAAAACGACTTTAAGCAGGTTTTTCCTTGCAAAATTGGCACTTTAAAGGCTGAAAGTAGTTGGTATAATGTTGGTAATTATAAATTTAAGTATTACCGATTCCTTTTTGATGATTCAATATCAGCGCTCACGCAAGTAATTATTCTTATTGCCATGTTTTATAGAAATTCAATTGGTATTATTTTTCTTTTAGTGAATGTGTTCGTATTGCCTTCGTGTAATATGGCGAAGACGAATTCCTATCAATCGCCAATAGAATACAACTTGAATGATCCTTCTATCCTTTATCTTTATGATGCGCTCTACGAGATCTCCGGCGTCTGTTTTTATCCGAAAGATTCGAGCGTCTTTGCAATTTCAGATGGGAATGGATATTTGTTCAAAATCCACCTGACCAAAAACTTCATCACCCAACGGTGGTATTTCGACAAGCCCCACGACTTTGAAGATGTTTTTTATAAAGACAGCGTGTTTTATGTTTTAGCGAGCAATGGAAACATCTATGAATTGAAATTTTCAAACAAAGGCGATACCATCAGGGCGCAAACAACAATTTTCGATTCGACACGAAAAAAAGAAAATGAGTTTGAATCACTTTATTACGATCCTCAAAAGAAATACTTCGTAATGATTTGCAAGAATTGCGAAAGCGACAAAAAAAAGGAAGTATCCGCCTGGGGTTATTATCCTGAAAATGGAGAGTTTGTTTCTTCCGTCTTTAAGATCAAAGCAGATGAAATCGCAAAAAAAACCGGGGAGAAAAAATTAAAGTTCAAACCATCTGCAGCCACCATCAATCCTTTAACAGGTGATTTGTGGATATTGTCATCAGCCAATGAAATGCTCGTTGTGACTGACCGGGATGGAAACGTCAAGCAAGCTTATAAACTCAATCCCTCAATTTTTACACAACCGGAAGGGATCACATTTACGCCAAGCGGGGATCTGATCATATCAAATGAAGCAGGCAACAAATACAACCGCGCTTCATTGCTCATTTTTAAACGAAAAAAAGTTAGTTGATGCGGAATCTCTTTTTTCTTTTTTTATTCTTTTCATTTTTTGAAAATGCCATCGCCCAGGATAGTGATTCCGTAGTGGCAAGAATTGTATTGATTGGTGACGGAGGTAAATTGAATTTTGGCAGGCAACCTGTTGTTGATGCAGCGCGCAACCTGGTGCCAATGGATAAGAAAACGACTGTCCTCTATCTTGGCGATAACGATTATGAAGGCGTTCCACACAGCTTTTTGCCGGAATATGTAAGGTCAAAGGCAGTGATCGATTCACAAATAAATATTGCAAAGGGCACTCCTGCCAACGTGATCTTTATTCCCGGCAACCATGAATGGACAGCTGGCGGCAATAACCACCTGGATAATCTATTGCGGGAACAGAGATATGTTGACCAATTGGGAAATAAGAATGTGCATTATATTCCCAAAGATGGATGCCCCGGACCGGTAGTGTACAACATCAGCAAAGATGTGATCCTGGTTTTATACGACAGTGAATGGTTTATGGAAAAAGGAAATAAACCGGGCATTGAATCTGATTGTGGCTTCAAAACAGAACAGGAATTTTATGATGAATTGGATAACATTTTAGGCGACAACCGGGAGAAACTGGTTTTGTTGGCGGCGCATCATACGTTGAAAAGCTATGGAGTTCATGGCGGGTATTTTACGCTGAAGCAATATATATTTCCTTTCACTGATCTCAATCCGAACCTATACATTCCACTTCCCGTGATAGGCATTATTTATCCAATAGCGCGGGCTGTTTTCGGCACGCCTGAAGATTTGCATTATCCGCCTTATGCCAACATGATCGGCAAAATTGAAAAAGTGGTAAAGCCTTACCCAAATGTTGTTTTTCTTGCAGGCCACGAACATAATTTGCAGTTGATAAAAGACAGCAGTTATTATTACATCGTCAGTGGTTCCGGTTCTAAAAAAACAAGAGTATCCAAAAACAAAAAACATGTCCTTTACGAAGCGGCCACTCTTGGTTTTTCAACCCTTACAATCACTAAAAATAAAAACCTTGACATTGATTTTTATACCGTAAATGAAGATACCGTAAAACACACTTACTCTAATAACCTCCTGAATTTCGCTTACCTCGAAAAACCGCATGATTCAACGGTGATACCCGAAACACATCCTGTGTTTCATTTTAAAGACAGCGTCACGGTGCCCATTAATAAATATTATGCACAGGTTTCGGGCTTTCATAAATTTATTTCAGGGAAAAATTACAGGAAGGAATGGGCAACCCCCGTTCATTTAAAAGTATTCAGGATCGACAAGACAAACGGCGGTTATACGATTGATAAAATAGGAGGCGGTCATCAAACCAAATCTTTAAAGCTCAAAGACAAAAATGGAAGGAAATGGAATCTAAGAACCGTGGATAAAGATCCTGCAGGTGCACTTCCAGAAGCATTTAAAGGAACGATTGCACAAAAGATTGTACAGGATATGATCTCTGCTCAGTCACCTTATGGACCGTTGGTCGTTCCTGCCCTTGCCAACGCTGTTGATGTTGTACACAATTATCCTGTTTATTATTTCGTACCTGATGATCCGGCATTAGGTAAATACAGAAAAATATTTGCCAATAAAGTTTGTTTACTGGAGCCTGACAATCCCTTGTCAGACGAAACAAAGACCAGTAGCGATTTTGAGGTGATAAACAAAATGAACGAAGACAGCAAGGATCATGTTGACCAGCAGGCAGTCTTAAAAGCGCGATTGTTTGACATGGTAATCGGCGACTGGGACAGGCACTTTGGTCAATGGGATTTTGGTAAAACAGATACCGGCGTTGGAAAATTGTATTTCCCCATTCCAAAAGACCGCGACCAGGCATTTTTCAATTCTGATGGTTTGCTGGCAAAAGCGGTTAGTCTTTCGGCAATGCCTTATTTGCAGGGATTCAAAAAAAACTACCCAAATATTAATTGGTTCAATTGGGAAGAAAGAGATTTTGACCGGTTCTTCATGAACAATCTTGATGAACCCACCTGGAAAAACACGATAAACGAATTCCAAAAAAATCTTTCTGACTCGGTAATTGATACCGCACTAAAAAGATTGCCCCCGGAAATATATCCACTGACGGCAAAAAAGATTGCAAAAAAATTAAAAGGCCGCCGTGATCTATTAAGTACAAAGGGAATAAAATATTACAAGTTCCTGTCACGCGAAGTGAATGTGGTCAGCAGCAACAAAGATGAATATTTCAGGGTGATGAAAGCGCCGGAAAAAGGGATCGAGTTGAAAGTGTTTAAACGGAAGGATGAGAATGATTCTTCAACAATGATGTACGACAGGATCTTCGATCCAAACGTAACCAAGTACGTCAACATGTATGGCCTTAACGGCAACGATTTCTTCCATGTGGATTCCAATGTAAGTTCCCCGATCAAATTAAGAATGATCGGCGGCCAGGGAATTGACACATTTGACATTAGCGGCCGCATAAAAAACAAGGTATATGATTATGCGCCGGAAGGCAATTTTTTGAAAGCCAATAATTATACAAAAAATGAAATGAACTCCTCAGCGGAAGTTAATGACTACAGTTTGATGAGTTACCAATACAATTCATACCGGATACCGATGCTTAATCTGGGTTATAATGAAGTGGAAGGTTTGCTGGTCGGACTCGGGTATTCGCTGAAGACATTTGAATTCAGGAAGTCGCCTTATGCAACGTATCAAAAGCTTTCCTCGCTTTTCAGTATCAGCCAGAAAGCTTACCAGGTTAATTACCGCGGAGAATTCAACCAATTGTATGGCAATAATGATCTTGTATTTGACGGGCAATTCTATAACCCCGTATTGAACTACTTTTTCGGCTACGGAAATAATTCGCCTTATGATAAAAGCAAGACGCGTCAATTTTATTACGTACGCTACAAGTACGTTGATCTCCAGGCGTTGCTGAGAAAAAAATATTTCAATAATCTTCTTCAATTTTATATAGGTCCTGAATATTATCATTATTGGAACAGATATCCCGACAACAGCGATAAAGTTTTGGCACATCCATCAAGTATTGGCCTCGACTCTTCGAGTATTTACAATACCAAATCGTACCTTGGAGGAAAATTCTCGATCGTTCTCAATAACCTGAACAGCGAATTGCTGCCGACGAGAGGCGTAATATGGAACACGGAATTTTCTTCACTTGCAGGATTGAACAAAAACACTCATCCAATCACGAAATTATCTTCAGAAATGGAAGTGTATGCAAGCCTGCGCGATCCGGCAAAATTGGTGGCGGTCCTGAAGTTTGGTGCTGGTCATATTTTCAGCAAAAACTATGAATACTTCCAGGCTTTCAATCTTGGCGCAAATAATTACCTGCGCGGCTTCAACAAAAACAGGTTTTCCGGCCGGTCAATGCTTTATCAAACCACTGAGTTCAGGGTTAAACTATTTGAATCAAAATCTTATTTCCTGCCAGGCGCTGTTGGTCTTATCGCTTTCAATGAAGTAGGACGTGTTTGGGTCAGGAATGAGATTTCACATAAATGGCATGATGATTACGGTGGGGGTTTTTATTATACGCCATACAATTTTGCACTCGTCTCGGCAGTGATCGCTCATTCTCCTGAAGACAATTTATTCAACATATCAATTGGCACTAAGTTTAATATCAATTTTTAATTATGGACTATCATAAAACAGATAAACGAATTGAAGAGTACGTGATTGGTTTGTTTGGGCAGATGCACTCTCCCGCTCTTATCTTTCACAATCTCGAACACACCGAAACCGTGGTAAAAAGAACCAAGGAAATTGCAGGTCATTACAATGTATCTGAAAACGATATGCTGGCTCTTTTTGCGGCTTCGTGGTTTCATGATACCGGCTATCTTTTTACGGAGCCGCAAAAGCACGAAGAAATGAGTGTTGAGATCATGAAGAAATTCATGAAAGACCTCGTCGATGACGAGCAATTGATCTCGACGATTGAAGGTTGTATTATGGCCACCAAGTCGCCGCGCAACCCTGAAACGCTTTTGCAGCAGATCATTTGCGACGCCGACACTTATCACCTGGGCACAAAGGAATTCAAGTCGATGAACAAGAAGGCCTATAAGGAATCGAAAGAGCGCGACCCGAATGTGGATAAACTTGAATTTGAAAAAGGAACACTGGAGATGATGCAACACCACCAGTTTTATACAAGCTATTGTAAAGACTTGTTGGAAAAGAGGAAACGCAAAAACATGAAGTGGCTTGGCAAAAAGATCAACAAGACAGCCGACAAAGAATCCCAGGAACAGATCGATCTTTCAAAAGTGGAAAAAGACAAAAGCAAATTGATGAGCAAAGGCATTCAAACGATGCTGCGTGTCACAAGTAAAAATCACCTGATGCTGAGTGAAATGGCAGATAAAAAAGCCAATATTCTTATTTCAGTCAATTCAATTATAATAGGTGTCATCCTGAGTGTTTTGCTACGCAAACTTACAACAGATACTTATCTCGTAATTCCTACTGCGCTCTTCCTGATTTGTGCGGTTACAACGATCGTTTTAGCCATCATTGCCACAAGGCCACAAATCAGCAGCGGCACTTTTACGATGGAAGCAGTGAAAGAAAAAAAAATCAACCTTTTATTTTTCGGCAATTTTTATAAAGCTTCTTATGAAGAATATGATGAAGCAATGCGCGAGTTGATGACAGACCCTGACTATTTGTATGGCTCACTGATAAAAGACATTTATTATCTCGGCCACGTGTTGGGTCGAAAATACAAGCTCGTGCGCCTTGCATTTAATGTATTTATGATAGGGATTGTTGTTTCCGTAATTGCTTTTGCGATAGCGACACTTTTTGCACCTGAAAGTGCAGGAACGGTTATCAATGGAAGCGGATCACCATTAGTAATTTTTGGGTTATGACATTGGCAAACAGAGATCTTAGTTGGTTAGGATTTAATCTAAGGGTTTTGGAAGAAGCGCATGATCCAAATGTGCCTTTGTTTGAAAGATTGAAATACCTGGCAATCTTTTCGTCCAATCTCACGGAATTCTTCAGGGTACGGTATCCGGAGATATTGGCGCTTTCGGTTTTAAATAAAAAAACCAAAAAGTCGATTGATAATTATGAAGAAAATGTTGCGGACAAAGTACAGGAAGAAGTAAAAAGTCAACTCAATTATTTTGGCAATATCCTCCTCGATGAAATCTTGCCTGCACTCAGGGAAAACGGGATTATTTTTTATTATGCCATGTCCATTCGTGAGGAGCACCTGCCGGAGATAAGGGAAATATTTTTGTCTGATATTCTTTCTTTTATTCAGCCGATTTATCTGGATACGCACCGCAGGAAAAATTTTATTCCTGAGAACAACCAATTGTATTTCGTAATTACTCTTTCCGAACCAGGCTCAGATATTTTAAATCACGCCATCGTAAATATTCCTTCTCAGAAAGTAAAGAGATTCTTTACGCTCAGCAGGATTGACAATTACGATTATGTAATATTTCTCGATGACATTGTTCGTGAAAACATTGGATTTCTTTTTCCGAACCAGGAAATAATCAGCGTTTACAGCATCAAGATAAATCGTGATTCTGAATTGCATCTCGCCGATGATTACAGCGGTGATCTCCTGAAAAAGATTGAAAAGCAATTAAAGAAAAGAGATTTTAATTCACCATCACGGTTTCTCTATGAAGCAGGAATGCCGAGAAATCTTCAAATGTTCCTTGCCACATTGTTCAATATTTCCACTGAAGAAATTTTTGTAGGTGGGAGATATCATAACCTCAACGACCTGTGGGACTTCCCGGATTTTAATAAGAATTTTTATTATGAACCTGTTAAACCCGTCTCTTCTGCAAATCTTCTGAACAGTGGTGACATGTTTGAAATTTTGCGTGGCGAAGATATTTTGCTCCATCTTCCTTACCAATCTTATAATCCCGTTCTTTCTTTTTTTAACCAGGCTGCTGTTGACGTAAATGTAACGGAGATTTATATCACACTCTATCGTGTTGCAGACGAATCGCACATCATCAACGCATTAATAAGTGCCGCGAAAAATGGTAAAAAAGTAGTTGCATTTATTGAATTAAAAGCCCGTTTTGATGAAGCCAATAACATCAAATGGAGCCGTGAAATGAAGAACGCGGGCATACGGATCATTTACAGTCAACCCAACATCAAAGTGCATTCCAAGATCGCTTTGATCAAAAGAAAGAATGACCACAAAGAATTTTTTGCCATCTTAAGTACAGGAAATTTCAATGAAGTAACCGCTCAATTTTACACAGATCATGTATTAATGACTTCTGATGCGCAGATCACAAAAGAGCTGATGCACCTATGCAAATTCCTGGAATTGACGAACGTAATTGATCATGATAAAAAGATCAAATTCGATGTATTGCTTGTTTCGAAATTTAACATGATCCCATCTCTTGACAAACTCATCGACAAAGAAATTGAAAAGGCCGAAAAAGGCGAGCCGGCGCTGATCCGCATCAAAGTAAACAACCTGGAAGAACCTTACATTATCGGGCGTTTTTATGAGGCAAGCAAGGCAGGCGTACAATTGCAGTTGCTGGTAAGAAGTATTTGCTGCCTCGTACCTGGTCTGCCGGACGAGAGTGAAAACATAAAGGTGAAAAGAATTGTTGACCGCTACCTTGAACATTCGCGGATTTTCATATTTGGTGCCGGCGAAAACCCGGAAGTTTTCATGGGTTCGGCTGATCTGATGACAAGGAATTTGAGACACCGGATAGAAGTAATGGTTTGCATGAAAAATGAAGCATGTAAAAATGAACTGATCGATTATTTTGAAATTCAATGGAACGACAACGATAAAGCAGTCATGCTGTTGCCCAATTTGGTACAACAAAGAGTGGGGACAGAGGACGAGCTAAAGAACAATGCCCAACAAAACATTTATAATTTTTTGGCAGCCAAATCATGAGCAAGAAATTTAAAATAAAAATATCGCCTGTAAAGAAGCTCCGCATAAGAACCGTCTTGTTTATCGGGGCGTTCTGGACTGCCATTGACTTTGTTATCTTCCTGCTCGACCCAAACCTTCGACTTGAAAAAAGAACACTTTGGGCTCGGGAGATCTTTATGTTTTGTCTCAGCTTATTCATGGGTTACCTGATCGTGTTCAGGATGAAAAAGTTTTTGCGAAGACATGCATTGTGGATGAACTTTCTTACCAAAAGTGTGATTCTTGTGGTGTCTGCCCTGGTCGTCACTTTTATAGTTCAGTTTTTCACTTTGGTGGTAGTGAACGGTCAAACCATCAATTATGCATTCAACGATATTTACGCTTATGCCACTCACAAAAACTGGATCATTGATAAATTGGTTTACTGGATCTCCATCTTTTTTGTAACCCAACTTATCCTTATCATTAATGAAAAATATTCTCCCGGCGTATTCTTTGATATTCTTATTGGAAAATACATTCGTCCCAAGGTAGAGAACAGGATCATCATGTTCATGGATCTTAAAGACTCAACTCCTATTGCAGAAAAGTTGGGACACAACCGTTATTTTGAATTCATAACTGAATTTATTTATCTCTTATCGCTGGCGATCATCGAATTTGAGGGAACCATTTACCAGTATGTGGGTGACGAAATTGTTTGCTCATGGAAGAACACAGAAAAGAACACTTCGCGCTGTCTTGATACAATAATCCAATCAAGAAAAAATATTCAAAAGAAAAGTGCCTACTTCAAAAGGAAGTTTGGAATTGTGCCTGATTTTAGGGTAGGCATCAACGTTGGAGAAGTTACTATTGGTGAGATAGGTGTTCTAAAAAAAGATCTTGCAATGAGTGGTGACACAATGAACACGACCGCCCGCATAAGAAGTGCCTGTACTGAATTGAACCGCCATTACATTGTTTCGAAAGAATTTGTTGGCGCAAGCCAGTTAAAAGGATGGCAAACCGAAAGTCTTGGGCTGGTTGATCTGAAAGGAAAAGATGAAAAGATCGAATTGTTTGCTTTAAAAATATAAGATGAAATGTAATTCAAAATGTATGTATCTGTAGCGTAATAAAATTACGATTATTTTCCAGAGAAGTTGGTGTACAATTTGAGATACTTGAAGTAATCGATAATAGATATGGAATCAAGAGAAGAAGAAGTTAAGGTCAAAAATAAAAGATCCGCCCTGTACATTATTGGAAAAGTGTTTTTATGGATCATCGCGTCAGTGCTCTTTTTGATAATGCTTGTGCTGATATTGATTCAAACATCATTTGTCCAAAATTTTGCACGAAAAAAGGTGGTAGGTTACCTGCAAGGCAAATTGCATACAGAGGTTAAGATCGGCAAACTGGATGTAGATTTTCCAACAACACTTTCATTACAAAATGTTTTTATAGCCGACCAGTCTAAGGATACTTTGCTTTACGGGAAGGAGCTGGCCGTAAATATGGATATGGTAAAATTGATCAGCAGCAAGATCAACATAAAAAAAATTGCATTGAATGGTGTGGTGGCTAAAGTAAAAAGATTACCCCCTGATTCTGTTTTCAATTTCCAGTTTATTGTGGATGCTTTTAACACGCCTTCATACAAATCCTCAGCAGCGGATACTTCTACAACGCAAATGAATATTGACGAAGTGCTCGTCAACAAAACAAGAATCATCTATAAAGATTTGCTTACTGGCAACGACATGGATCTCACCTTCGGTCATCTGGACACAAAGATTTCTAAGTTCGATCCCGCGCATTTATTATTCAATATTCCTTCGTTTACTATCAATGGACTTAAAGGATATTTTTACCAGCTCGAACCGTTAAAAAAGCCGGTAAAAGTTGCAGTATCAGAAAAGGCTGCACAGCCGGATAATTTTCTTCGCCTGGTAAATGACCAATTCAAACTTTCAAATATTGATGTTGCTTATAAAAGCGAACCATCTCATATAAATACTTCCTTCACAATTGAAAATGCGGTATTTCATCCCAAAACAATTGACCTCAAAAACAGTGTACTCACATTAAAGGACGCTTCGTTAGATAATTCAACGATCGTTGTGGCCACAGCTTCGCAAATTCCGGATAAAAGACCTCCGGATTCAGTAACGGCAGCACCGCCCACACCACCAATGAAGATACTGGCAAATAATATTTCAATCGACAAAGTAAATGTAAAATACGACGACAGTTCAATGCCAAAAGCACCTTATGGAATGGATTATTCGCATTTGGGAATTACTGATCTTTCTTTGAAAGCTTCTCATGTGGAGTATAGCCTGGATACGATGAAGGCATCCATTCAGTCAGGCAGTATGAAAGAAAAAAGTGGTTTTGTTTTGGACAATCTTACCACTGATTTTTCAATGAATCCAACAGGTGTTGCACTCGAAAATTTATCGCTTAAAACGCCAGGTTCAGATGTTCAAAGAAGTGCAATAATTTCTTATCCTTCATTGACTGAATTAAAAAAAGATCCAGGAACGCTGGGATTGAATTTGGATTTACGAAACAGCAAAATATCAATGAAAGACTTGTGGACATTTGTTCCGCAGCTAAAAGCTCAAACATCTTCCCTTTCTCCCAATGCTGAACTTTTTGTTGATGCAACAATTACGGGTAAGATAAATGATATGAATTTGCAGCATGTTGTTTTGAAAGGATTATCTACAACTGATATCAACGTAGACGGTGTTTTGACTGGCTTGCCCAATCCAATTGCAATTTATGCCGATCTCAATATTCATAAATTACAAACAGGCAAGAGAGACATAGTTGCTTTCATTCCTCCAAATACTTTACCGTCGAATATTTTAATTCCTACTGCGCTTTCAGCAAACGGAAAGATCAAAGGCGGAATAAAAGATCTCTACACCAATCTTTCCATCCAGTCTTCTTCAGGAAACGTTGCAATCGATGGCACTTTGCAAAATATTACTGATAAAAACAAGGCGACTTATGATGTGGTTTTGCATACCGAAAAATTACAATTAGGAACCATTATCCAAAATCCACAACTCGGTTCTGTTACTGCAGATTTGAAAGTGAAAGGCAACGGTTATGATCCGCAAACGGCCAATGCCACTTTTAATGGGGTTGTTTCAAATCTTACTTACGACAATTACAATTACCATAATATACAAGCACATGGAAATATTGCAGGCAAAAAATACAAGATTAATGCAACCGTTTTTGATCCCAACCTTACTGCCTCAGTGGATGCAAATGGAATTTTTTCAGGAAAATATCCAACACTGGATTTGAATGCGAAAATTGACAGCATAAAAACAAAACCACTCAATCTTACTTCACAAAAAAATATTTACCACGGTGATATTGCTGCTAATTTTTCCAATCTTGATCCGGATAATCTTGAAGGACATTTGGTAGTAACGCATTCTATTTTGGTTAACGACAGCAACCGTGTTACTATCGATTCAATTTTATTGAATGCATCCAACTCCGGTTCAGTTGAAAACATTGTTCTTCGCTCAGATATAATTAATGCTTCCATAAGTGGAAAATATAAGTTAACGCAATTAGGTGATGTATTCTATCAATCAATATCATCCTATTATTCATTGGGTGCAAAGGACACAGTAAAAGTAGCGCCTTATGATTTTACTGTGAAAGCTGCGGTAATTGACAATCCTGCAATTCATGCATTTATTCCGGCTATCGATGAATTGAGAACGATCAACATGCAGGGAAATTTTTCAAGCGACAGTGGCTGGGCAATGTACATGAAGTCGCCACATCTAGTTTACGCCGGTTACCGGTTGGATTCATTACAATTGAATACCGCTACCAGGAATAATGTTCTGGCGTTTACTACAAAATTTCAAAGATTGAAAAGCGGAAGTTCGATCGATATGTACGCCACTTCCTTGTCGGGCACGATGCAAAACAATAAATTGAATTACACGCTGGACATCAAAGATCAAAAAGGAAAAGATAAATATCGCCTCACAGGAAATTTAGATCAAACTTCACCTGCTAAATATGTAGTCAATATTAGTCCTGATAGTCTTTTATTGAATTACGAGCAATGGACCGTGAATAAGGGAAATCAATTGGTAATGGCGGGATCTGACATCAGTGCACACAATCTTGTACTCAGTAAAGGTGATCAACAACTTTCGGTAAACAGTGAAGGAAATGGCGGCAATGCGCCGTTGGCAGTAAAGTTTTCCAATTTCAAACTTGTGACTCTTTCTGGTTTTGTGCAAAATGATTCATTGATGGTGAATGGATTGTTGAATGGAAATGCATTGATTAAAAACCTGCAATCTCAACCTTTATTTACATCTGATCTTTCTGTCGAAAATCTTAGTGTTTATGGAGATACACTTGGAACATTGACTGCCAAAGTGAATAACAATGTTACCAACAAATACGTTGCCGATGTAAGACTGGAAGGCTATGGTAATGATGTGAAAGTTACCGGAGTTTATAATGTAAAGCCCTCCAACAGCACTTATGATTTTGTGCTTGACATCACCAGCTTCCAGATGAAAACATTGGAGGGATTGACAGCCGGAGCAATAAAAGATGCGCGCGGAAATCTATATGGCAAAGTTGCCATGAATGGTAGTTTAAACAATCCCAATATAGACGGGAAAATTCATTTCAATAATACATCATTGAATGTTGCCACATTAAACAGTGTTTTTAAAGTAGATAAAGAATCAATTGCCATAGTAAACAACAAAGGTATTCTCCTTAATTCTTTTACTATCCGTGATACATCCAACAATCCAATTGTGATTGACGGTGCATTGAATTCAACGAATTTTATTGATTATACTTTCAATCTTAAAATAAGAGCGGACAATTTCCAGGCAATCAATTCGACCAATAAAGACAACCAGTTATTCTATGGAAAAATGGTTTTTTCTACAAGGCTAACAGTTAAGGGTAGCCCAAATCATCCTATAGTTGATGGAAACCTCGTCATCAATAACAAAACCGATTTCACTGTTGTGCTGCCGCAAAATACGCCCGGCATCGTTAAACGTAAAGGAATTGTAAGATTTGTAGATCGAAGCGCCGGAGCTGAAGATTCCTTGTTTATGGCTCCTTACGATTCCTTAAACAAAGCGCCGTTCCAGGGCTACGATGTTTCAGTAAATATTAATGTTGATAAAGATGCGGTGTTTAATATGATCGTGGACGCAGGAAATGGCGACTTCCTTAGGTTAAAAGGCGCAGGGCAGATGACCGCAGGAATTGATGCCAGTGGAAAAATAACTTTGGTGGGATCTTATGTGATTGACCAGGGAACTTACAACCTTACTTACAATTTCCTGAAACGGAAATTCAACATTCAAAAAGGAAGCAAGATCGTTTGGACCGGCGAACCTACAACAGGTCAATTGGATGTAACGGCAATTTATGTTGCGAATGCAGCACCTATAGACCTTGTCCAGGGACAAATCGAAAGTGCCAATTCAACTATCTATAAACAAAGGCTTCCATTCCAGGTAACTTTAACGCTGAAAGGCGAACTAATGCAACCCCAAATTGGCTTTGATGTGGTTCTTCCCCAGGATCAGAGTTATACTGTAGCAAGTGCTGTAACGAGCACAGTAAGAACCAAACTCGCACAGATAAGGCAGGAACCCAATGAAATGAATAAGCAGGTATTTTCTCTCCTGCTCCTAAACAGGTTCATGGGTGAAGATCCATTTGCGAGCAGCGGCGGATCAATGAATGCCGGATTTGTTGCGATGCAAAGCGCAAGCAGATTGCTGTCTGAACAACTGAATCAATTGACTAATAACCTCATCCCCGGAGTAGACGTAAATATGGATCTTGCTACCACACAGGATTACACAACAGGCACCGAGCAAAACAGGACGGATCTGAACGTGGGCCTTACGAAAAGACTTTTAAATGACCGGCTTTCGGTTACCGTCGGCAGTGATTTTCAACTGCAGGGCCCGTCACAAACCAATCAGAACCAGAACAGCCTTGCAGGAAACGTTTCAATCAATTATAAACTGACAAAAGATGGCAGATACGAGATAAGGGTATATCGTAAAAACGATTACACCGGCGAATTGGAAGGCTATGTAATTGAATCAGGAATAGGCTTTATCGTTTCTGTCGATTATAACAAATTCAACCAAATTTTCAAGAGCAAACAACAAAGAAAGCAGAAGCGACAAATTAAAAAACAAAACAGGGAAATAAAGAAAGAAGAAACCCAGCAACAGATTAAAGACAAATCGATTACTCCTCCATCAAAAGCCAGGAATAATGACCAATAGATCAGCGATAATATTTTTGACCTTACTCCTTCTTTTCGTATCGTGCAATACCACCAAAATGGTTCCGAAAGGAGATGCATTGTACACAGGTGCAACCATAAAAATTAAAGACAGCACATTAACAAGAAAAGAAAGCAAGCAGGTAGAAGAGAATACCGAACATTTGCCTCAACCTCAACCCAACAGCAGGTTCTTTGGTATACCATTTAAACTTATTCTTTACAATATGGCAGGGGATACTTCAAAGCACGGCTTCATCAGAAAATTCCTGAGGAAGATGGGCAGGCCCCCGGTTCTACTCAGTTCTGTCAACCTCGATTATAATGTAAAATTGCTGGAAAATCATCTTCAAAACCTCGGCTATTTTCATGCCCTTGCCTCAGCAGATACAATAGTAAAACACCGAAAAGGACACGCGTATTATACTGTTACCCCCGGACAGGAATATACTATTAAGGATGTAAAATTTGAAACCGATAGTTCCGCCGTAGGCGAGGCCATCAAGGCGACACAACCGGAAACCCTTTTGCATGCTGGTGATGGGTTTAATCTTTCAGTAATTAAAGCCGAACGGGAACGGATAGACGCAAATTTGAAAGAAGAAGGTTATTATTTTTTCAGTCCCGATGCATTGATCATAGAAGCAGACAGCACTGTTGGCAAAGACCAGGTGAACCTGTACTTAAAGTTAAAGGCAACTGCCCCGGCTATTGCCGAAAAGCCTTACATAATTGACAGTGTTTATATTTTTCCGGACTACAGGTTAAATGGAAACGGAGCCGATACTTCCCTTCAAACAAAAGCTTTGTATGGGGGATATTATATTGTGGATCCGAAGAACCGGTTTAAACCAAAGTTGTTTCCGCAGATAATGCGATTTGATTCCGGGGATGTTTACAACCGCAATGACCACAATCTTACATTGAGCAGGCTCATCAACCTGAATGTTTTCAAATTTGTAAAAAACCGTTTTGAAGTTACTGATTCAGGTAGAGCAGATACCGGGAGATTAAATGCCTATTATTATTTAACTCCGCAGGAGAAAAAATCTCTTCGGGCAGAAATTTCAGGGAATACAAAATCGAATAATTATGTAGGTTCTGATATAACACTGTCTTTCAAAAACAGGAATACGTTCCGGGGTGCGGAAGAATTGGAAATTCATGGAAATGTCGGATCAGAAGTGCAATACAGCGGCGGCACGACAGGTTACAACACATACGACATTGGTGGTGGTGTGACACTTACTATTCCAAAGTTTGTCGTTCCGTTTTTTCATTTTAATACAACAAACGCTTTTGTTCCTAAAACAAAAATTGGCCTGAGTTATGACCTGCTCAACCGGCGAAAATTATATACTTTAAGTTCTGTACAAGGTGAACTGGGTTATGAATGGAAACCAACCATAGAACAGGAACAAAAACTCAATCTCATTTCAATTAATTATGTCCATGCGATCAACATCACACCCCTCTTTAAAGACAGCATGACCCGGAATGTAATTCTCAAACATACTGTTGATACTCAATTTATCATCGGTTCAAACTATTCTTACACCCTCGATCCATTTGCAAATGCATTAAAAGGAACAGGTTTTTACTTCAATGGGCTAGCTGATTTTTCGGGAAATCTTGTGGGGCTCTTTGTACCTGTTGATCCGGCCAGTGGCAAGAAGAAATTATTCAATGCACCGATCTCACAATACCTGAAAGGACAAACGGATCTGCGGTATTATCTGCAGTTAAGCAAGCCTGCAAGATGGGTCAACAGGCTGCTTATCGGTTTTGGTTATCCTTATGGAAACTCAAGGCAACTTCCTTATATCAAACAATTTTTTATTGGTGGCAACAACAGTATTCGTGCATTCAGAAGCCGGTCTGTCGGGCCGGGCACTTACAGGCCTCCAAATGCAGATAGCCTCACTTTTTTTCCTGACGAATCCGGAGACATAAAATTGGAAATGAATACGGAATTGCGATATGCATTTAATAACGTCGTGAGAGGCGCCATTTTCCTGGATGCGGGAAATATCTGGCTTTATCGGAAAGACACAACTACAGTTCCGGGGCATCCTGATGAATTATTACGTCCGGGCGTTCAGTTCAATTCTCATTTCTTGAGCCAGCTTGCGGTGGGCACGGGAATAGGATTAAGGCTAAATTTCAGCATCTTATTATTGAGGCTTGATCTTGGGATGCCGCTCAGGGAACCGTGGCTACCGAAAGGACAAAGATGGGTGATTAACCAGATCAATTTTGGCGACAGGCAGTGGAGAAGAAAAAACCTTATCCTAAATATTGCGATCGGTTATCCATTCTAAAATTATTTTACTAATTTTCATTCATGATTAAGCTAAAATTAATTGGAATGGCACTGGCAGTTTGTATGATTGCTGCCTGCAATTCAAACAATAATGGGCCGGTTAAAACTCCTCCTGAAGAAGAAGTGACAGACACAGTTTCTGCAGAAACTTCCGCCGATTCAATGAGAACAATTGTCAACCGTTCAATGATCTGGACTGTGCAACCACAGGATTCTTCAAGGCAAAAGTTGAGGGCACCTGATTCAACACAAATAAAAACAATGTCATCGACACAACTGATCGATTTGCTTAATCAAAGTTATCCTGACATTCACCTTGACTTTATCAAAATATCACACGATACTATTTATGTAAAGATCCCCGATAGCAAGAACCTTGCAAACGAAATCGGCGATACAGGTGCAGAGAATTATCTTGCTTCAACCACTTATACCTTGACTGAAATGAAGAACATCCGTTATGTAAACATCGCAATGAAAGGTGGCGACCATGCAGAACCTGGTGTTTACAGCCGCGATGATTTTAAAGATTTGAGATAGGAGTAAAGAAACAATTAGAAAGAAATTTTCTTTTACTAATTTATTCCGTAATAGTGAAGAAAGAATAGACAGTATCTTTATTACGTGTATGCATTGCCGTTATAGAAAATAATCACCGGCAGTAACCCATCAAACAATTGAATTTTTTATTTCCGTCTAACGACTATCGTCACAGGACTACAATAAAACAATACAAGAATAAAACCATACGGCACTCACTCCCCCACTGATTTGGGAACGCCCAATGTTTCCTTCATTCCTGCAAAGATGGTCTTCCAAACCAGGTTAAAGAAAGATTTATAAATATTCCTTTCGTATTCCGCCTTCACAGTAGTTCCTGAATTATTATTATTCACAACCATATTGGCCGCAAGACTAATAAGGCCGCGCTTTTTAATTTCTTTCGTGTCTTTGTCACGTTTAAGCACGGCGATTTTCATCCCGTTATAATTCATTAAGAAATTTCCGCCTGCCTGCCTGTTGTTACCCTTAAAATCAAAATGAATTGAATGAATATTTCCGGAATTGATCTTCACAAGCGCCATAGGTATTGAAATTTTATTCAACACCTTAGCATTAAAAGATTTTCCATTTCCATTTACAAAGAAATCACCGTTTTTATTATCCAAAACAAATTTGAAATTTCCTTTCATCGGAATAGCTGACAAGGCTTCGGTGGAAAACGATATATTCATCAAATTGTTCTTTTGAATCGCTTCGGGCATGTTGGTCAGGTTAGTAATATCAAAAGAAGTGTTTATAAATTGAACCACACCGATACTATCGCTCACACTTTCATTTTCGCGGTATTGAACAAATGCATTTTTTATTTTGACCGATGAAATATTTATAGGATGATCAATTTTTTTTAAGATCTGGGAAGGATAATTTCCAATTTTACTTTCGTGCTTCAATGGTTTATGCAGATCGCGTGAAATCGTAGCTTCGGCATTATTAATTGATAGTTCCTTTGCAATAAAGCGGTTATCTACAAGACTGTTCATATCAATATCATGCAACGAAAGTCCGCTCAAATGCAGCTTGTACCTGTCTTTTTGAAAATGAAACGAATTGGCAAATTTTTGTTCCGAAGCGAAAGGTACCACATCGAACGAAGCAATACGAAGAGTTCTGCTTAAAGAATTAATGGCAATTTTATTAAAATTAAAACGGTAAGTTTTATCTTTTGATGCAAATGAAAACCGGTCTACTTTTACTTCAGCTTCCCTGGTATAATTCATTGGGTGATCTTCAAGTAAGATCACGCGCCCCGCCTTCACGCTGTTAACTGTTATTGATAAATTACCAATGCTGAAATCACCTTTATCAAAAGGAATCAAAGTTACTTTGGGGAAATTGAGGTGCTGAAGTTCCACGCTGTAAACCCTTGTAAAGCCGGTCGAATCGACGTCTTTCTGTTTACTCGTATGGGTGGTTTTAAGGTAGGAAGCCGGAATAGCATATAACTTGATTGAGCCACAAGAAATCGTATCAACAGAAAGGTTCTTATTCTTTACGATCTCGTTGGTATTCACTCCTCTAAGCGAAAGATCGTTGGCATCCAGAAGCCGGATTGCAGAGGAAGTATCATTGACAAAGCGGTTCACCCGGATACTTTTAAAATCCAGTTTTTGTTGCCTCCCCAAAAAGTGAACCTGTCTTATAGAAATATCCTCACGGTTATGATTAAACGAAAAAAAGGAATCAACCGTGAAAGCAGCTTGTTTGCAATACAAGATGCGGTTCGGATCTGAATTATGAGAACTATCGATGAGTACATCTTCAAGCACAAATTTGCCATTGATCAATTCGAAATTATTGTTCTTGTTAAAAAAATCCACTCCTTTTATATGCACATTATTTACGAATACAAATCCCACTTTTATGCGGTCCAACTTTCCCAAAATTTGCCTGTACAGATCATGTGCTTCATTTTGAAAGATCGTCGTCTTCTTTATTGGTTTCAAAGAATAGAGAAGTATTTGTGGCGCATTCAATATTACAGAATCGCCTTCAATTTTATCTGTATGAAGGGCTTTGGCAGTTTGAACACCGGTGACAACAAGTGATTTGATTGTGACGTCTACCATAATATCGGGCATATTTTCCACAGCCATCTTCCTGATCCTTGCAGTATCCGGAACAATACGGATATTTTTCATGGTGGCGTGGCCGGTAACGGCATCAAAAGAAAGGGAATCATATTTGATAGAATACAGGCTGTCAGTTTGATTCTTCACAGTTGAGGTAATCGAGCTCCTGGCAAACTTGTACTTGTAATGTTGCCAAAGAAAATAACCGGCCGTCAGCAGTAGGACAAGCACGGTAATCGTTATAATAAGTCTTTTTGACAATCGCAACATATAATAGTAATGGTATAAGCAAATGCGGTTCCAAACTAAATAGAAATTAAAGTTTTAGATTTGACATTAACATATAAGCCATGGATATAGAGATGAACAAAAATGAGGACGCCAATAAACTCGCAGTGTCCAACATAAGAAAGTTGCTCGAAAAAATTGAGGAAGGTGGGGGTAAAAAAGCAATTCAAAAACAAAAAGAAAGAAACAAACTTACTGCTCGTGAACGTTTGGAATATCTCCTTGACAAAGACAAAATGTTCATCGAAATCGGTGCTTTTGCAGGATATGGAATGTATGAAGAATTTGGTGGTTGCCCAGCGGGTGGAACAGTTGCTGGCGTAGGTTATGTAAGTGGCAAACAATGCGTTATTGTAGCAAACGACCAAACCGTAAAAGCAGGCGCCTGGTTTCCTATTACAGGCAAGAAAAACCTGAGAATGCAGGAAATCGCGATGGAAAATCATTTGCCGGTAATTTATCTTGTTGACAGTGCTGGTGTTTTTCTACCTATGCAGGATGAAATTTTCCCCGACAAAGAACACTTCGGTCGCATCTTCAGGAACAATGCAAAAATGAGTGCAATGGGCATTA
>DASTXM010000175.1:0-15463 GCA_035765495.1 Hanamia sp.
GTAGCTGGTTAATTTTTAAATTCTGTTCCACTGCTTTCAAATCGCTTCTCGACCCGATCAGATAGTTGCTATCGATCGCGCCATAATTTTTAATAGTGTAATTGGTATCAACCCTAAATTGCTCATTCCCGTTACGATTCATTAAAGTGTTCAAATTGATTTGGTGTTGCTCTACCTGGTTTGCCAACATCTCACGCTGGTTCTCGATTTTTCCTAAAGCCGCTTTAGCCTTGTAATAAGCATTTAATTTTCCAAGGTTGTTTTTATATCTCAACTCAGCACTTTCAATCATAAAGTTCAACAGCTTTTCATTGTCGTCGAGTACGCTCATCTTCTTTTGGATCACTATCCAATCGAAATAATTTTTCTTTGCTTCTGCATATAAACCGTTGAGAGAAAATTGCTTTTTTTCTTTGTTTACTGATGAGAGCGATTGCAGGTATTCAGCATTGGCTTGTTGCTCTTTCTTATTCGGAAACATTTGTGTCGCACTTATTGCAAACGCACCTTTACCTTTTTGACCAGCAGAAGCTTTAGTAAGTGAAATATCATAAGGTGTCATAAAGAAACCTGCTCCTAAAGAAGGTGCATCCCAGCTTTTAGCACTCTTCGCGGCCTCATCCAACGAACGGACCTGCGCATCGTAAACTTTTAGCGCCGGATTATTTTCCTTAATTGCGGAAAGAACATCGTTGAGTTTTAAAACCTGCTGTGCCTTTGTCATATTTGAAAACACCAGCAGGAAAACAATTATCGAAATATATTTTTTCATTTCAGCTTGATTATTGTCATGAATCTTTATTAATGTTTCGTTTCAAGCACCACTATTTTTCCGTGCTTTTTAAGTTCATATTCTTTGTTTATTAAAAAAATCACCGGCGAAACGAGGAGCACGAAAATGGCAGATGTAAAGACACCGCCAACCATTGGCAACACGATTGGCTTCATCACGTCACTACCCACACCGGAGCTCCATAAAATAGGGATCAGGCCGATCAGGATCACAAATACGGTCATCATTTTCGGTCGCAATCTTTTTGCAGCTCCCGCGATCACATACTCGCGCAAATCCGCTTTTGTTATTGTTTCTTTTGAATTACCTTTTGCCTTTACCAATTGTCGCATTGCATCATTCAAATAAATTACCATCACAATCCCGGTTTCTACTGCGAGGCCAAAAAGCGCGATAAAACCAACGGCCACTGCAACGGATAAATTCACCTTCCAAAACCAGATCATGAATGCACCACCAATAAGGGCAAACGGAATAGAGACCAGGCTGAGTACGGCTTCGCGGGCAGAGCTAAAAGCAAAATACATCGAGAAAAAAATGACGAGCAGCACGACCGGCAGGATCACTTTCATCGTTTTTTCACTGCTGATCAGATTCTCGTATTGGCCACTCCAGTCAATAAAATAACCTTTGGGTAATTTTAAAAGCAAGGAATTCAATTTCTCCTGTGCTTCCTGTACCGTACCTCCCAGGTCACGGTCCCGCACATTGAATAAAACAGTTCCGCGAAGCAATGCATTTTCTGAATTGATCATAGGCGGACCTGTAGTGATCTTCACATCTGCCACTGCATCCAAAGGGACAGGCCCAAATTGTTTCGTCTGAACCTGCAGCTTTTTTAAAGCTTCCATGTTGTCCCTGAAATCCTGGGCATAACGCACATTTACAGAAAAGCGTTGACGCCCTTCAATGGTGGTTGTTAGTTTCATTCCTCCAAGCGCACTTTGTACCACTGCGTTTACATCATCAACTGTTAAACCATAACGGCTTATTTCATTACGCTTAATATCTATATCGATATATTTTCCACCGGTAACCGGCTCCACATACAAATCTTTTACACCATTAATTCCCATCAAGGCCATTTTTATTTTTTGTGCAAGTGCATAAATCGTGTCCAGGTTTTGCCCATATACTTTCACACCAACATCAGTCCTGATACCGGTTGAGAGCATGTTGATCCTGTTGATGATAGGTTGCGTCCAGCCGTTAGTTACTCCGGGAATTTGTAGTTTACTGTTCAGTTCATTTACAATATCTTCTTTTGTTTTTCCCGGCCGCCATTCGGATTTGGGTTTTAATAAAATGATCGTTTCGATCATGCTTATTGGCGAATTATCTGTTGCTGTGTTTGCTCTTCCCGCTTTGCCCAAAACATTTTTTACTTCAGGAACCGAAGCGATGATTTTATCCTGAACCTGCAAAATCCTTTTTACTTCCGAATTGGAAACATCCGGCATAGTCACCGGCATAAACAATATGGAACCTTCATCCAAAGGCGGCATAAATTCTCTACCCAGGCTCATGATCATCGGGATGCTTACAAGAAGCGCGATAATATTGATGGCAATAGTTGTTTTTCTCCACCTCGTGCACCACCTGATAAGCGGTTCATAAATTTTGAATAATCCAAGGTTTACCGGGTTGTGGTTTTCGGGCGTAAATCTTCCGCGCATAAAAAATGAAATGAGCACCGGCGTGAGTGTTATTACGAGTATTGCGTCTACCGCGATGATGAAGGTTTTCGTATAGGCCAACGGCCCAAATAATTTTCCTTCCTGGCCTGTGAGCAAAAACACGGGCAAAAAAGATGTGATGATAATGATTGTTGAAAAGAAAACACCACGTGATACCTGCTTGCATGAGCTTTCAATAATGCTCATCCTGGTTTGTTCAGGGATCTTTATATAATTCTTTTGAGGTAATATTTTTTTATAAAAACGGTTCATGTGTATTTTGATTTGTTGGCCTGGTCATTTTGCCATTCTGATAAATTGTGATAAGCGTTTTCCGACATGATAATACCGTTGTCGACGATAACACCAATAGCCAAAGCGATTCCTGTTAAAGACATAATGTTGGAAGAGAGCCCAAAGGCATTGAGTAAAATAAAACTGATGGCGATGGTTATTGGTATCTGTATAATGATGTTTAATGCACTTCGCCAGTGGAAAAGAAACAGCAAAACAACCAGTGACACAGCGATCATTTCTTCAATTAATTTTTCCTTGATGTTATTGATGGCCGCTTGAATTAATGTGCTTCGGTCATAAGCGATCTTAAAATGAACCCCGGCAGGCAAACCTTTTTCAATGATTTTCATTTTGGCTTTCACGGCCCTGATCACCTTATCCGCATTTTCGCCATACCGCATCACCACAATTCCGCCTACAACCTCACCGTTGCCGTTTTCATCAAAAATGCCTAACCGTTCTTCACCACCTGATTGCACAGTACCAATATCTTTCACTCTTACGGGAACGCCGTTGGTCTCAGTAATTCCAATGTTTTCAATGTCTTCTTTGTTGCGGATATAACCGAGTCCCCGAATGATGTAAGCCATATTGCTCATCTCAAATTTTCTTCCGCCAACGTCATTGTTGTTGGCTTTAACTTTGTTGATCACGTCAGTAAGCGAAATGTTATAAAACTGCAGTTTCAAAGGATCAACAACGATCTGGTATTGTTTTTCAAATCCTCCGAACGAAGCAATCTCAGCCACGCCTGGCACTGTTTGTAAGGCAAACTTTATATACCAATCCTGCAATGCACGTTGTTCACCGAGGTCTAAATTATTAGCATCTAAAGTGTACCACAAAATGTGGCCAACGCCGGTCCCATCTGGTCCTATTGTTGGTGTAACACCCTGTGGAAGTAATCTTTGTGCATAATTCAGTCTTTCGAGTACGCGTGTCCGTGCCCAATACACATCCACATTATCGTCAAAAATTACGTAGACGAAACTCATCCCGAACATGGAAGTAGCACGGATGTTTTTCACTTTCGGAATTCCCTGCAGATTCGAGACAAGGGGAAATGTTACCTGGTCTTCCATGATTTGGGGACTTTGGCCTGCCCATTCAGTAAAAACAATTACCTGGTTTTCAGAAAGATCAGGTATCGCATCAACAGGGTTTTTCTGAATTGAATAAAGGCCCCAGCCAAACAGTACCAGGGCAGCTACGAGGACCACATAACGGTTGCGCAATGAAAGCTCTATAATTTTCTGAACCATTGCTTAATCTTTTACTTTTACGTATTTGCCTTCATCAAACAATTTTTTTTGTTGGGCTGTAATCTTTTGTTTCACCAGCGTCATTCCGCATTTGGGGCATTCGCCTGTATGATCACTTATTACTTCCTGGTGCATTTTGCAGGTATAAATTGTTGACGTATCGGTAATAGTTGCAGAAAGGTTTTTTTGGGAACCTGAACTGTTGCAGGAATTAACAACAAATGACGTGCTGACAGCAATGGCAGCTATTAAAATAATTTTTTTCATTTTAAGAGACTTTGGAGAAATAGAGATTTTGAAGATCGGCAGTCGAATAAAGAGTGTTTTGAAAACAACCTTTATCCAAATGCGAGTCTGATTTCAATTAAGAATTGAAAACTCGTTGGTTAAAAAACCGGGAGGGAATTATTAAATGAGGTAACTGCAGTTAGCAATAAAAAGTGAAACTCCATTGTATAACGGAGGCGCATTGCCGGGATTGGCAATATCGATTTTTTGTGAAGTAAACAGTGCAGGCTTGTAAGAAAGAAAATTCACCGGAATTGCTGCAACTAATTGCGCAGGTGCATTTACATCATGAGAAGGGAAATAATTATCCCTGATCTTAAAATATTGATACTTTTCTTTACAACAGCCGCTTTTATCATTTGAATGTGAAGAATGATTGTGCGTATTTTCAGAAAAAGAAACTTTTACGGAAGTAAGATTATCGCAACAATAAATTCCCTTGACACTGTATCCAACGACAGATAAGGCGTAAACAGAAAGGATTAATATCGCGATAATTTTTTTCAAAGTTTTGCAAATATAATTACTGCTGAAAGTATTTTTCTTCTTTTAACGTTCATAAAACTTTCGGTCAAAATTAAACTCTTTTTAAATTATTAAAAATGATCTTCCTCAGTTAATCGAACTGACATTCGTCAGTGAACGGACAAATAAAGACAATTTATTTTTTATCCTTAATTTAATCTTCCGGGCAAAGATGACCAATTGTTGATGCAGGTAGTTTATAGAATTTTGGGAAAGATGTATAAATAAATGGGAAGTACCTTTGCACTGCGAGTTAGTAAAATTTCAACACCCTTGAAGCTATATTGGAATCTAATTTTGAATTACAGGAGGAAAGAGAACAGGTGTTTGATTGGGCTTAAGTCTTCAGGATTTTTATAAAATTGGATTAAAAAATCAGTCAAAATGGAAGCCAGTAAAAATCAAAAGGTACAAATCAGATATATAGTGACTAACATGGATGACGCAATAAATTTCTATACGCATCAGCTAGGCTTCAAACTTGAAATGCATCCTGCTCCTGCTTTTGCCATGTTATCATTAAATAATCTTCGTCTTGTTTTAAGTATGCCCAATCCTTCTGCTGGTGGAGGACAGTCGTTGCCCGATGGAACGCAACAAAAGCCGGGAGGTTGGAACCGGTTTTCAATCGAAGTGAATGACATTCACGAAAAAGTAGAAACACTTAAAAAGGCAGGAGTAAAATTCAGGAATGATATTGTTACCGGTGTTGGAGGCAAGCAAATAATTGTTGAAGATCCATCAGGAAACCCCGTTGAATTGTTCCAGCCAATGATTGAGGCAGCCCGGTTCTGATGTGCTATATGCGCAACTTTTAGGTTTATTTGAACATGACTACGTTTTCAGAAAGGGAATTTTCAACTCTTTTGCATTCCAATTTTATCAATCGTTTTACGCAAACCGGCTCCAAGTGATTTGAATGCAGTGGGTGTCATTCCCGTTAACTTTTTAAACTGGTTGGAAAGATGTTGGGTGCTGCTGTATCCCAGATTGATGGCTATCTCGCTCAAAGAAAGTTCGTTATAAGTGAGCCATTCCTTTGTCTTTTCAATTTTTTGCAAAATGAAAAATTGTTCAATGGTTATACCTTCCACTTCTGAAAAGAGTTTGCTGAGCGATGAATAATCCTTTAATATTTTATTGCTTAAAAATTTTTGAATACTAAAATGTTCTTCAATATTGCCCTGCTGTACTTTTTCGATCAACAAAGTTTTGATCTTTTCGATTAATTGTGTTTTCTGATCATCGAGCAATTCAAAACCCACTTTCTGCAGTTCGTCTGAAAGCTTTTGCAATTGTTTTCTATTAGCCTCTTTTAATAGTTCAACTTCACCCAGTTGCACGCTTTTGGGCTGAAGCCCATTCTCTTTCAAAATCTGTTCAACACTCATAATACAGCGCGGACAAACCATATTTTTGACAAATAGTTTCATTAATTAATCTTTTCTTTTTTCATCATTCCTTCTTTCGCCCAAAAAATAAAAATTCTTTTTTGTTCATTTACAGTAATTATTGATACACGCGTACATAGTCAACAATCATCCTTTGTGGCAAGACAGTAGATGCATCAGGGGCACCGGGCCAGTTGCCACCAATTGCAACATTAAGCAGAAAAAAGAATGATTTATCAAAAGGATAATTACCGGTGACATCGCTTTTATTGCCTGTAAAGTATTTCACATTGTCAACGTACCATTCAATTTTTGTTGAATCCCAAACGATACTGAACACATGAAATTTATCGGAGAAATCGCCACTCGGTAAAACATAGCTGTCGCCAATGTGTATGCTTCCCTGCCCTGCCTGCCCCCAGTGCATCGTTCCGTAAACTTTGTTGGGTTGATTGCCCAACAATTCCATAATATCAATCTCACCACAAGCGGGCCATGGCGTGCTGGAAATATTACTGCCCAGCATCCAAATGGCGGGCCACAGGCCCTTTGTTTTCGGCAGTTTGGCTCTTATGTCCATACGGCCATAAGTAAATTCTCTTTTGCCTTTTGTTTGCATGCGCGCAGAGGTATAAGTTCCATCATCTTCCTTCCGCGCTTCTATTACCAAATACCCGCCATTGGTGATAAATGCATTTTTGGTGGAGTTGGTATAATTCTCCAATTCGTTATTTCCCCAGCCGCCACCGCCGGTTTCAAAATTCCAGTTGTCCGTATTCACAGCTGAGCCATTAAATTCATCACTCCAAACCAGGGACAATCCGGTATAATTTGAAGGAGCAGTATAACCAGAATCATTTACAGGAAGATATGTTCCCTCACAGAGAATGGTGCCGGTTGCACTTCCGCCTCCAACTATAGTTGCATTTACAGGATTACTTAACTGCACTTTAAATATCTTTTCAGTTTCTCTTAGGCTGTCACCTCTTACTTCAATATCGATTTCTCCTGATTGCTGCCCGGCAGGAATGGTTAACGTACCGGATTTTTGATTAAAGTAATTGCTTGTCGCTGTGCTGTCGACTGTCTTAAAATCTACTTTAACTTCTTTGGAGGAGCTCTTGTTTAATATTACAGTAAATGGAAAAGTTGTTTCCGAATTATTATTCCTTTTGAGCACAACTGGTTTTATGCTTACAGATACGTCAGAACTGTCCGTTTGAACCTCATTTGCTTTCTTATTGCACGAAAAAAACACCAGTGCGAGCCAAACAACGAAAAGCAGTTTCATTTTTTAATTATTTAATGCATCCATTTTGTTTCTTCTTCTAAATTAAAATTAAACCCAATGCGAGAGTAAACCAACTTATTCGTTTATTTTTTATTTAGCAATGGCAGCAAACAAATAAATAAATAAAATTATTATTCTCTTTTATCATTTCTTTAATTGATCCCGCATTTGTTCGCGATTAAGTTTTAATGATGGATTGATTAATTTTGCCGACATGTCAAACGGAAGATCAGTAGCGCTGCACACTTTGGGCTGTAAATTAAATTACTCCGAAACTTCAACGGTTGAAAGATTGCTGGAAGCGGATGGTTTTGTAAAAAAAGATTTTACAGATAAGGCAGATGTATATGTTATTAATACCTGTTCCGTTACCGAAAATGCTGATAAAGAATGCAGGCAATTGGTGAGAAGGGTTCAAAGAAAAGCACCGGAAGCAATGGTGGTGATCATGGGTTGCTATGCACAGTTAAAGCCAAAAGAAATTGCTGAGATCCCCGGTGTCGATCTCGTGCTGGGTGCCGCTGAAAAATTCAATATTACTTCGCATCTTAAAGAACTGACACATGGCGACAGCGCCAAAATTTGTAGCTGTGAAATTGAAGACGTAGAAGGTTTTCATTCATCCTATTCAATAAATGATCGCACACGAACCTTCCTGAAAGTCCAGGACGGATGCGATTACAGTTGCTCATTTTGCACCATCCCAATGGCACGTGGAAGAAGCCGGAGCAATACGATTGAAAATGTGCTGGCAGAAATCAAAAAAATCAAATTGGCAGGCGCGAAAGAAATTGTTTTAACAGGGATAAATCTTGGCGATTTTGGTAAAGATGCTGCTGGCAAAAAAACAAGTAATGATTTCCTCTCCTTATTAAAAGCTATTGAAGAATTTGACGGAACAGAACGTTATCGTATCTCTTCTATCGAACCTAACTTGCTTTCTGAAGAAATAATTGAACTCGTGTCGCGCAGTAAAAAAATAATGCCTCACTTTCACATTCCCCTCCAAAGTGGAAGCAACAAAATTCTCGGAATGATGCGCCGGCGCTATAAAAGAGAATTGTATGCAGAAAAAGTTGCGCTCATCAAAAAACTAATTCCCGATTGTTGCATTGGTGCTGATGTGATCACCGGTTTCCCCGGCGAATCAGAAGATGATTTTAAAGAAACAGTTGATTTCCTGGTCTCGCTCGAAGTTTCTTACCTGCACGTATTTACTTATTCTGAAAGAGCCAATACGCATTCTTTGGCTATTAAAGAAGTAGTGCCTTTCAACTTAAGACATGAACGCACGAAGATCCTTCGTTCACTTTCTTATAAAAAGATGCAACAATTTATTGCCGCGCATCGCGGACAAACAAGAACCGTTTTGTTTGAAAGCAAAAATAAAAACGGCATGATGGAAGGTTATACCGACAATTACATCAAGATCACTGTGCCTTACAAAGAAGAATGGAACAACCGGTTGGTTGATTGGAAAATATAGTTGGTTTATTATTTGTTATTAATCTTTTCCAAAGTTTATTGTTCCATTAAAAATTAAAAAATGAATAAACTCGTAAGGGGATTGATAGCTGCCTACGGCGCCAAAAAGCTCGGAGGCGGCTGCCTCGGAACCATCGTTGTTTTCTTTATTATCTATATTTTGCTCGGACATGTTCATTGTTGATTTTGCTTAGAATAAAACGGACCATCTCCCAAAGGGCAATGGCCCGTTTCGTTTTTTTCAAAACATGGTAGATCAAGCGGGTTCCGCTTGCATTGCTTCTTCATTAATAGAAGATTCTGCTACCTGGGTTAACTTATCATCCGCGTCTCTTTCTTCCTTGAGGGTTTGTTCCAGCAATTGGGAAATTTTATCATCTCCCATTGTTTTTGCAAATGCATGTAACGTTCCGTAGGAAGCAATTTCATAATGCTCTACTTTTTGAGCCGCCGAAATAATTCCTGCATCTCTCACTACGCCATCTTCGGTACTATCCATAATTTCTTCCGCCTCATTTATCAAGCCTTCCATTGCCTTGCATTTTTTTGCACGTGCCGGTTTACCCATCGTTTCAAATATTTTTTCGCACCTGTCAACATGCCCTTTGGTCACTTCCAGGTGATCCTGTAAGCCTTTTACAAGTTCCTCTGATGTGGCTTTTTTGATCATTTTCGTAAGCGCTTTTGTTTCCGCTTTTTCTGCCCAATAGATGTCCCTCAATTCGTCAACAAAAAGATCGCGCAGACCTTCTGCTGTCTTAGAACCGCCGTTTGTTTTCATGGTTACAATTTTTAGGGTTGATTAATGTTTTGCAGTAAAACCCTGATGGAAAAACATGCCAGAATATTTTTTTGCCATTTCTGCAAATAGCCACGGAAGTTTTATTGATTGAACGTAAAAACTTTTTAAATTAACTTATTATATAAGATTGCTTAAAGCCTTTTGCACGCTTGTAAAAACATTGCGCAGCTACTAAAAAAATTCTACACTTCATTTTACTCTTTGAGGATTTTGTTACTCAGGGGCCAAAAAAAGCAAACAATTACAGCTCCATTTGCTTTGAAAATATTGGCATATAAATAGCAACCCTGTTTACAGCAGGCTTATCTAATCCTTGTTTTGTTTACTGGTCTCTGTTTAATCATTTAATTATTATCTTATGGATCTTATTTGTCTAAGCCACATTAAGTGGAACTTTGTATATCAGCGTCCACAACACTTATTAAATCGCTTTGCGATCAACGACCGGGTTTTTGTAATTGAAGAGCCTGTATATGACGCTCCTACAGATTATTATGAGATCACTCAGCCCAATACCAAAGCCAATTTGTGGGTGGTGCAGTTATATGTTTCCAAATGCGAGTCAAAGGAAAAGACCAATCATGTATTGAAGGCATTGCTCGATTCATTGATTTATTCAAACAGCATCAATGAATATATTTTGTGGTACTATTCACCAATGGCACTTGATTTTACAGATCATCTTTGGCCTGAGCTGATCATTTATGATTGTATGGATGAATTATCAGCTTTCAAGTCGCCCCCAAAGAGAATAAAGGAAACGGAAAATTATTTATTGAGCCGTGCAGACCTTGTTTTCACCGGCGGGCAAAGCCTGTACAATGCAAAAAAACATTTGCATCCAAATGTTCATGCGTTTCCCAGCAGCATTGATAAATCACATTTTTATAAAGCAAGAACTTCAAATTCTGACCCCGAAGATCAAAGTTCAATCCCTCATCCCCGGTTCGGTTTTTATGGTGTTATAGACGAAAGGTTCGATATCGCTCTTGTTGATAAAATATCTGAATTGCGGCCCGACTGGCAATTTATATTTATCGGGCCGGTTGTAAAGATTAATAAAGCAAAGCTTCCGGGGAAACAAAACGTTCACTTCCTCGGCCGGAAAGAATATGATAAGCTTCCCGATTATTTATCGGGTTGGGATATTGCCATCCTTCCGTTTGCCTTAAATGAGGCGACAAGATATATAAGTCCGACTAAAACGCCTGAATACCTGGCCGCCGGCAAACCTGTTATTTCTACCTCAATTGCGGATGTTGTGAATCCCTACGGCATACAAGGATTAGTTGCCATTGCCGATACAGCTGAAGATTTTATCGTGGAAGCTGAAAAAATTCTTGCTTCAAAAAACAATGAAGAATGGCTAAGTAAAGTTGATCATTTCCTTTCCGGCAACTCGTGGAACAAGACATGGCAAGAAATGTGTGCACTGATAGACAAAGCGCTCGAAAAGAAAACGCAGGTTATAAAAAGTAAAAAGAAAATGTATGTTTGATTTCCTTGTAGTTGGTGCCGGCCTCGCCGGTAGTGTGTTGGCCGAAAGGCTTGCTTCGCTGAACAAGAAAATATTGTTGGTAGATAAGAGGAATCACATCGGCGGAAATACTTTTGATTATTACAATACGGATGGAATTCTTGTTCACAAATACGGACCGCATATTTTTCATACCAACAGCAAAGACGTTTTTAATTATCTTGGAAATTTTACGGAATGGCGTCCTTACGAGCACCGTGTACTTGCCAGTGTTGATGGTATGCTGGTGCCCATTCCGATCAACCTCAACACCATCAATCAACTTTATGGATTGAACCTGGACAGCAGCCAACTGGATAAATTCCTTGAATCGAAAGCTGAAAAAAAGGAGGTGATCCAAACTTCGGAAGATGTGGTGGTGAGCAAAGTGGGCAGGGAATTGTATGAAAAATTCTTCCGGGGCTATACACGCAAACAATGGAATCTCGATCCTTCTGAATTGGATTCTTCTGTAACGGCACGCATTCCTACGCGTAACAATCGCGACAACCGCTATTTCACCGACACCTACCAGGCAATTCCTTTGCATGGATACACGAGAATGTTTGAAAAGATGCTGGCTCATAAAAATATTAAAATCCTTTTAAACACAGATTATAAAGAGATACTCGACGCCATCTCTTTTAAAAAAATGATCTATACCGGCCCCATCGATTATTTCTATGATTATTGCTATGGCAAACTGCCTTACCGCTCTTTGGAATTCAAATTTGAAACCCTTGAGCAAAAAGTTTTTCAATCAACGGGGACAGTTAATTATCCTAACGAGCATGCCTACACGAGAATAACCGAGTTCAAATACCTGACGGGTCAAAGGCACCATAAAACTTCAATTGTATTTGAATATCCAAAAGATGAGGGTGACCCTTATTACCCCGTACCGCGTCCGGAAAATGCAGAATTATACAGGAGATATCAATTGCTGGCTTTGCGTGAACAAAATGTATTATTTGCCGGCAGGCTAGCCACTTACAAATATTACAACATGGACCAGGTGGTAGCGCAGGCGCTCACGCTTTTTAAGAAAATCGCTACAGGAACAGAAATCGGACCCCAACTCAATGGGCATAAAATTCCTTCAATGCAACAATCCTAAAAAAGTCGTGATTGGATTAAAATATTTTGGCAGGATTTTTCTGTTCCTACACTTACAGTAAATCAACAAATGAATTAAAAAATTTTTCTGTTTGTTGTTATTTTTTTGAAGAATAAACCGCTTGAATTATGCCAGGAACAAAGTTTATGTTTTCGACAGGAATAGAAAATAGCTATCCGAAAATCCGCTTGCCTGATGGAACCATGAAGCGGGTCGATGAAATGGAAAAGTGTCATCATTACGAATACTGGCAAAAGGATTTCCTCCTGGTAAAAGATCTTGGAATTGAATATTTACGGTATGGACCGCCACTTTACAGTACGCACACAGGACCGGGAAAATATGAGTGGGATTTTTCTGACCAGATATTTAACCGGCTGAAGGAACTGGAAATCTGTCCAATTGTCGATTTATGTCATTTTGGTGTTCCGGACTGGATCGGCGATTTCCAAAATGCTGACTTCCCGTTTTATTTTGCTGAATATGCAGAAGCTTTCGCAAAGCGTTTTCCGCACCTGCAATTGTACACACCCATTAATGAAATATTTATTGCCGCAATGTTCTCTGCCCAATATGGCTGGTGGAATGAATGCCTTACATCAGACAAAGCCTTTGTTAACGCTTTAAAACATATCTGCAAGGCAAATGTATTAGCGATGCACGCCATCCTAAGAATTCAACCCGATGCGACTTTTATTCAAAGTGAATCCTCAGAATATTTTCATGCAGTTGACCCTTCCGCTATGCCTTTGGCGCGGTTTCTTAATCAAAAAAGGTTTCTTTCACTTGATCTTACTTATGGCTATCCTTTAAATGCGACGATGTACAATTATTTAATGAGCAATGGCATGACACACGAGGAGTTTCAATGGTTTACGGATAACCAGGTAAAGGGCCGTTGTGTGATGGGCAATGATTATTACGTAACGAATGAACATCTGGTCCATTCAAACGGACATACGCAGGCATCAGGAGAAATATTCGGATATTATGTGATCACCGCCCAATATTACCGTCGCTACAGGCTGCCCATTATGCACACAGAAACAAACATCCGTATGCCGGCTTCTGTTGAATGGCTTTTGAAACAATGGGCAAATGTTCATCGTTTAAAACACGATGGCATTCCGGTGATTGGTTTTACATGGTACAGCCTCACCGACCAGGTTGACTGGGATTCTGCACTCCGGAATGATGCCGGTAATGTAAATTCCTTAGGGCTTTATGACCTCGAAAGAAATATCAGGCCAGTGGGCGAAGCATATAAAAAACTCATCCACGAATGGAAAGACGTGATCACCGAAGAAAGCTACGGGCTCATTTTTCAAAACTGGTAGTTGGTCTTTCTTACCTGACGAAAGTTGCTTCTTTCTTAATGATGTTGGCTGTGAAATGCGAAAATAATTCATAAGCATGTTGCTCCTCGTGGTCGTATGCCTTCTTTTCATTTTCGTTAGCCGGTTTTTCTGTAAAAGGTAATATGCCATCAAGTACATTCTTAGGGGTCTTGATCGATTTGTTATTTACTTTTTCAGTTGCTGATTGATTCATGATTTGATTGTTGGTTAAAGAAAATAACCACGAAAAAATATGCCGGAAAGCGGTAGCTAATGCACATGAGGTTTACTATTAACGTATCCACATTTCTTGAACTTCAAAATATATTGATACCCAAATTGATGAAAAGTTTTTTGTGAAAATTTAGGAATACAACATGCACTGTATCGATGAAACTCAAACGTGGCCTGCTGTCCGGCACAACGGATTTGTAGAAATTATTCCCGAAACAAAACAAATTTCAACACTTCTGCAATGTCTTAATTTGATCTTAGAAAAAGTCGCGCGGAAAATTTATAATCTATTCAATAGCAAAAATGAAAACAGCAACGATTCTTTACCTAATGGCACAATCTTTTATTAGCGTTGTTTACCTTTTTTACTATAACCTGTGAAAATTTTCTTGAACTATGAAAAAGACTATTTTATTTTTTCTGACTCTATTTTTTTGTTACTGTGTAAGATCACAAAATGTAGTGATTGGTTCAGACAATTCATTCAAAACTTCTCTTAACGATTATTCCACTTATGCCTGGTCGCAGAACATTGACCAGATTCCTTCGGGCGCCATTTATGTAAGTCCTTCGGGCGTTTATATCTTCAATAATGAATCAGTAAGAAGCAGGATCAAAGAAGCGATTGAATATGAATTGGGCGCCAGGGGTTACAAGAAAGAAGAAAACAATCCCGACATGCTGGTGCTTTTCACGGTTACAGAACGCCCGGGAAACCTCAGGACCTATAATGGATACCAGATGGTTGATAACGGCGCCGATTCAACGAGAACACCTGAAGATGCTACCACCACACATATTGATGCAGGTACCCTGATCATTAACATCATTGATGCAAAGTCAGGAGCAGTAGCATGGCAGGGATTTGCTTCAGGAATTTTAAAACCGGAAATGGTAAATGATGAATCACAGGTAAGGCAAGCTGTGGCATCAATATTCAACAGGTTTAATTTCAGAGCAAAACAATAAGAAATTGCATTTTAACAATCTTGTGGCAAAAAAATTGTGACAAGGAAAAGCGAATCATTTTAAATCAGCAGAACCGAGGAAAAATAAAACAAAACCCATGAAGTATTTCCGCCCACTTTCAGAATCGATGATTCAAAAATTAAAACTGTGCCGGCAGGCAGAATTGGATGGATCGAATGAAAGGCCTTATACAATGGAAGACATGAGCTATGCAGTTGCACCATTGTTTAAAAGAGGCCTCATTGAAGTAAGAAAACAGTTAGTGGACAATAAGGTATTGCATTGTATTCACCTGACACAAGATGGAATAGAATACCTGGAAAAGCTCAAACCAATGGAAAAAAATTCTTAGGTAACATATATTTCTTAGGTTAACAATTAGTCTTCCTGCAAACAACTGAACCGGTGGTAAAAAGCCGGTTTAGTTATTTTGTACTGAGTGCTGGTAAAGAAAAGTGGAAGACAGAACCTTTGCCCACC
>DASTXM010000176.1:0-9040 GCA_035765495.1 Hanamia sp.
CGCACGTTACGATGTGCACCCCTTCGTCCATGCCCGGAAGAGGTTTTGTAGATGATTCACTTTGGCAAAAAAGAGAGTTGGATCCTGTTCCTTTGCGCATGGAATTTGACGGGCCAAAAGGACGTGGATGGTTGATGAGATGGCTTCCCGCCCGCGCTTATGACAACGGCGTTTATTATGTGTTTACCAACCCGATTGGTTATGACGGTGAACATTTGAAAAATGGCAATTCACTTATTTTAGATCCTTATGGTGAAGTGTTGACAGAAATAAAAAGTTTTGACGACGAAATTGCGATAGCGACAATTACCGATGATAAAATGCAACTTTCGGGTGGTTGGCGATATAAAAACGCTCGCCGGCCTGAATTGTACAGGGAGATCATTGGTGCCGATCACACTTCGGCAACAAAACCCGTTTGGCTTGATAATAAAAATGAGGAAGATTGAAACACTTTTAACGGTAATGCTTAAACGAAAATAAAAAAGATTGAAATTTATTGGTTTACTTTAAACTGCCATTAATTATTCTTCACCATTTATAAAAAAATCCATGACTACAACTTCCGGCAAGAGAAATTATTACATTGTCTTCCTGATCATGCTCACGTTTTTCGTGATCTCATTTTTAACCAACGTAATTGGCGCATTAATTCCTGACATTAAAAACGGTTTCCATCTAAACCTGACAGAGGTGGCGATCTTACCTTTTGCATTCTTTATTGCGTATGGCGTAATGTCAATACCGGCGGGGATGATGAATGAAAAATACAAGGAAAAAAAGATCATGGTTGCGGCATTTGTGGTTGCGTTTATTGGATCGTTGCTGCTTGTTTTGTTTCCAAATTATTCCAGCTACATCATCTCTTTATTTTTGATCGGGTGCGGCATGGCAATGCTCCAGGTTGTGATAAATCCTTTGCTACGCACCTCCGGAGGCGAGGAGAATTACGCATTCAATTCTGTATTGGCGCAACTGATTTTTGGAGCAGCTTCTTTTATCAGCCCTTTTGTTTATTCTTATCTCGTTGTAAATCTTGAGAACAAAGGCGACATAGACCCGGTTCAAAAAATCTTTGCTTCTATTGTTCCTTCAGGCCTTCCGTGGATCTCTTTGTATTGGCTTTTTGCTGTCGTTAGTTTGATCATGTTTATTGTGATCTTAATATCACGTTTTCCAAAAGTGATCCTGAGCAAAGATGAGCAGGCAGGAGCTTTGCAGGTGCATTTGGGTCTTTTGAAAAAACCAATCGTGATCTTATTTTTTATCGGTATGTTTTGTTATGTAGGAACGGAACAAGGCGTTGCCAACTGGATATCACAATTTTTATTTGTTTACCACAAATACGATCCAAAAACAACCGGAGCGAATGATGTAGCCTATTTCTGGGGATTGATGACGGCGGGGGGTGTGCTTGGTTTGTTTCTTTTAAAAGTGATGGACAGTAGTAAAGTGTTGATCAGTTTTACCATTCTTGCCATTATATGTTTGTCGATTGGATTGTTCTCGGGAAGTGATAAAGTAGCGTTGTATGCCTTCCCATGCGTAGGATTTTTTGCTTCTGTAATGTACCCAATCATTTTTTCGCTGGCCTTAAATTCTTTGGAAGAACATCACGGGGCTTTCTCCGGAATCTTGTTAACGGGAATTATTGGCGGTGCTGTTATTCCACTGATAATTGGAGCAATCGGCGATCATTTTGGTTTGCGCACAGGAATGTTTTTCCTCTACATCACTCTTGGATATATTTTGAGTATTGGTTTTTGGGCTAAACCAATTATCAAAAACAAAACCATCCAGGATTCAAGGAAGGAGATTGTGCATGAGACTTAAAGCTGGAGTCCTTGCCTTTCTTATGCGAAACAAAAATCTTAAGTAAAAGTTTGTTTACTGGCTTACCAGAATTTAAAAGTCAGTGCTATCGCGGCATAGATCATGGTCATTACAAAAATGCCTTTCGCGGTATCATCTCTGCGACCATTTACATATACAGTAAATAAAGCTGCATTGGCAACAAGCGAAACGCTGATCGCAACAGTTATTAAAGCCGGATTCATTTTCAACCACTGGAACATTTCAGAAAGAGTAAGCGCTTTAAATTTAACGAGTTTGTAAAGTAGAAATCCGATCATCGGCGCAATAAATCCCACTACGAGGCCGAAAACAAAATTGTCTTTTTTAAAGATCATAAAACATCCCAGTTTTTTTCAAGTTCTTTTTTAAGCTTATAGTTGGTGAGGTCAAATTGCACAGGAACCACGCTGATGTAATTATGCTCAAGTGCCCACACATCAGTATCTACGCCTTCATCGAAATTCTTAAATTCACCTGTGAGCCAAAAATATTTTCTTCCATGCGGATCCAATCTTTCATCAAAATCTTCATCATATTTTGCATACGCCTGGCGGCAAACTTTTATTCCGTTCATCACTTCAAGGGGGCCTTCTGGAATGTTTACGTTCAGGAGAAAATGTTTTTCCAAATCTTTCTTCATAACACTTTCTACAATCTTATGAACATAAAATTCAGCAGCGGTAAAATCCGCTTCAATGCTGTAATCGAGCAATGAAAAACCTATCGATGGAATACTTTCAATCGATGCTTCCATTGCAGCACTCATCGTTCCTGAATAAATAACATTGATAGAATGGTTGGCACCGTGATTAATGCCGCTTAGGCATATATGTGGCTTACGATGAAGTATTTTATCCACAGCCAGTTTTACGCAATCAACAGGCGTTCCGTTTGTTTGCCATGCTTCCGCACCATCAAAAAAATCTTTCACTTTATCTAGCCGCAAAGGCACACCAATCGTTATTGCATGTCCCATTCCGCTTTGTGGTTTGTCAGGGGCCACAACAACAACATCGCCCAAATCCTTAACTGCTTTCACAAGGCTCCGGATTCCCGGTGCAGTAATTCCATCATCATTCGTCACTAAAATTACCGGCCTTTCTTTATTTACTTTCGACATTAATTCAGTTTCAAATTTTATCTTCAACTTTCCAGGGATCAGTTTATTGTTTTGAAAGTTTACAAATAGCAAATAACAATCAATAATCAATAATTATTCTCCTAAAACCACCTGAACCATGGTCTGCTCACTGCTTCCCTAAACGGCCATGGAATTGCGATTAGTATGAGCAACAAAGAGATCCCAAAAAATATCAAACTCTTTTTAAACTTGCCGCTTGAATTAAACGATTTTTTTACCGCCACTCTTCCCACATGAACCAAAATCCATGCGATGATCATCATAAAAGAATGTTCCACTGTGAAAAAACGAACCATTGGTTCTTTCATGCTTTCGCCCATGTTGCCAAGGCCGGTGTACCAGCCATTCATAAAATAGAGTGCGAGGCCAAGCAACAATTGAATGTCCATGCTGATCATGAAAAACAAATTTGCCTTTCCATCCGCAGGTGAATAAACTCTTGAAGAAACCAAACCGCTTATAGCACTAAGCAAAGTCCAGAATCCAAAAAATAAGATAAGCCAGCGAAATAAATTGTGTAATACAAGCAGGGTTTGCATAATTTTTTGTTTTGGCAAAAATAAGGGTAAAGCACAAGTTTAGAGTAAACGAAAGAATTTGGATAATTTTTATTTCATTCCGTAAAAATAATTAGAAGAAGTGTCCGGGCTTTATCAACTGTGGATATTCTTTTTGAAAATGTTGTATTTCAGGAATGGAAACATTTTGAACATAACCACTGTTGGGATGTTTGGCAATATAATTTTGATGATAGTCTTCGGCTGTCCAGAATTTAGTCAAAGGCATCACGTGAACGGCAACCGGTGCTTTGTATTTTCCGGAAGCACTTAATTGCTGAATGTAATTTTCAATTTGCTGTTTTTCAGAATTGTTGGTATAAAAAGCAATGCTTCGGTATTGATTGCCAAAATCAGGCGCTTGTCCATTCGTAGCTGTAGGATCCTGGGCTGCAAAATAAACTTTTAATAACGTCGAGTAAGACACGATCGAAGGATCATAATAAACCATCACACTTTCGGCATGGCCCGTGTTTCCTGTTTCCACCATTTCGTAATCCGGATTTTTTGCTGTGCCTCCGGCATAACCTGAAATCACTTCTTTCACACCTTTGATGCTTTCAAATAAAGCTTCTTCATGCCAGAAACAACCGGCAGCAAAAGCAGTTTTACTGTATTTTGAAAGATCTACATTGGATTGTTTGGTGGCAATTTCTTTGCCTGAAGTTTGGCCGCACGAAACAACGCCTGTTGTCATCGCGGCGATGAATAGCAAACTGAAAATTATTTTCATTATGTGCATTTTTACCAAATTTACCTAATATGTTAACCAGCATTTGTTAAAAGAAAAGATGTGAAGTCATGGAAATGTTATTGAATTCCTAAAGCATCTAAAGATTCCCGTTCTCACGTGCCGGATCCACTTTGCAAAAAGATCATGAATTTATTTTTTTGGGACTTAGTTAGTATTATTGTAACACTTTTGTGAGGCGTTTTTGCATTAATTTGCAATATAATTTAATCAATACCCGTTTTTAAAAACACACCATGAAAAGAATTATTACTATATCGTTTTTACTGTTATTTTCAAACATTCTTTTTGCCCAAATTCAAAATCCTGTTGAATGGAATGCAACTGCAAAAAAGATTGCTGATAAAACTTACGAAGTTCACCTGACTGCAACTATTGATCCGGGATGGCATATTTATTCTCAAACGACTCCCGAAGGTGGCCCGATTGCGACAAGCATCACCTTTACAAAAAATCCTTTGGTGATTGTAAGTGGCAAAACAAAAGAAGTTGGTAAACTCGAACAGCATCTTGAGCCACTCTTTGGAAATATTAACGTAAAACAATTTTCCAATAAGGTTGATTTTGTTCAGTTGGTAAAATTAAAAGCGCCTGTAAAAACATCGATGAATGTGGCGGTGGAATTTGAAGTGTGTAACGATAAGCAATGTCTTCCTCCCACTACACGCAATTTGTCGGTTGCACTCTGATAAAGAGTTTTAAATAAAAAAGAATTTAATGAACAGGTTTTTTCCAGGCCTTTTGGCTTTATTGGTTTGCATTTTTTTCACTAACAATTCTTTTGCACAGGATTCTTCAGCAGTAAATTTTTCTTACAATTATCAAAGGCTGAACGACAGTACGATCGTTTATAATATTTCTGCAAAAATAAAACCTGGTGCTCAGCTTTTTGCTTTGCAACATTCGCCGGAAGATGCTTTGTATTCCACTGTTCATTTTGACTCTTCTGTCCATAATAAATTGCGCGATTCCATTTCACATGATGGAAAATTACAAAGCGCAACTGATCCTTCTTTAAATAGTAAAGTTCAATTTTATACAGATTCTGTTACGTGGAAACAAAAAGTAGCAGCTTCCTTAGCTGACAGTTTTTTATTGAAAGGAACCGTTAGCTACATGTATAAAAAAGGCAATGATTATTTGCCCGGTGAAAGCAGTTTCAAAACCTTTGTTTTACCCAAAGATAAAAATGGTGATAATGATAAGGCTGAATTAAAAGCCGCGCCCGATCAAGGTTCTGTGGCTACGCGATCATTGACATGGATATTTTTTACAGCTTTTGGTGGAGGATTGCTTGCATTGATCACGCCATGCGTTTATTCGATGATACCGGTGACGGTAAGCTTCTTTACAAAGAGAAGCAAGAACAAGAGTGAAGGGATAAAAAATGCATTTTATTATTCTGCTTCTATTGTTTTTATTTTCACTTTGCTCGGGTTTTTGATCACCGTTATTTTTGGTCCTACTGCGCTGAATAACCTTGCTACCAACTGGATTGCCAACCTCATTTTCTTCGCGATATTTTTATTGTTTGGAATTTCATTTTTAGGAGCATTCGAAATTACATTGCCCAGTTCGTTGGCGAATAGAGCCGACAGTAAAGCAAGTACCGGAAGTTTTGTGGGAATATTTTTTATGGCACTTACTCTCGTGATCGTTTCATTTTCGTGTACGGGTCCTATCATTGGAAATTTATTGGTAATCGCGGCGAGAGGAAGCTATTGGGGACCTCTTGTTGGAATGTTTGCTTTCTCACTCGCGCTGGCTTTGCCATTTGCTTTGTTTGCTTTTTTCCCGGGAAAATTAAATGTGTTGGGAAATGCCGGCGGTTGGTTGAATGCGGTAAAAGTTACTTTAGGATTTTTGGAACTGGCACTTGCACTGAAATTCCTTTCCAATGCTGATCTTTCAAAAGGTTGGCGAATTCTTGATAGAGAAGAATTTATCAGTTTGTGGGTTGTGATCTTTGCCTTACTTGGATTTTATTTATTGGGAAAAATAAAGTTCAGTAACGATGACGAGCTACCGAAAAATGATTTTGATGTTCCTTATGTAAGCATACCCAGATTATTTTTTGCGGTCGTTTCATTTGCGTTTGTTGTTTATATGGTTCCGGGATTGTGGGGCGCACCGCTCAAATCCATAAGCGCATTTCTTCCACCAATGGGAACACAGGATTTTAATACGACTGCTGTTGTACAAAATGTTCATTCAATAGGAAACGATTCTTCTAATGCCACTTTACCAACGCCGGTAAAATATTATGACCGGATGAAAATGTATGAGCCGGAAGTGGTAACCAAATATGGGATGACCACTTATTTTGATTACAATGAAGCATTGAACATTGCTAGAAAGTTTCACCGCCCGCTGATGCTTGATTTTACAGGAATCAATTGTGTGAATTGTCGAAAAATGGAAGGTGAGGTTTGGAGTGATCCACAAGTGATGAAGCGTTTAAAAAACAATTTTGTGATCGTCTCACTATACGTTGATGTAAACAATGTAGATCTGCAACCTTCTGATGAATATTTTTCAAAAGCCTTGAATCAAAAGGTAACTACACTTGGCGCCAAAAATGCAGATCTCCAGGTTTCAAAATACAATGCCAATACACAACCTTATTATTTCTTTTTAGACGCGAATGAAAACCGCCTTGAGCCTGAAGGTTACGGCTACGATTCAGATGTAGACAAATTTAAAAACATGCTGGATGATGTTGTGGCCAAATATAAAGCCGAAGAGAATACAGTTACAGTGAACAAATAAAAAAGCAAGATTTCTTTATTCCCTTGGCACACACTTCATCCACAATCGAATAATCAAAAACTACCTCTTCTCAATCGAGCCGGTCTTCTTATTTTTAATGATGTATTTCTTTTCCCCATTCGGAAGCACTTCCTCTTTTATCAGGTAATAGTCTTCGTTGTAGCTTGTCTGTTCTTTTTGAACTTTTTTAGGAGCAACACCGCGCCAGTCGTCTATTTGGATCGGTTCCCACTTTTTACTTTTTGCTGAAGCAAAGGCTGCATCCAATACTGCGTTTACGACATAACCGTCATAAAAAGTTTCCATTGGTTGTTTATTATTATCTATTGCTTCAAACATATCTGTGAACATATGATTGTAACCGAGTTCGTTCACTTCATCACCTACAGGAAAAAGCCATCCTGAATTGCTTTCTGCTTTTTCTGCAATGTAGTTTCCGCCTTTCCCTGAGGTAAACATTTCAAAACCGGTACGTAAAAAATTGTTGGTCCAGATCGTTCCTTCAGTGCCCATCACTTCTTCTCTCAAATCCATTCCGCCACGGAAAGACCAACTCACTTCAAACTGGCCGATAGCGCCGTTTTCATACTTTACCAAAGCCACGGCATTGTCTTCCGCATCAATCGGGTGAACACGGGTATCAGCCCAGCACATCACTTCTACAGGCCTTATATTTTTACCGATATAATTCCTGCACAATTCCACGCAATGGCAGCCAAGGTCGATGATGGCGCCACCGCCGGATTTTTCCTTGTTCCAAAACCAATCGCTGTGAGGGCCAGGATGTGTTTCGCGGCTTTTGGCCCAGATAATATCACCGATGGCACCACTTTGAATTGTAGCCATTGATTTCAAAGATTTGGGTGAATAAACAAGGTCTTCCAAATAACCTCCTGTTACGTTTGCGTTTTCAACTGCCTGCAACATTTGGTAGGCTTCTTTGGCATTGCGGCCAAGGGGTTTGGTGCACAAGACATGTTTTCCTGCTTCTGCAGCAGCAATCACTGATTCGAGGTGCATATCATTTGACAAACCAATGATAACGGCGTCTACATCTTTATGTGAAACACATTCTTTGATACTGTCGGTATAGTTGGGAACTTTATAATCTTTTGCAAATTTTTTGGCATTTTCAAGAGTGCGACTGTAAACAATTGTGATCTCATCTTTTCTGCGCTGACCTACCAAAGCATCGGCATAAAAGCGTGCTATAAATCCTGAACCAAGAATTGCTAATTTCATAATGACTGTGTTTTTTCGGAATGTTTGTAATGCAATATCGTTTCAAATTTTTTCAAGTGTATCTATTGAAGATTGATTGAAAAAAACAAATCTAAAAATTATTTTGGAGAGGAGGGAAGACACATCATTTGTTTTTTGGAAATTTTTTTAAGGTCGTGAAATCGACTAAATTTGAACTATGACACTATTAGTTAAAATTAAGAGTAAAAAGGCACGAAAGATTCTGGAAGAAATGGCTTCTGAAGATATTATAGAAATTACAGAAGAGCTAAAACCATTGCGAGGAAAGAAATCGAAATCCGAATCCGAAACTTTAACTCATCTGGCGAGCGAAACCTCTTTAGCTAAAGAATGGAATAAAACTTCAGAAGATAAGGCATGGAGAGATTTGTAAAAGGAGATATTGTGGTAATACCGTTTCCGTTTTCAGATTTATCCAGAAATAAAAAACGGCCTGCATTTGTTATTAAGAATTTACCTGATAATGATATTTTACTTTGCCAGATAACAAGCAAACCTAATAAGGATAAATACTCCGTTCCCTTGCTGAAGAGTGATTTTAAAACAGGCGAATTACCTATAGAAAGTAATATTCGGATAAACAAAATTTTTACTGCAGATAAGAAAATAATTATTCGTAAAGCAGGAACAGTTAAAGAAGCATATTTCAAGGGAATTATCACTCAAATAATAAAACTTATTTCCGAGTAATTTTCATTTCAGCGC
>DASTXM010000177.1:0-46182 GCA_035765495.1 Hanamia sp.
TCGTTCGCGGCCATTTTTATTTTTTATTTTTTTGTAACAGTCGAATCGGATGAACTGCTTTCTACATAAAGATCTCCCTGTGGTGCCTTTCCATTTGGCGGATTCGTGCCTTTTAAAGTTTTTATATAACCGGCGAGATCATTGATCTCTTTGGCAGAAAAATTCTTGCCCCAGGCCTGCATTCCTTTATCCGGGTAACCGTGTTTAATGGATTGATAAATGTCATTCAGAGAACCTTTGTGCAACCAGTAATCATCGGTTAGATTTGGTCCCACGCCACCTTCTCCAAGTTTGCCATGGCAAGGCCAGCATGTTGTTGTAAAAATTTCTTTTCCTTTTGCAAGTCCATCGGCATCCGGCATTTTGATATTGTTTTCATCAATGGTATTTCCACTTTTCGCCGCATAAGCTTCCATCTGTATTTTAGCTTTCGCCATTTCCTCATTGTATTCCTGGATCGGATTTTCCCCATAACCAAAAACTTCATAATTCAATAAATAAACAATGGCAAAACCAATGGTAAGGTAAAATCCATATTTCCACCATGGAGGCAATGCGTTATCCAATTCGCGAATGCCATCATAATCGTGATCCAATAAAATATCTGCTTCTTTTTCCACCGGCACAGCTTTGGTGAATAATTTTTTATCAATCTTCGCCCACCATTTGCTAAAGCTTAATGTGTGTGCTTTTACTTTTTTAGGAGAAAGAGTTCTTTCAAAAGTTTTTATCATTACCAGCAAAACAAGGATCACGAGCATTTCCAATGCAATGACTGAAACAAGCGTCCAGAAAGCAAGCGGCGAAAGTCCTGCGTAATTATGAACCACTTTTGGCGCTTCAGTGGCTACGTCTTGCGCACTTGCTTTTAAATTGGTCAAAGTGAAAAAGCCAATCAATAGCAAAGGCAAAACTTTTTCTGCGGCTTTACTTTTTTCAACCACTTTTTTCCCATACATCATGAGTACTTTTGATAGACCCCAAATAACAAATGCGAGGAGGAAGGCAACAATGATCAATAAGATCAATGCATAATTGTTGTTGAGGCTTGTAGCCGGAGTTGTTGTTTGTGCATGCAAAACAGGACCGCCTGTGATGCTCAAAAAAACGAGTAAGAATTTTTTATAGTTGTTATATAATTTCATGATAGCCGGTTTAAAAAATGTTGGAAGAATTTTCTTCAGAATCTTCGAGCGGAATGTTTGAAAGCGTCTTAATTCTTTCCTTGCTCATTTTCAAAACGAACCACAGTAAAACAACAAAAAACAGGAAAAAAATCAGAAGCGAGATCATGGGATAGATCTCTGCTCCTTTGATGTTTTCTGTTACGTCCTGGATGAATTTATACATGGCTTAAAAATTTTAATGTTTGATTTTACTAATGTCCGTTCCGAGTCTTTGGAGGTAAGCGATCAGCGCGATCACTTCTTTGTTCGGCGCAATCCTGATGCTATCGGTTGCAAGATTGTCTGCAATGCCTTTAGCTTGTTTCATCAGGTCGGCATTGGCGATCCTGTCATAACCTTTAGGATACGGCACACCAAGTGTTTGCATTGCTCTGATCTTTGCCGGTGTAGTAGAAGTATCGAGGTTCTTCTTAAGCATAAAAGCATACGACGGCATTAGCGATCCTTCACTCATTGAAGATGGTTCGCGCAAATGGCGGAAATGCCAACCGTTCGATTTCTTGAGGTTCCCCGCACCTTCTCTTGCCAGGTCAGGACCGGTACGTTTACTTCCCCATTGGAACGGGTGGTCATAAACGAATTCTCCCGCCTTTGAATACTCGCCATATCTTTCTGTCTCTGACCTGAAAGGACGGATCATTTGGGAGTGACAGAGATAGCAACCTTCTCTAACGTAGATGTCGCGGCCTTGTAATTCAAGGGGAGTATAAGGCTTGACGCTGCTGATCGTAGGAACATTTGATTTCACGAGGAAAGTAGGGATGATCTCTACTGCGCCACCGATGGAAATAACGATCAGGCTCAGCACCAGCATTTGAACCGGCCTTCTTTCCAAAAGACGATGCCATGTTTCGTTGATTGCTCCTTTTGGTACTTTTTGTAATGGTGCGGCTTCTGCCTGTTCGTTGGCAACCAGTTTGCCTGCCTTTACTGTTTTGTAAAGGTTGTAGATCATCAAACATGCCCCGAGCAAATACATAGTTCCTCCGATGGAGCGCACTGCATAAAAAGGTTTCAGGTAGGTTACTGTTTCAAGAAATGAATATTTCAATTGTCCGCTTTCGGTAAATTGTTTCCACATGCTGCTTTGTGTAAAACCTGCCCAGTAAAGCGGAACCACATAAAAGATGATCCCAAGTGTTGCCAGCCAAAAATGATTGGCAGCCAGTTTTTTTGAATAAAGTTTTGTATTAAAAATCCTTGGTATCAACCAATATAAAATACCAAAAGTGAGCATGCCGTTCCAGCCCAAAGCGCCTACGTGCACATGCGCGATCACCCAGTCGGTATAGTGGCTGATTGCACTAACACTTTTTAACGACAACATTGGTCCTTCAAAAGTGGCCATACCATAAGCGGTTACGGCAACCACCATAAATTTCAAAATGACATCATCCCTTACGCGATCCCATGCACCACGAAGCGTCAATAATCCATTGATCATTCCGCCCCAACTTGGAAAAATGAGCATTAAGGAAAAAACGGTTCCCAGCGATTGTGCCCAGTTGGGCAAAGCTGTGTACAACAAATGGTGTGGCCCTGCCCAGATGTATAAAAAGATTAAAGACCAAAAGTGAATTATTGAAAGTCGGTAAGAATACACAGGCCGGTTTGCCGCCTTCGGCAAAAAGTAATACATCAGCCCGAGATAAGGAGTCGTGAGGAAAAAAGCCACCGCATTATGCCCATACCACCATTGAACCAAAGCATCCTGTACGCCGGCATACCATGAATAGCTTTTCAAAAAAGTAACCGGAAGCTCTGCGGAGTTTACGAGATGCAAAACAGCAACGGTTACGAAAGTGGCGATGTAAAACCATATGGCAACGTACAAATGCCTTTCTCTTCTTTTGATAATAGTGGCAAACATGTTCCAACCAAAAACCACCCAGATCACCGTGATGGCAATGTCGATCGGCCATTCCAGTTCTGCATATTCTTTACTTGTTGTAATGCCGAGCGGCAAAGTAATAGCAGCCGCCAGGATGATCAGTTGCCAACCCCAGAAATGTATTTTACTGAGTTTGTCGCTGTACATCCTTGTTTTGCACAAGCGTTGCAAAGAATAATAAACGCCCATAAAAATGCCGTTGCCGACAAAAGCAAAAATGACAGCGTTGGTGTGTAGTGGCCTTAAACGTCCGAAGGAGCCATACTGCATGATGTTGAGGGAAGGAAACACCAGTTCGAGTGAGACGTAAAGTCCGACGAGCATTCCAACCGCACCCCAGAAAACAGTTGCATAAGCAAAGTTTCTAACGATCTTGTTGTCGTAATAAAAAGTTTCTACCGTCGATTTGGGCCAACTGCGGACATCAGTTTGCGAATCCATGTAAGTTTCTTCTGACTGCATTTTTTTGAAAAGGATTTTTACTTTTAATCGTTTGTTTTGTTTTCTTTTTCATTTTCAAAAAGCACTCTTACAGAAGGTGTATAATCGTCATCAAACTGCCCGGTATTTACCGACCATAAAAATGCGATGAGAAAAACAACTGCTACAAAAATGCTGATACCAATAAGTATGAATAAAGCGCTCAAAATATTTGTGTTAACAGGCTCAAAAATAGAAGGCCACTGGTTTTGGGGAGATGAGCATCATCAAGCTAGTGTATGATTTATCTCAGCTTTCCCACTAATCATAAATTCTTCATTTTACCCACCCACGAAGAAAGTCCGGTAGCGAGTGCAACAATGCTGATGCTGCTGGCCGGCATAAGCACTGCAGCCACTACCGGGTCGAGCCGCCCCTGCACAGCAAATCCCAAACCGATGAAATTGTATAAAATGCTTACAATGAATCCGGTAGTTACGATTTTTTTTCCTGCCTTTGCATAAGCTAGAAAATCACCGATTTTTTCTACAGAATCACCATCCATTATGGCATCAGAGGCAGGTGTGAAACGACTCGAATCATTGCTGACTGCAATACCGGCATCACTTTGCATTAATGCACCGGCATCGTTCAAACCATCACCTATCATTAAAACTTTTTTTCCTGCGGTCCGCAACTTTTTGATATAATCCAGTTTTTCGGTGGGTGAAATATTGAAATTCAATTCAGCTATCTTAGAGAAAATATCCTTTAATCTTTCTTTTTCCGAATCATTATCTCCTGAAAGAACATGAAGTTGGTAACCTTTACTTTTTAATTTATTGATCATTTCTTTCAGTCCCTCCCGGTATTTGTTGGCAATCTCGAAATAGCCTTTTTTTGTTTCCCCGATCTGTATGTAAACCCGTGAACCGCTGTCTGCATCGTATTTTCCGCTTTCTTCCAAAAAGACCCCCGAACCAAGTTTTACTGAAATTTCGTTGATTGTTGCAGAAATTCCTTTTCCGGCTGTTTCTTCAAAATCATTTACTTCAGCAATTACAAACTCATTATTTTCTTCATCGATCGTTGAATGAATAAGTTGACTGAGTGTGTGAGCCGATTGTGCAGTTGCGGTTTTTAAAATTGATTTATCAGCTTGTGTTAATTCATTTCCATTGTATTGAATACTCGCTGCGTTCGTTTCGGTGATTGTTCCGGTTTTGTCAAACACAATTGTATCCACTGCCGCAAGCGTTTCAATCACATTTGCATTTTTGAGATAAAATTTATTCTTTCCCAAAATGCGCGTCATATTGCCAAAAGTGAAAGTGGCTGAGAGCAGGAGAGAACAAGGGCAAGCAACGATCAAAACTGCTGTAACTACTGGCCAAATTTTAGAAGGATCAATAAAATACCAAAAAGCGGCTGCCGTAAATGCCACGATAAAAAGAGCACCTGTGAAATACCTGCTCCACGGGTGAATGAATGAAGCCGCCTGTTTTTTTTGTTCACTAAAAATGTCATTGTTCCAAAGCTGGGTGATATAACTCTGGGAAGGTTTTTTAATAACCCGCAATTTTATTGCTGCACCTTTTTGCTTGCCACCGGCGTAAATTATTTCGCCCTTCTTCACCCAAACCGGATCATTCTCGCCACTCACAAAACTGTAATCAATAAAAGCTTTCCCTTCGTTGAGAACTGCATCTGCAGGGATCATTTCTTCATTTTTAATAAGAATAAGATCGCCGGTTTCCAGTTTGGTTAATGGAATATTTTTTTCTGTATTATTTTTTAATACCGTTACCCCAAGGGGGAAATAAGAATGATAATCCCTGTCAAATGTGAGCGAATCATACGTTTTATTTTGAAACCATCTGCCGATCAAAATGAAGAAAATAATGCCTGTTCCCGAATCAAGATAACCGGCACCGGAACCAGCTATGATCTCATAATAACTTCTCACAAATGTGATCACTATCGCGAGCGCCAAAGGCACATCAATATTGATGTTCTTTTGCTGCAGACCCTTGAAAGCAGATTTGAAAATATCGCTTGCAGCATAGAATAGTACAGGCAATGACAAACCAAATATCAGCCAGGAAAAGGTTTGTTTTAATCCTTGTTCGTCGATCAGTCCATGCGAAAAATACTCAGGGAAACTGAGCATCATAATGTTGCTGAAACAAAACCCGGCAATACCAATTTTGATGATCTGTTTCTTATTAAAACTTACTGTTTTTTTCTCTCTCGTTTCGTTCAAACTTATAAAAGGTTCGTAGCCGATAAAGGCGAGCAATTCGACAACTTTCCTCAACGAGATCATTTCTTCATTAAAATTGATAAAGACCTCCTTGCGCTGAAAATTGGTTTGCGAACATATAATCCCCTCATTTATGCGATGAAGATTTTCGAGTAAATAAATGCACGAAGAACAATGAATTTGTGGAAGTGAAAAAGTAACATTCGTTTGTGTATTACTTCGGAAGCTCACCAGTTTTTGTATTACCGATTCATCCTCAAGATAAGCAAACCGTTCGCTTGTAAATTTCCCTTTCACTTTGATCCCTGGTGTGCTGTCGAAGCGGTAATAATTGCAAAGATTGTTTTCGTTCAGTAACAAAAAAACCTGGTGGCAACCGTTGCAACAAAAGTTTTTATCTCCCTCTGTAACGACGGTTTTGCATTCGTCACCGCAATGGTAACAATACAATTTTTCCTGTTGAATTGTGCTGATGGTCTTTTGATTTTAGAAGATACAAATCTATCCGCCACACAAAATTTTAAACATGATCGAAATCATTTATCAGCATGATGTTCATTGGTGGCAAACGCTTGATTGTAGTGGTATTTTTGACAAAACGGATTAGTAAACAAAGAAATATGCAGGATTTTTTTTTGGTGGATCACATTCTATGTAATATAGGTAACCAAAAAGAAAAAGGGTGAGGATGAAATTTGTAAAATAAAAAATGTAAGACTTATGGAATATTATTTTTCAAAAAAAGTAAATAAAGATTTTGATGCAGCTATTGATCACGTTACGGAAGAGTTGAAGAAAGAAGGCTTTGGTGTGTTGACCCAAATTGATGTGAAAGATACTTTGAAAAAGAAGCTGGATGTGGATTTTAAGAAATATAAAATTCTTGGTGCGTGCAATCCCAATTTTGCCTACCAGGCTTTACAATCAGAAGACAAGATCGGCACAATGCTTCCCTGCAATGTGGTTGTTGAAGAAAATGCAGACGGAAGTGTGGAGGTGACTGCTGTTGATCCGGTGGCTTCGATGGCTTCTGTGAAAAACGATTCACTGGGCGATGTGGCTTCGCAAGTACGCGAAAAACTCCAGAGAGTAATTGCTAACCTGTGATTCATTCTTCAGTTTAAAAATTTATATAAATGAAATCGAATCTTGGTTCAATTGACAGGCTCGTGAGGATACTTGCAGCTGTCGCAATCGCGGTACTTTATTTTACCCATGCCATTTCAGGAACAACAGCGGTTATCCTGATCGTCATCGGTTTGGTTTTGTTATTAACCGCTTTAATCAATTTTTGCCCGCTATATTATTTGCTGGGCATCAGGACAAGGAAAAAATCAATTCAATCATAGAAAATCAATTAAGAAATGGCACACGAAATAGATGTACAATGGATGGGAAAAATGCAATTCAATGCTTTGGTAAATGGTCACACTATTATTATGGATGGGCCTGAAAAAGTTGGAGGGGAAGACAGTGGTCCCATTCCAAAACCGCTGGTACTAACTGCTGTTGCCGGTTGCACCGGAATGGATGTTGCAGCAATCTTAAGAAAAGCACAAAAAGAAGTGGCTGACTTTGATATGAAAGTTATTGGTGAAATAAGCAAAACCATTCCTATTCAATATACTTCCGTTCATATCATCTATGATTTTAAGGGCGCTCCTGAAAACCAGGATGCCGCGTTAAAAGCAGTAAACGATTCACAGGAAAAATATTGCGGCGTCAGCAGCATGTTGAAAAAGGCGATGCCTGTTACCTGGGAAGTGAATTACAATGGCGTGCAATTATTTAATAACAAAACAGAAGAGGTGGCAGCGATCGCCTGAAATTAATTTTAAAATACTATATACTATGGAAACGATCAGGGAAACATTATTTTCCAACTGGAATTTTATGCGGTGGGCAAGATTGGTGTTGGGAATTATAGCGGGAATTCAGGCAATACAGTTTCATGACACTTTGCTAGGTTTTTTGTCTGCGTTCCTGCTATTTCAGAGCCTGACCAACACAGGTTGTTGTGGCGCGGGAGGTTGCAGTGTTCCACGCCAAAGACAGGAATCCACTCAGAAGATACCACTTATGAAGAAGTCAAGTAATAGCCGCCTTCCCTTTAATTAAAAGAAAAAATAATCAGACTTCTGCTGTTACAAGATATTGTTGCAGGTAAGTATTGATTGCGTTGATGCAATCGCAGCCTTTGTTTGTTGAAGTTTTAAGTTGTACAGCAAGGTTGGCAATTGTCTTGTGCATTACTTCTTTGTCTTCCTCAATTCCAAAACTTTGATTGATCTCTACCAGGATTGATTTTACTTTTTTTATCAACGGGCTGTTGGCTTGTTGGCGATGCCAATCTTCCAACTCGTTCAAAGTATAATCGATAATTTCCAAAGCTTTCGGCACTTCTGCTTCACGAGCCATGATGGTTTCATTCAATATTTCAGAAACTTCATCCACATCCATTAGTTCAGTTAAAGGAACAGACTTCACTTTTGGATCTACATTTTGAGGTGAAGAAAGATCGAGGATCAGTCTTGATTTTTTTATTTTAAGATACGAAGGAAGAACAATATATTTTTCTGATGAAGCACTTACGATGATCAAATCGGCAGCATCACAGGCAGAAGGCAGATTTTTGAAAGCAACAAAACCAGCGTCCAATTTTTCAGCAAGCTGGTAAGCTTTTTCATCTGTTCTGTTGCAAAAAGTGATTTGAGTGCCGGGCAAATAATCTTTTAAATTTTTGGCTATTTGAAAACCAAATTTCCCTGTGCCAATCAACAGCAGTTTTTTATTTTGCAGGTCACTGATCTTTTCTTTAATGATGCGGATGGCTGCATAAGAAACTGAAACAGTTCCGGAGCTTAGTTTGGTTTTTGTCTTAATTTCTTTTGATGCCTGCAAAGCAAAGTTCACGGCGCGTTCCATAAATCCCGGCAAGCCGCCATTTTCTTTTGAAACCTGCGCCGCATGTTTTAATTGTGATAAAATTTCATAATCTCCTATTATTTGGGAGTCAAGACCTGAAGCAACTTTTAATAAATGTTCAATCGCCTCACGACCTGTGTAAACATATCCCTGGCTGTCGAATTCATTCTTATTTCCATTCGTATAAGCGCAAAGTAACTCACTGAGTTCCCCGGGATCGTTGCAGATGCCATAAACTTCGGTTCTGTTGCAGGTAGAAAGTACGAGGCATCCTTCCATGTTTTCAGATAGAGCGCTTTGGATAAGTTCTACGGATTGTTCGGTAGAAACGGAAAATTTTCCTCTCATCGTAATATCGCTTTTGCGATAATTGATGCCGACAATGGTAAAGTTTTTTAAAGTGCTGCTAAAGGTGGTGGTACAATTCATTCTTAATAACAAGTTTGTCAAATGCGGTTTAAGTTTCGACCAATCATTTTATTACACACAAAATTGCTCTCATTGGGTTTAGAAAAATAGAAGGAATGTCATTTGTAAATATGAGGTTCATCATGTTTTTACCACCTTGCAACAGTACATTTATTATTAATTTAATGTTTTTAAATTAGCCAACGAATGTCAAAATTGCCAATAGATATCAACGGGCTTTCAGACGAACAGGTTGCTTTGTCAAGAAAAAAGTATGGGATCAACGAACTGGTGCATTCGTCGAAAAGCCCGTTCGTGGAGGCCTTGCTCGATACATTAAAAGAACCGATGCTGATTCTTTTGTTTGCTGCGGGTATTCTCTACCTTATTTCAGGTGATAAAGGCGATGCCATCTTTATGCTTTCAGCCATCATTCTTGTTTCAGCGATTTCACTTTACCAGGATTCGCGGAGCCGCAAAGCGTTAAATGCATTGAAACAACTTTCGCAACCTCTTACCAAAGTGATCCGCAACAGGACCATCTCATCAATCCCAAGCAAAGACGTAGTGGTTGACGATGCGATGATTGTGGAAGAAGGAAGCCTGGTAACGGCGGACGGGCAGATAATTTATTCAAATGATTTTTCAGTAAATGAATCGATACTTACCGGCGAATCACTACCGGTTGAAAAGTCGCTTGATAGGGAAAACAGAATCTTTAGCGGCACCTTAGTCACCACAGGGATGGCAATCGCAAAAGTTACTAAGGTTGGTAATGCAACGGAAGTTGGAAAGATCGGGAAATCATTGGCAGATGTGCAGGAAGAAGTAACGCCGCTGCAAAGGCAAATAAGAAATTTTGTCAAGAAAATGGCCATTATTGGCCTGGTTGTTTTTTTGATCGTTTGGGCCGTCAATTTCTTTCAAAGTCTGAATCTCGTAAGCAGTTTATTAAAAGCATTAACGCTTGCTATGTCGGTTTTGCCCGAAGAAATCCCCGTTGCTTTTACCACTTTTATGGCGTTGGGTGCGTGGCGGCTGATGAGAATGGGCATTATTGTAAAACAAACCAAAACAGTGGAAACACTTGGAAGTGCTACTGTTATTTGCACCGATAAAACGGGCACCATCACCGAAAACCGGATGCAGCTGGCTTCCATTTATATTTATAGATCCGGTCAATTATTGCCCGGGATAGAAGATCATGACGACGCTGTAGAGGAGTTGGTTGAAACAGCCATGTGGGCAAGCGAACCGCTGCCTTTTGACCCGATGGAAAAAGCGATTCATGAAGCATATAAGCAGCTGACTGCAGAAGACCTACGTCCTTCTTACAAAATGATTCATGAATATCCTTTGGGGGGCCGCCCGCCAATGATGACGCATATTTTTGAAAATAAAGAAGGCAACAGGATCATCGCCACAAAAGGCGCCCCGGAAAAGATCATTGAAGTGTGTCACCTGCCGGAAGAAAAAAAAGAAAAAATTATTCGTTCACTCCACCTTTTGTCTTCGGAGGGATATCGCGTTTTGGGCGTAGCACGGGCAGTTTTTGATGGAAATAATTTTCCAGGTAGCCAGGAAGATTTCAACTTTGATTTTATCGGCCTTGTTTCTTTTTATGATCCTCCCAAAAAAAATATGCACCATGTTTTGGAAAACTTTTATCGTGCGGGAATTAATGTAAAGATCATCACCGGCGACAACAAGGCAACGACAGAAACCATCGCAAAACAAATCGGTTTTAAAGGAGCCGATCGCGCCATGGATGGACAGGAGATCATTGCATTGTCAAAGCCTGCTTTGGAAAATGTGGTAATGGAAAATAATATTTATACGAGGATGTTTCCTGATGCAAAGTTGAAGGTGATCGGTGCATTAAAAAATAAAAACCAAATTGTGGCAATGACAGGTGATGGGGTCAATGACGCGCCCGCGCTAAAAGCCGCACACATCGGGATTGCTATGGGAACGAAAGGTTCGGAAATAGCAAAAGGCGCTTCATCTTTGATCCTTGCCGATGACGACCTGGCAAAAATGGTGGATGCGATTGCTATGGGCAGGAGAATTTACAGCAACCTGAAAAAAGCAGTTCAATACATCATTTCTATTCACATTCCCATTATTTTAACGGTATTATTGCCATTGATCTTGGGTTGGATTTACCCCGCAATCTTTACACCCGTACATGTTATTTTTCTCGAACTGATCATGGGGCCAACCTGTTCTATTATTTATGAAAATGAACCAATAGAAGCCAACCTGATGCAGCAAAAACCACGACCGTTCACCAACACCTTTCTTTCGTGGAAAGAATTGCGGCTGAGCATTGTACAGGGATTGGTGATCACCGCCGGAACGCTTGGGATTTATAGTTATGCAGTTGCAAATGGCTACGATGAGGAACTGACGCGCACGATGGTTTTTACTACTTTGATCGCTGCCAATATTTTTCTTACGCTCGTAAACCGTTCATTTTATTATTCTGTATTTACCACCTTTCGATATAAGAATTATTTAATTGTAATTATTATTCTGTTTACTATAGCAATGCTCCTCATCATGCTTACTGTTCCTGCTGTTATTGCCTTTTTCAAATTTGAAAAAATTCTTCCGGGACAAGCGCTTATCTGCGTTTTTGTGGGATTTATTTCTGTCATCTGGATGGAAATTTATAAGTATCTTAAGAGAAGGAGAAGTTTGAAAAATTAATTGCTTTCCAAAATGTGTAAGAAAAATGAATAGAATAGGCCTGGTATTAAGTGGTGGAGGTGTAAGGGGATTTGCACATCTTGGCGTATTGAAAGTGCTGGATGAATTAAATATCGTTCCTTCGGTAATTTCGGGCGTTAGTGCTGGTGCTATTTTTGGCGCTTTGTATTCCTACGGAAAATCGCCGGATGAAATTCTTTCTCTCGCAAAAAATAATTCTTATCTCGCTTTTTCAAATTTTTTATGGAGAAAAGAAGGTTTGTTTTCAATGGAGACTTTACGAAAGATTTTGACCCAACATCTGCCTGAAGATTTTGAGTCGTTGAAAATTCCTTTGTTTGTAAATGCTACCAACTTTCTCCATAACAAAACGGTATATTTTTCTTCAGGTGATTTGATAAAACCCCTGATTGCTTCTGCCTCTTTTCCTGTTCTTTTTGAACCGGTTTCAACACAAGCAGGGCGATTGGTGGATGGCGGCTTACTGAACAACCTTCCAGTTGAACCTTTGATCGAAAGAAGTGACAAGATCATCGGTTCGCATGTGAATAAACTGGCTGATGTAAGAGATGCAAATGTGCGATTTTCAAAGGCAGCGCTTGTTGAAAGATGTTTTCACCTTGCGATCGCCAATACGGTTTATACAAAAGCACACCTCTGTAATATTTTTATTGAACCTTCCCTTGATACTTTTGGCTTATTTCGAATGAGAAACCTTCAGCAAATTTTCGATATTGGCTACCAGGCAGCATTAAAAGAGAAAGAAAATATTTTAAGGTTGCTTGATTAGCTTCCCTGTTTCAAAACCGGATAACTGTTGTATCATAAGCGAACAGTCATTTTTTGATCCTCTTTTCCAGCATCTTGATTTTCAACTATTTATGCTTTGGCATGCCTTTGTTATATTATTGGCATAACAAACAAAATTAAAAACATTTAAAATTACAATCATGAAAACTCAATCAAATAACTTGTTAGAAAGTTTAAACAGCAATGAATTAAAAGTGCTTGCTTCAGAAGTAAAAGAAACTGTTTGCAAAAACTTTAAAAAAGACCGCAAATTCAGTGTGGCTGAATACTGGGACATGCAACGCAGGAGAAGGAACCTGTTGGTGAGAAGAATGGCTTTTTAACGGCGGCTCTTTGTTGGTATCGTTGCTAACAAAGAAAAAAATCGCCCTATTTCTTTATTCACTATTTAAAATGACGCAAATCATTTTTCATAATGAGTGAAGTCATATACGGTTCTTTTTCGGGCCGCTAATTTTGACCAATTATTCATTCTGATCTGTATATTATGCTTTCTCGACATGAATTATTGGCCAAATACAATACCTCGGTTCCACGCTACACAAGTTACCCAACCGTTCCTTTCTGGAATGAATTGACGCCGGATCTCAAGTGGCAACAGAATTTCAGGGAAAATTTTTTGAAGCAAAATAAAAATGGCGGTATAAGCCTTTACCTTCATCTGCCTTTTTGCGAAACATTGTGCACTTATTGTGGTTGCAATAAAAAAATTACCACCAATCATTCCGTGGAAGATGATTATATTGATACCATCCTCAAGGAATGGCAGCTCTATCTTCAATTGATGGATGAGGTGCCAGTAATAAGAGAATTGCATCTTGGCGGAGGAACGCCAACTTTTTTTTCTCCGGAAAATCTTCAAAGACTGATTGAAGGAATTTTTGAAAATGCAGAACGGCATCCCGATTATGAATTTGGCATTGAAGGGCATCCCAATAATACGACGGAAGCCCATTTAAAAACGCTTTACCATTTAGGTTTCCGCAGGATCAGCTATGGCGTGCAGGACCATGATCCTGTTGTTCAACGTGCCATCAATAGAATTCAGCCGGTGGCAAATGTTCGGCGCGCAACCGAAAAAGCGCGGGAAATTGGTTTCCGTTCTGTGAATTATGATTTGATCTACGGTTTGCCGTTTCAAACTTTGGCAGGAGAAGAAAAAACGCTTGAAGAAACTATTGAATTGAAGCCGGACAGGATTGCCTTTTACAGTTACGCCCACGTTCCGTGGAAATCAAAAGCACAAAGGTTGTTCGATGAAAATGATTTGCCTTCGCCTGAATTGAAAACTCAGTTGTATTTGCTGGCGCAAAAGAAATTCAACGAAGCGGGTTATTCCGACATTGGTATGGATCATTTTGCACTGCCACATGATGATCTTTTTGTTGCCTGGAAACAGGGAAAACTGCACAGGAATTTTATGGGTTATACCACTACACATACTTCTTTTCTTTTAGGCCTTGGCGTTTCATCCATCAGCGACACAGGAACTGCCTATAGCCAGAACCATAAAGAGCTGGCCAATTACGAACGGCTTATCAATGAAGGAAAATTTGCATCCAACAAAGGGTGTTTTTTAACTCCAACTGACGTTGCATTGAAAGATTATATTTTGCAAACCGCTTGCAAAGGAAAAGTAAATTTTCGTGAAGAAGACAAAGAATTGATCGAAGAGCTTGCCCTGCCACACTTACTGGAAGTTGCAGAAGACGGGTTGATCTCATTGAATGATAATGGCTTTACTGTTTTGGAGACAGGAAGACAGTACCTCCGGAATATTTGCCAGGCCTTCGATCAAAAATGGTGGCAATCAAATGAGAAAAAAGCCGCGCAACTTTTCAGTAAATCGGTTTAAATTAACTGCCAATTAATTTAATCTTTAGGCTTCGTTTATCATTTTTATCTATTTTTAAATTCTGATTTAAAGACATTTATAAATAATTAAAAAAGCAAGAGATGAAAACAGCATTGAAAATAATCCTGATCGTTTTGTTGGTTGTTTTTATAATCATCCAGTTTATCAGGCCTGTTGAAAATAAAAATGAAGAAATAGCGCAACAACAGATCACTGCTGCTTACCCGGTTCCTGAAAACGTGATGAAAAACCTGAAAGTTTCGTGTTACGATTGTCATAGCAACACAACCGTTTATCCATTTTACTGGAAAATTCAACCGGTTGCCTGGTTTTTGAACGACCACATTGAAGAAGGAAAAAGACATCTAAATTTTTCAATATTTACTACTTATCCGCTTTGGCGCCAGCACGAAAATTTTAAAGACATTGTCAACCAATTGAAGAAGGATGAAATGCCGTTGGAGTCCTACACTTTAATTCATAGGAATGCTATTTTAACCCCTCAGGAAAAACAAGATATGGAAGATTGGGCTACAGCCCGGATGAAAGAAATGGAAGCAAAATATCCAGCTGACAGCCTTGCACGCCCGAAACGTTTGCATCGCCCGGAGAGCGACTAGAATCTAAAAATCCTTGGTAATTCCAAATTGGAAATTAATCGTTCCCGGGTATGAATTCACGGGAACATTTTTATTGATTGGGTCAAGGGCGAAGTTGAAGGTTGGCGAGAAAGAGAAAGAAACGTTCCTGTAAAAATTATAACTCAATCCAAATCCTGCTAATCCGCTAAAATAAACAGGTTTGAGGCCATTTATTTCGTGAATGTTTTCATGTTCATGTTCCATTCCTTTTTCCACTTCGGTGCTTATTTTTCCATGACATAAAATGTTGGCAGAAAGACCGGTAAGCAAATTCACAGAAAGTCTTTTGTTGCTTAAAAAATATTTTGCTGCAATAGGAATTCCAAGGTATTGCAGAGAGTGATTAATACTTCTCGCAAAAAGGCTGTCGCCTACGCGTGGATTATTGCTAAAAGAGGGCAAAAGGTAACCTTTGCCTGATGAAGTATTGATCTGGTATTTTACCTTTCCCTGGTTGTCGCGCTGGGCAAATATCTTTTCCGGTTCAAGATTCATTTTCAAAGTTGAAAGGTTCAGCCCGGTTTGCAATGACCACTTATTGTTGGAACGATAACCAACCCAAACTCCAAAAGACCATGAGTAAGATTCTTTTTCCTTTCGTTCAAAATCGCGTGAATAAGGGTTGCCAAAATGATGATCTTCATCGCGAAGATGGGAAAACGAAATATTCGGCGAATAAAAAGCGGTAGCATAAAATCTTGAAAGGGCTGGAGTATGAATATGAATTACGCTAAAAGTTTTTGCAGGCGATTGAAAAGGAGCGATTTCATTATTAAAGTTCAATTTGCCTTTTCTTGAAAAGAGAGATTGCGGTTTTTCAAAAGTTACATGTGAAGGCAAGGGAAAATCAAGCTGCCATGGTTCTTTGCCAATTACTCTTTCATTGCCGGATAATTTTTCATTTGAAATAGTTTCCCATTTTTTCTTTGAAAATAACCGGTATTGCTCATTAGAATTTTTATTTCCATGAAACGCAGGATTTGAGAGGATCAAAGCTGTTGAGGTATCAATTTGTGATTCACCTTTTGTTTCTGGTTTATTTATTCCAGGCTCTTTTTCACCCGCTGGATTTACATCTTTATTTCCGGGGATAATGTCTTTTTGAAGTCCTTTCGCAGGCGCTTCATTTTCTGCTTCAGTTGCTGAATCAATATTTTGATTCAGATTCCTTTGAGCTTTGGAAGTAATGACATGTTCATTGCTGGCCTTGTGGTTTTTTGATTCATTGCGGATAATGTAAACTCCAAGCAGAACCACTACAATAGTAAGAACAGCCGTAGCTCTTTTCAAAAAGTAATATTTCTTTTTGTAAGTGAGATTGGTGGTTTTTTCCAGCGATTGGTCGATTGCATTCCAAACTTTTTCCGGGGGAACCTCATCATTACTCTCCAGTCCTTTCCTGAACAGATCTTCAATATTTTGTAGATTTTTATCCATTCGTTGATTTTTGGTTGGCAATTTTCATACTGTTCATAACTGCACGTTGCAGGATCAATTTTGCATCATGTAAGTTCGATTTGGAAGTGCCTTCAGAAATATCAAGCTGTTCGGCTATTTCACGGTGTTTCAATCCTTCAAAAACGTAGAGGTTAAAAACCATCCTGTAGGCCGGCGGCAGATCCTGCACCATTTGCAACAATTCTTTTTTACCCAGGCGGCTTAAAATATCTTCATTTTCGTAAGCAATAATATTTTCATTTTCGATTGTTAATACAGAATGCAATTTGGATTTTCCCCGGTATTTTGCAATTGCACTGTAAACCATGATCTTCCTGATCCAGCCTTCAAATGATCCTGAAAATTTAAAGTTTTGCAGTGATTTGAAAACCTGTAGAAACCCTTCCTGCATAATGTCTTCGGCTTCTTCACGGTTTTTGGCATAACGAAGGCAAATGCCAAACATTCTAGGCGCATACAATTCATACAACATCCTCTGGGCGTGCCTGTCTTCATTCAGGCACGATTTAATCAGCTGCCGGGTTTCTTCCAAAAGTAACGACTCGTTTTCCCTTATAGTGGATTCAAATGCCAATTTGGTTTGGTCGGATTTAAATTTTCACAAAGTTCCTGCTATTTCCGACCGAAACAAGGGGAATCCGGTAAATGAGGAAAAAGAGGAATTATTTTTTCCGGCCGGTTTCAAAGTTCTCTATATTTGAAATTTTCAATGATTAAATTTTCTATCTTCCGAAGGCTACAGCCGGTGGCTTTTTCCTGCATAAAAAGAACAGGTTTTGTCATTTTGTTATCTTCAGTTTTTTTGGTAGCCAAAAGCCAGGAAAACCAGCCGGAACATTTTTCTAAACAGCTTTCCTTCCTGAGCGATAACGATTTTTATCTTTTCCAGGGAAAGGATGGGTATTATACAAATGGTTTCATGTTGAATTATGATAAATTACATCATTCAAAATGGAACAGGTTTTTAAAACAGGTTGACGAGTTCACTTTTGGTCAAAAAATGTACACTGCTTATTCAAGAAAGATCCATACACCTGATCAGATTGACAGACCAATTACCGGTTATCTTTTTTTGCAATTTTCGCGATCCGATTTTTTGAAAACGAACCAATTGTTTCAATGGCGCATTTCGGCAGGAACGATTGGGAAAGCTTCATTGGGCGAAGTATTACAAACTGCTTATCATAAATTAATTCATATCAATACAAGTGAGTGGGGCTGGGTTTGGGATTACCAGTTAAAAAGCGCATTTGGTGTAGACCTTCATGCTACATTTGCAAAAGCGTTGATAGAAGATGAAACCTCTCTTATGCAAATAACGCCCGTTTCCGCAGCAACTCTTGGAATGAATTTTACTAATGTCTCTGAAGGTATTTTGTTGCAATTGGGAAAGATCGCAAAACAAAGTGAAAGTGCTTTCTGGAATGCTTCATTAACGGCAAAAGAAAATAAAAATCAACCGGAATTGTTTGTTTACTATTATCCAAAACTTACCTGGCAATTGTACAATTCCACTATCGAGGGAGGATTATTGAATAAAGATAAAGGGCCAATCGTTTCTGATCCTGAACCATTCGTTCTTTTGCAACAACTAGGTGCGATGTATTCTTTTAAAAGATATACATTAGGTATTGGTGTAAGTTTTTCTACCAAAGAAGCAAAAAGTCAGAGATTCAACCACAAATACGGAACTCTGCAGATAGGTTACCGGTTTAATTGACAGGCAATCCTTATGTAAATAAGATTTCCGGTTTTCCAAAAGAAAATTTATTTCAAGTTATAAACTTGAGACAGAAACATTATTACCTTTAAAATCATTTCAAATATTTACCATGAAGAGTGCAATTGCCATTGCTGCGCATCCTGACGATATTGAATTTATGATGGCAGGAACTTTACTATTGCTGAAGAAAGCAGGGTATGAAATTCATTATATGAATATGGCAACTGGTAATTTAGGAGGCACTGAATATAGCGGGGACGAATTAAAAAAAATGCGGCTTGAGGAAGCGAAGGCGGCTGCGCAAATTCTTGGTGCCCATTTTCATCCACCTATATGTGATGACCTCGAAATTTTTTATGATGCTCAAAAATTAAAACAGGTTGCTGCTGTGATACGAGAAGTAAAACCAACAATTGTATTAACCCATTCACCCGAAGATTATATGGAAGATCATGTGAACACGGGCCGGCTTGCTGTTACTGCTGCATTTGCACGTGGCATGACTAATTTCGTAACTGATCCTTTGCAACCCGCAGGTAATTATGATTGCACCGTTTATCATTCATTGCCACATACCTTGAGAGATAATTTTCGCAAACGAATTGTGCCCGGCGCATTTGTAAATACAACTTCGATGCATGCAAAAAAGTTGGAAGCATTGAAGGCGCATAAGAGCCAGCAGAACTGGTTGGATGTAAGTCAAAAAATGAATTCCTATTTACAAATGATGGAAGACGTTTCATTAAAAGTAGGAGAGATGTCAAAAAAATTTCAGCATGCAGAGGGTTGGCGGCGTCATTTGCATGTTGGCTTTTGTGCAGAAGATGCTGATCCGTTAAAGGATTTGGGTGACGATTATTTGATCAATAAAGAATATGAGGATAAACTTGATGTTGATATTTAATTCAAGAGAATAAATTGTAAAAACTTTTTTCTTTTCATTTTTAATTTAAATATATGCCACGCAAACTAAGTTCTATTGCACCTGACTGGTGGGATTACACCACACTTGACAATGACATCATTGAAGAAGCCGCACAACTTACTCCCGAAAAAATGCTCCAGCTTTCACGCCCAGGCTTTAAGGTCCTGATGTATGACACCCTGGAAGAATTTTACCTGGCTGAAGCATTGGAGTATGTAAATGCCTGGAAACAATCAACAGAAGATAATCCTGTTGGTATTTGCGGACCAATTGGCCCGACAGAACAGCTGCCACTGGTTGCCCGCATTGTAAATGACCTGAACATAAATGTGCGCTCCGGGCATTTTTGGGGAATGGACGAATGGTTCCTGGATGGAAAAGAAGTTTCTACTGATCATCCTTTGTCATTTGAAAAAGCAGATCGTGAACTTTGTTTCGATCGCATAAAGAAAGAATTGGTAATGCCGGATGCAAATTTGCATTTTCCAAAAGCGGATACAAAGGCTTATCATGAGAGTTGGAATGGTATCAGGTGTGCGGTAATGCAGGGTGGACAGGGAGACATTAAACATTGGGCATTTAATGATCCGTTGAAAAGAGAAGGCAAGTACAAAGATGAGCCTCCTTCACCTGAAGAGTATCGAAAACTTCCTACCCGCGTTGTTGATCTGCATCCGATCACAATTGCACAGAATGCTCGTACTTCCGGTGGCGGAAATATTACGCTCGTGCCAACGAAAGCGATCACTGTTGGTCCGGTAGAAACATGGATGGCGGAAAAAGTTTCTATATGGCATGCAGGCATGCATGATAATCCTTTTGGTCAGCGATTAACTACATTAATGATCTCTAAAAAAATGGCAGACAGTTCCGTACCGATGTCTTTACTGGCAGATCATCCAAATGTTCAATTTAATTTTTATCGCGGCGGCATTGGTACATGCTCTGTTACCATGCATTAAATCTTCAAATCATTTTGCTAATAAAACTGTGTTATGAAAAAAATAACGATTGCTGTTTTAGTTTTTTTAATTGCATTGACTGCATTTAGTCAAAAAAACGAAAATCCTGTTTCATTAGTTCCTATTCCCGTATCAATGAAAATGGGCGAAGGAAACTTTTTGCTTACAAAAAATTCATCGATAGAATTAAAAACAGGTGATGCAGATGCTAAAAGAGTTGCAGAATTTTTATCGAAAAAATTATCTGACGCAACAGGATTTCAAATACCTGTCAAAAATAGTTCAGCATCTTCTGCAGGAAACATTTCACTATCATTAATTAATGATGCATCATTAGGAAGTGAAGGTTATAAATTAGAAGTGAATAAAAATGCGGTTTCATTATCTGCAAATAAACCCGCAGGCTTGTTTTACGGAATGCAAACCATAATTCAGTTATTGCCAAAACAAATTGAAAGTCCAACAACGGTTCATAATATATCGTGGACAATTCCCTCAGTAAGAATTACAGATTATCCACGCTTTGCATGGAGAGGTTTATTGTTTGATGTAAGCCGACACTTCTTCACAAAAGAACAGGTAAAGGAATTTATCGACAACATGGTAAAGTATAAATACAATGTGCTGCACATGCATTTAACTGACGACCAGGGATGGCGCATTGAAATTAAAAGTTATCCAAATCTTACAAAAGTGGGCGCCTGGCGGCCCGAACGAAAAGGTGCCTGGGGAAATTTAAAAGGAATCGAACCAGATCCAAATGAACCGAAAACTTATGGTGGATTTTATACACAGGATGATATCAGGGAACTTGTTCAATATGCTAAGGACCGGTTCGTAACAATTTTACCTGAGATAGATGTGCCTGCACATAGCATGGCAGCAGTTGCCTCGTATCCTGAGTTATCATGCACGCCCGGAAAATACCAGGTGAATGCAAGTGAGGAATTTCAAATATGGGATAGCACTGGCAATAGATCTTTAATTGATAACACTCTTTGTCCTGCGAATGAAAAGGTTTATGAATTTCTTGATAAAGTTTTTACAGAAGTTGCACAATTGTTTCCATGTGAGTACATACATATTGGAGGGGACGAAGCAGCAAAAAATTTTTGGCAGAAGAGTGATGAAGTAAAGGCTTTGATGCAAAGAGAAGGTTTAAAAAATGTGGAGGAAGTACAAAGCTATTTTGTAAAACGTGTTGAGAAGATAGTTGAATCAAAAGGAAAAAAATTAATTGGCTGGGATGAAATTTTGGAAGGTGGTTTAGCACCTAATGCAACAGTTATGAGCTGGCGTGGGATTGAAGGTGGAATAGAAGCAGCAAAGCAGGGACATCATGTTGTGATGTCACCATTGCAATATACTTATGTTGATTTAATGCAAGGTGATGCTTATGTTGAGCCGCCTGAATTTGCCACGTTGTTATTAGACCAGGCCTATAAATTTGATCCCGTACCAAAAGGCATAGATGCGAATTTGATACTTGGTGGCGAAGCCACTTTGTGGAGCGAACATACGACCAATATGCGGGCAGCAGGATATTTGCTGTGGCCGAGATCAATGGCAATTGCTGAATGTGTCTGGTCGCCTGAAGCAAATAAGAACTGGCCTTTCTTTGTGAAACGTGTAGAAAATCAATTTGGAAGATTGGATGAAGCACATATCAAATATTCTCGCAGTATGTATAATCCGGTTTTTCATGCCTCATATAATAAAGACAGTGACCTTGTGGTTGAACTGCAAACGCAAATGCCACTTGATATTTACTATTCATTTGATGAAACAAATCCTGATGAATTCTATCCGAAATATGAAAAGCCTTTGATCGTTCCAAAGGATGCGCTGCATGTAAAAGTCATTTCTTACCGTGATGGGAAACCTATCGGGATTCAAATAAATATGCCCGTTGATGAATTAAAGCGCAGGGCTAAACTGAAAGCGCAATAACGATTCTTTAAAAAGTTATTTTATACACTTCCAGAAATAAAGGGACCGTTTAAAGTCCCTTTTTTCGTGGAGCTGCAGGGATTCGAACCCTGGTCCAAACACATTCGCCGTAAGCCTTCTACATGTTTAGTTTTGCATTTCTTGTCGGGAAAATGCAGGAGCAAAACAAACCAACAGTTTCCGTAGCTGGATGGTACTTAAGTGATGGTCACAGCCTTCCATCGCCGCAGCCTGTTTTGTTTTTGAGTCGGCGGAAGAGCGTGGCAACAGGCCTGGCCCACTCAACGGCCCGAATGGATGCGAATCTATCGATTACGCAGCCATGGCAAAATTGTTATTGCCATTTAAAGTTTTCGCATTCAGATTATAGCGCTAATTACGCAACGCGCTACATGCTTATACTTACAAAGAACTATGCTGTCAAAACCGGTCAGCCCCGGGAAAATTTTTGGGACGGTCAGCCCCATAATTTTGAACCTGCAAATTTACAAAAATCATGTGAGATATTTGATAATAGATCGATAAAATTGAGATCGAAAAATCAATCATCCTTTCAACATTTCAAAAAATCATTATTCAGTTACATTTACAAACTTTTTAATCAAATTGAATAAATGGACCCGAAGCAGTTTTACGGGAAAAGATTAGACGAACTTAATGCACGGCTGCGACTTTTGAAGCAAAAAAAATCGGCTTTTGCATGGCTCCGGCTCGGCAGCATCATTGCGCTCATAGCAGCGTTCTATTTTTTCTGGTCGCTGGGAGCCGGTTATGTGATCGTTGCTTCAATGATTCTGCTCATCGTTTTTATCCGCCTCATCAAATCGGATCTGCAAAACCAGGACAAGATTGACCACACAACAAGGTTGATCCAATTAAACGAAAATGAAATCCAGTTTTTGAACGGCAACTATTTCATATTTCCGGACGGAAGCGAACATGTTCCCAAAGAACATGCTTATGCCAATGATCTTGATATTTTTGGTCACGCCTCACTCTTTCAATACCTCAACCGCACTTCTTCAGAGATCGGCAGCGCAACCCTTGCTGATTATTTAAAATCTCCCCCTAGAATTGAAGTGATTGAAGAGCGGCAACAAGCAGTAAAGGAATTATCTCAAAAAGCGGAATGGATCAAAGAATTACAATCACTCGGAACAGAAAATATAATAACTTTTTCAGCGAAAGAGCGATTGGAAAACTGGATAAAAGAACCAGCGGTCTTCAGTACTTTTCAACCATGGAAGTGGCTGCGTTACCTTTTACCTGCGATCGTGTTGACCGTTGTTGTGCTTTATATTTTTGATGAGGTTGGCAACACCATCTTTTATGGAACACTCTTGCTTTTTGCTATAATTGCTTACCAAATCAATAAGTATGTGGCGCCGGTTCACAACCAATTGTCCAAGCTCGCGGATGAACTGAGTACTTTATCTTCCAGCGTTTCACTGATAGAAAATGAAAAATTCGAAAGCCCTTTATTGCAAAAATGGCAATCGTTCTTTTTAGCCCAACACAAAAAAGCTTCCCATGAAATTGAGGTTGTTAAAAAAATCCTTGACAAATTAGACCTGAGATACAATCTTGTTTTGTCGCTGCCTCTGAATTTATTGCTCCTTTGGAACTTGCAGCAAATACTCGACCTGGAAAAATGGAAAGAAGCAGAAAGGAAGGAAATCAATTTGTGGTTTGAAACACTGGCGCAATTTGAAGCACTCGGCAGTTTTGGTATCATGTTATTCAATCATCCGCAATGGCAATTCCCCACCATAAAAAAAGATTATTTCTCTATTGAAGGAAAAGGAATTGGGCATCCACTGATTCCTCCAGCAAAACGTGTCACTAATTTTATTGACATTCCTTCAAATGGCGAACTGATGCTGGTGACCGGTTCCAACATGGCCGGAAAAAGTACATACCTGCGTAGCATTGGTGTAAATGTAGTGCTGGCAATGGCTGGAGCACCGGTTTGCGCTTCATCTTTTTCTGTTTCAAATGCGCAATTGATCAGCAGCATGCGCGTTACGGATAATTTGGAAGAAAGCACTTCCACTTTTTATGCTGAATTGAAAAAACTTAAGACAATCATTGATAAAGTAAATGCGGGTGAAAAGGTTTTTATCTTGCTTGATGAGATTTTGAGGGGAACGAACTCGCTCGACAGGCATACAGGTTCCAAAGCATTGATCAAACAACTCATCCATAAAAAAGCGGCGGCCATTATTGCTACGCATGACCTGGAACTGGCGACAATGAAAGAAGATTATTCTAATCATATTTTGAATTATCACTTCGATGTGCAGGTGAGCAACGATGAATTATTTTTTGATTACCGGCTCAAACCAGGCGTTTGCAACAGTTTGAACGCTTCTATCCTGATGAAAAAGATTGGGATCGAGTTGTGATAATAGAGTAAATTACTTTGGCATTGAAGTTGAACTTTAACAGTAGAAAATATGAAGAAGTTTTATGTTTTAGGAATAGCGTTGCTCTTTGCTTTCAGTGGCTGCGAAACAGCCAGGACAATAATGGATTCTGTGGGAACTACGAACAGCAGCGGTTTGACAACAGCAGAAGTTATTGACGGATTAAAAACAGCCTTGCAACTCGGAACTGATTCGGCTACCAGCCAACTTTCAAAATTGGATGGTTTTTATGCGGATGCAATGGTCAAAATTTTAATGCCACCGGAAGCGCAAAAAGTGGAAAATACTTTACGAAATGTTGGTCTTGGAGGATTAGTAGATAAAGCTGTTTTGTCAATGAACCGCGCTGCAGAAGATGCGTCAAAATCTGTAGGAAATATTTTTATTAATGCGATAAAACAAATGACCATCCAGGATGCTTTTTCAATATTGAGAGGAGGCAACACGGCAGCTACCAATTATTTAAAAGCAAAAACAACGGATCAACTAACGGCTGCATTCAAACCCATTATATCAAGATCATTAAATAATACCAATGCAACCAAATACTGGAGTGATGTTTTTACTGCCTACAACCGCTTTAGCAGAACACCTGTAAATACTGACCTTACGAGCTATGTTACCGAAAAAGCACTGGATGGTTTGTTTTATAAGATAGGGGTGGAAGAGCAACAAATAAGACAAGATCCGGCGGCAAGAGTGAAGGAAATTCTTAAAAAAGTTTTTTCACAACAGAACACTGCTTCAGGTTTTTAGTTGGGATTCCAAGTCAGGATAAAAATTTGATTTATTTGTTTTTTTACTGATTTTCTTTTTGTAACGGTTATGTATAAACGCAAGTACCTTTGCTGAGCTGGATTAGCAGGTTTTGAACAAGCTGTTTCTCTTTTTTTGGCATTGAAGTTGGGTTTGCCAAACAAAAAATGAAGAAGTTTTTTGCAGGTATTGTGGTGGTTACTTTATTTGTGCTTTCATGCAAGTCAGGACACCCGGAATCTAATGCAGCGTTTCAGTTGTCACCGGATTTTCATAAAATTTTCAGCAACGATATCCCCGTCCTCGAAATAATCATCCGCGGTTCTATTGTGTATCTTGTTCTCTTTTTCATGTTGCGCGTCATATTAAAAAGAGAAAGTGCCTCTTTGGGAATTACCGACCTGCTCGTCGTTGTGTTGCTCGCCGATGCTTCTCAAAATGCAATGGCCGGAGGATACAAGTCTTTGCCCGACGGAATTATTTTGGTGGCTACTATTATTTTCTGGAGTCATTTTCTAAATTGGCTTGGTTTTAAATCTCCCTTTTTTCAAAGAATTATAAAGCCGGGCAAACTTCTTTTAATAAAAGAAGGTCGAATGATCAGGAGAAATATGAAAAAAGAGTTCCTGACAGAAGAAGAATTAATGAGTGAGATCCGGCTGAACGGAGCGAAAGAGGTAAGTGACGTTGAAGAGGCATTTATGGAAACCGATGGCAGGATAAGTGTGATAACCTACGAACACCATAGCGAAGAAGGAAAGGGAAATGCGGAGAAAAAGATCAGCTGAGGATCTGCTTTCAATCCCATCGCCATCATAATTACAAGGCATAACTTAGTTTTTTATTCTGCGTTTCTTATAGCATCAGCAAGGGATTCATAAGTTTCATCATAAGTTTCCAGCCTTTCATCATCCACAAAAAATGTGGGTGTAGCAGTCACTTGACTGCGGATGCCGCTTTCAATATCACTTTCAATTCTCGACATAACATCAGCACTATTTCGATCGTTCTCAAATTTATCAAGATCAAGATTTAAAGATTCGGCAAAATAAATAAGATTGTTTTCACTCAACTGGTCTTGTTGCTCGAATATAAGATCGTGCATCTCCCAAAATTTATTTTGCAAGCCTGCTGCTTCTGCAGCTTGTGCGGCCATCATTGCTTCCGGATGAACCGATTGAGGAAAATTTCTGAAAACAAAGACCACTTCGTTATGAAATTCTTTCATCAGCTTCTTAATGAGTGGATATGCTTCCGCGCAATGCGGGCATTGAAAGTCGCCATATTCCACCAAAGTAATCGTCGCTCCCGGTTTACCCAGCTGGTGATCAAGAGCACCCACAGGTGTAGTTAGTTCCACCATAATTTGAAATTATTTTCCGGAAAAATGTTTTAAAGCATCTTCCTTTTTTACAATCAATATTTACGGTTATTAATCAAGATTGATGCCGTTTTACTTTAATGAGCACAACCTTCATAAATAGTGAATAGATTTGTATCAAATTCATAAAAATGAAAACCAGTCCATTAAAGAGAGATGAAAATCTTTTAAAGCTTTCAAGAGACCATCACGCCGGTTTGTTGTTTTGCTGGAAGATAAGGCAAGGCGTGAAATACCACATTGCTATTGAGCGTATCATCCAATATGTAAAATATTTTTGGGATCATCATTTTGCCACTCATTTTAAGGAAGAAGAGGAATTTCTTTTTACCCAGGTAAGGGATGAGGAGGTGCAAAAGGCTTTGGATGATCATCAGAAAATAAAAACTTTCGTAGACCAGGTAAGTGTTTCGGGAATGGAAAAAGAGGAAGATGTTTTGCTCGAGCTGGCAGACACAATTGGCGATCATATCCGTTACGAGGAAAGAGTTTTGTTTCCACACCTGCAGGAAAAATTGTCGCAAGAACAACTTAAAAAGATTGGCGAACAAATTATTGAAGAACCATTGACCGATAATTACGAAGATGAGTTTTGGAAAAAACCGACATCATTGTAAGGGCCGGTGAATGAATAAAAACCGGTAAAATTTATTTGGTTCTGCAAAACTTCAATTTCAAAACTTCTTATTTTTATTGCATTAAAATAGAAAAGCTTTGAAGTATTTTTCCTTTCTTATTTATCTAATGATCTCTTCTTTTTCTACTATGGCTCAATCAAAAAGCAAAGCAACTGTTCCCGGTTATTACCTTCAGAAAAAAAGCTTTACTGATTCACTGCAACAAATTGTTCATGATGTGCAATTGGATGGAATTTACGATGCCGGCGATGATGGAATGGAAAAGATATCCTTTGCCGTGATTGATTTGAACAGCCGCAAGCCTTTGATTGGAGGAGTGAATATGGATAATTTTATTTATCCCGCTTCTCTTTATAAAATGTATGTGGCGATGGAAGTGTTGAAACAAGTGAGTGAAGGTAAATATTCGCTTTTTCAGTCGTATGTCGTAAAATCACCGAATGACGTGGATCAAACCCGTGAAATTGCATGGGATCCGCGACCACTTTTGCACGATGGTGACACAGTCACTATAGATTATCTCCTGGATTTGATGATCACACGCAGCGATAACTCGGCTGCCAATTGTCTTATAGATGTAGCAGGACGCAAAAACATCGATAAGACGATGCATGAGAATAATTGGTTTGGTAGTGAAGTGACGCGAAAATATTTATCACGCAAGTTCGAAGATCCTGGTTACGATACGATTCGTGGAACCGAAACCTGTGCATTGCATGCAGCAGATTTTATGTATAAGGTTTACACGAATAAGCTGATCAACCCGTGGGTGAGCCAGCAAATGAAAGTGTTGCTGGGACGACAATTGGACACCACCAAATTGCAAACAGGGCTTCCGCCAAACGCGATGTTCTATCATAAATCAGGTTGGTGGAATTATTTTACAAATGATGTGGGCATTGTGGATGATGGCAAAACAAAATATGTGATCGCTTTGTTGACCCCAATAACCGAAGAACAGGTGAGACCAAAGATGAAAGAACTATCAAAACGGGTATATTATTTGATGAAGAAGTTGCATTAGAATTATTGCGTTGATATTGTTCTATACTGGTTTTGGAATTTCCGACTTCTAACTTATAACACTTCTTCTATGCTTGTTTTTTCTACCCTTCAGTTTAAGAAAATGCATTCTTTTAAATTACTTCCTTTATTGCTCGTAAGCCTTTTTCTTTCATCGAAAAGCATAGGACAGGCGACAACAGTAACGGGACATGTATCGGGAACCGATGGTCAACCACTGGCTGGTGTTTCTGTGCAGGAACAAAATACGAACAATGGAACCGCAACAGATTCATCCGGAGAATTTAGTTTGACAGTGAAAAGCCCCGATGCTTCACTTTTGTTTAGTTCCTTGGGTTATACTTCGCAGACAGTTGCCTTAAAGGGACGCACTAATATTTCTGTAATGATGGTTGGAACGGTCACCCAGCTCGAACAGGTTGTAGTGATCGGTTATGGTACACAAAAGAAGAAAGATCTTACCGGTGCCTCTGCAACGGTGAAAGGATCTGAGATTGCAAATGTTCCCGTACTTACTGCAACACAAGCTATACAGGGTAAAGTGGCCGGTGTACAAATTACCAGTTCGGGCGCACCTGGAAGTGCACCAAACGTAAGGATCAGGGGTGTGGGTTCAATTTTGGGAGGTGCATCTCCATTGTATGTTGTTGACGGAATTATTACGGACGACATCCGCAATATCAACAGCAACGATATTGTTTCGGTAGATATTTTAAAAGACGCTTCCTCAACAGCAATATACGGTGCACGCGCAGCTAACGGAGTTGTACTGATCACTACGAAAGCAGGAGCGAAAGGCAAATTCCAGGTGAATTATAATGGGTATGGGGGCGTAAAAATGTTGGTGCACACGGTCCAAATGGCAGGGCCAAATCTTTTTGCCGTTTATTCAAATGATGCTGCAGGAGCGCCGAACATTACTTCTGCTGATATCACAGGAAGTACCAATTGGTTGGATGAAGTAACACGCCCCGCCATTATTCAAAATCATAACATCTCTGTCAGTGGAGGAACAAATAAATACAAATTTTATTTTTCAGGAGGTTATCTCAACGAGCAAGGCGTTTTGAAAGGCAACGACTACCAAAGGTTTTCTCTTAGATATAATCACGAACTGGATGTAAATTCAAAATTGAAATTTGGCAACGATCTTTCTTTTTCTCATTACATTTCTCAAAACAAACCTTACAGTGTTTTTACACAGGCTTATTTGGCTGCGCCGATTTACAATGCTAAAAACCCGGACGGAACTTATGGTTATACCGACAAAAGTGATGTAGGAAACCCGCTGGCAACTCTTGATTACACGCACGATAAAAGTTATGGAAACAGGGGAGAGGGAAGCCTTTGGGGTGAATACAAGATCACCAAAGACCTTTCATTCCGTTCTTCATTCGGGATCGATCTGCAACAGGACAATGGCCAGGTTTATGTGCCGGTGTACCACGTAAATTCCACTCAAAAAAATGAAACGAGCCATTTGAATTATAATGCCGACAGTATTTATCAATGGACGTGGGATAATTACTTTACATACACAAAAGATTTTGCCCAAAAACATCACCTTGTTGTAACGATCGGGCACACTGCCGAGAGAAGAAATGGCTGGAATGAAAATGCTTCCAAAGACAATGTGACCAACAATCCTTCAGATTGGAAACTGAACTTTACAGATACATCAGGTGCGCAACAAAATGTGAGAACTCCGATTGGAAATTATTTTAAGCGTGAATCTTATTTCATAAGAGCCAACTATGCCTTTGAAGACAAATATTTGGTAAACGCCACCTTCCGGCGCGATGCCAACAGCAACTTTTCACCCCAAAACCGCTGGGGCAATTTTCCTGCCCTCGGCGTTGGGTGGATCATTACCAAAGAAAATTTCATGAGCAAGCAGCAGTTTTTTGATAACCTGAAATTACGCGCAAGCTATGGCTGGGTCGGAAATGATGTGATTGGTCCGGGCGCTTTCCTGTTGAAACCTACCGAATATTTATATGCTTATTTTGGTACAACAAGGGTGAATGGCGCTATTCCCACCGGAATCATCGATCCGAATTTAAAATGGGAGATCAATAAAGAACTGGATCTCGGCCTCGAGTTTACATTGCTTGACAGGAAACTGAGTGGCGAAATAGATTATTATAATAAAAGATCAACCAATGCCCTCTTTACCATCCCGCTCGTTGATCTCGGTTTTGGTAGTACTTTCCTTACGAATGCGGCTAATATCCTGAACACAGGAATGGAATTTTCTCTTTCCTGGAAAGGAAAAATAAATCAAAATTTCAATTATACTGTTGGAGCCAATGCCACCTTCAATAAGAACCTTGTTCAGAATGTGGGACTTGGAAAGGCACTTTATTTTGGCAGCCTGAATAATGGTTACCAGGCGACCGCAACAGTCGCCGGGCAGCCCATCGGTTCCTTCTGGGTTTATAAAACGGATGGAATTTTTCAAACCGTGGCCGACGTCGCTAATTATCCTCACCTGAACAATACCGTTCCCGGCGATTTTAAAATTGTAGATGTAAATGGTGACGGCGTTATTGATAGTAAAGACCGCGTGTTTGTTGGTTCTTATCAACCCAAATTTTATGGGGGAATCAATGGTTCGGCTTCCTGGAAAGCTTTTGATTTTAGTTTTGACATTTACGGAAACTTCGGTAATAAAGTTTATAACGCCAAGAAAGGAGTGAGAACCGGCGGCAATTACAATGTAGAATACAATGTCGCCATCAACCGCTGGCAACCCGGAAGTAATGAAAACAAATACCCACGCGCCTTCAATGGTGTGGTTCCCCCGATGGATTATTTCGTTGAATCAGGTTCATTCGTAAGAGTAAATAATCTTACGCTTGGTTACACACTTCATCCCAAATCATTACATCTCGCCAGCCTGAGAGTTTATGCAAGTGCTCAAAATCCTTTCCTGTTCACCAATTACACCGGGTTTACGCCTGAACTTCCGGGTAATCAAAACGAAGCAGGGATTGAATTAAATGCCTATCCGGTTTCTGCAACCTATATGCTCGGCCTGAATCTTCAATTTGAATAAAATAAAATATTGGACTTATAAATTATAAACGGCATGAAAACGAATTCTTATAAAACAAAGATCATTGGTATTGTTTGCAGTTTGGTCCTTATCAGTACTTTGTTTTTATCCTGCGGCAAAAAGTTTTTGGAAGAAAAGCCAAGGACAGTTTCGTTGCAGGACCTTATGAACAGTCCCGATGGCGCTTTAAGAATGATCGCTGCGATTTATAACAAGCTTTATGATTTTGGCGAATATTCGTTTTCATGGATCGGTGTTTCGAGCATTACTTCTGATGATGCTGACAAGGGAAGCCTGCCCGGGGATACCGGAACCGACAAGGATCAGCTTGACAACTGGACGTTCACGCCGTCATCACTTTCTTTCCAGGAGTTGTGGCTGAACAATTACGAAGGAATCGGCAGGGCTACTTATGCGTTAAAGTATTTACCGGATATGCATGTGCCTGACCAAAACAGGTACATTGGCGAGGCTGAAATGTTGCGTGCAAATTTTTACTGGAATTTGGTACGCATCTTTGGCGGAGTGCCGATAATTGATCATGTCCTGAGTTCAGAAGCCGAAATTGAAAGTGCCACCACCCGCGCAACCAAAGAAGAAGTGTACGCTTATATTGAAAAAGATTTGCAGGATGCGATTACCAAATTGCCCCCGACTATTCCTGCTGCAGAAAATGGACGGGTTACGAAATATGCTGCCGAAGCTTTGCTGGCCAAAGTTTATTTGTATGAAAAAAAATGGGCGCAATCCAAAGCCATGTGCGATGATATCATTAATTCCAATCAATATGGTTTGGATTCTGATTACGCTATTATTTGGCGTGAGGCGGGTGAATTTTCAAAAGAATCCATTTGGGAAGTTAATGCGATAGGAACCCAACCCAACCTGGGTATCTGGGAATATTTTTTAGTGCAGGCGCCGCGCGGTGATAATGGTTTGGGATGGGGATTCAATACACCTTCAGAAGACCTGGTAAATGCATACGAACCGGGCGATGTAAGAAAAGATGCCACCATTATGTTTCGTGGCGAAACTTTGTGGGACGGGTACGTGGTGAGTCCGATTGCCACTAATCCGCGCTACAATTACAAATCTTACGTCAGCAAAACCAAAGAGACCTATGACGGGGATGATGTGCAGACCAACAAAAACCTGCGCTTGTTTCGTTATGGCGAAATATTGCTGATAAAAGCAGAAGTGGAAAATGAATTGGGAAACCTGGATGTTGCAAAGGAGGCTTTAAACGAGATCCGCCACAGGGCTCATCTTCCCAATACAACAGCCAATAACCAGGATGATCTGAGGCAGGCAATTTATAAAGAACGCCGTGTGGAAATGGCCTTCGAACACGACCGCATGTTTGATCTTCAAAGAACCGGTCGTGCGGGACAAGTATTGCGTGCATTGGGAAAACCCTACGTTGATGGTGTGAACGATGTGTTCCCTATTCCACAGATCGAGATAAATCTGAGCAATGGAAAGCTTACTCAAAATCCCGGGTATTGATTTAATATGCTTTTATTGTTAAGAAATGCTCAATCTTTAATTGATTTCCGGGGGCTAATAATTTGTGATGAAATTTGGGAATAGTATTTGAAGCACAATCATTGAAATTCTCAACCTTTTTTTTTCAAAAAAAATTTAATAGCACAATGAAAAAGCTAACAATTAAAAACTTATCCCTTGTTTTTACGGGAGTGTTTCTGTTTTCAGTAATACTGGTTTCCTGTAAGAAAAGCAAGTCAGATGTAAAACTTCCGGATATAGGCGGATACCCTTCTTCAAATGCAGTGGCGGCGTCTAACCTGGTAGCTTATTGGGACTTTGACGGAAACCAAACTGAAACGAAATCCGGCAATAACCCGGCAGATGCCCAGGGCGCATCTTATACAAATGGAGTAAAAGGCCAGGCCCTGTCCTTAGCCAATGGATATTTGTATTATACAGGTGTTTCAGGTTTGACTTCATTGACTTCTGATTTTAGTGTTAGTGCCTGGTTCCAGGTGCAGAATAATAAGACCGATACAAGTGGTTTTGCCAATGAAGTATTTCAGTATGTAAGTGGAACACCTTCTGATGCATTTGGAAACATTAACTTCAGTTTGGAAACCGGTCAATTCAAACATACTCCTGATGCAGGTTATGATACTTTGATCATTCACCCTACTTTCAGGGATCAGGCAGGGGGCTTACAAGACAATACCAATAATTATCCTGTAAGTGATAGTACTCTGGTTAAGGACACAACGGGGACATGGGTTTATTCAGTAATTACCTGGAATTCATCTACCCACCAATTTAATATTTATGCAAATGGAGCCAAGGTGGGTAATTTCCCTGACAGGGGTACTTCAGTTTTCACACCTTCTCCTTCTACAAGTGCCATTATAGGTGCATGGAGTTCAAACATTCCGGCTTTAGGACTTCCTGCCCAATCATTTGCACAACCATTTACCGGCGCAATTGATGAAGTGAGGGTTTATAGCAAGACTTTGAGTAAAGATGAAATATCGGCTTTATATGAATTAGGAAAAGCAGGCCGATGAATAAATTTAAAATATAACTGGAGGCTGTCTCAAAAGACAGCCTTTTTTTGTATTCCTTAGGAAAATCCTTTTAAAAGTAATTTTATGAATATTAAAAGAACAATTGAAGGAGTCTTTTTGTGATAAAACTTTTAAGAGCACTTATCTGAAAAATCAATAGCTATTGCAGGACGACACACTATAACCCATAGCCCACTTTTTGCCGTAATCCCTTTGATCGTTGTTCGATCGTTGTTCGATCCTTCTTTGATCCCTGGATCGAAGAAATGAAATACTAAAAACATTATGGAAACGTTATAAGGTAAAACCAGGTATATGGGAAAACTTACCAACGGTATAACAGGAGATGTTACAGGCAGGGTAGCCAACGCTACTTATTACATAAGAAATGGCCAAAATATCGTTCGTTCCGCACATAGCATCACGAAAACCAAAGCCACTCCAACACGTATTGCACAACGTGAAAAAATAAAAGTATGTAACGACTTTACACGGGCCTTTTCCGGCAGCGGTTTCTTTAATAAAACTTTCCCGGCGCAAAACACCGGCAGTACCGGCTACAACAGGGCCACGGCAGCTATTATGAACCTGGCTGTTACAGGAACTTACCCGGCAACAAGGCTTGACTATAAAGAAGTGCTCATTTCCAAAGGGGCTTTACCCACGCCGATGGGGGCAACAGCCGTTGCTGACGAAGATGCAAACATTGTTTTCAGCTGGACCGATAATTCAGGGAATGGAACCGCTAAGACGGATGACCTTGTTATACTGGTTGCTTATTTCCCCGAGCTAAGGCAAGCCATTTTTAGCATCGGCAGCGCAAACCGCGCGGGCTGTACATCGCTATTGGAAACTAAGATTTTAAAAGGCTTTACCGCCGAAACTTATGCAGGCTTTTTAAGCAGCGATGGAAGAAATGCTTCGAATAGCGGGTATTGTGGAAGGGTGGAGTTGTGATAAGTCAGCTAATTGTAAGCAATTCTTCAAGCTGTTCCCGCGTCCCACAGCAACTAAACCGGGTTTGGTAATACTGATGCAAAATATAAAATTGCAAAAGATGCCTTTTATAAATAACAATAAATTTTTATCTTGAGGCGCTGTTGAGTTTCAAGATTGCCCCATTCTTTCTTTTCAAACTAATCAATATTAAACTATCTGCACGGCAACTATTCAGATGGATGAAAAAAATTGCCTTTTTCCCGCTTTTCTTTTTTTCCCCATTATTGGAATTTCTCAAAATAGTATGGTTGGTCTAAGTCTTGTTAAATAACCGGGGATTTCAATCCCAGGTAATCAAAACAAATTTTCCCACTATAAAATCTTTTTTCACTTCAAATTACATACCTTCGAACTAGTCCAAAACTTTTTGGCTACTGTTATTGCTTCGCTTTACCGAAATTAAAAATGACCTCAACAGTTAATGAATCTCAAATAGAATATAGTTTCATCGGCAAACTAACCGATCTGAAATATACCAATCGACCGGATATTCGTGACCGGAGAGCACTGGAGCAAAACTTCCGTAAGAAATTTGAATCACTAAACCGGGTAAATCTAACCGATGCTGAATTTGCACGCCTTCGCGATGAGATCATCAATCCTGATGTATTCCAGGCTTCCAAAATCTTGCGCCAACGAAATACATTTCAGCGCGAAGACGGAACGCCACTTCATTATACTTTGGTAAACATCAAAGACTGGTGCAAGAATGAATTTGAGGTGATCAACCAGTTGCGGATGAATACCGAAAACAGCAATCATCGCTATGATGTGATCCTGCTTATTAATGGCGTGCCGGTTGTGCAGATCGAATTGAAGACGCTTGAAATAAGTCCCCGCAGGGCCATGCAACAAATTGTAGATTACAAAAACGATCCCGGCAATGGCTATACCAATTCATTGCTTTGCTTTATCCAGCTTTTTGTAGTGAGCAACCGGGCGAGTACCTATTATTTTGCAAACAACCGCAACCAGCATTTCACCTTTAATGCGGATGAACAATTTCTTCCGGTTTATCAGTGGGCAAGCGAAGACAATAAAAAGATAACGCACCTGTTTGACTTCTCTGAAAAGTTTCTTTCCAAATGTACCCTTGGCGAAATGATCAGCCGCTATATGGTGCTGGTAGAAAGTGAGCAGAAACTGATGGTGATGCGGCCTTACCAGATTTACGCAGTGAAAGCGATTGTTGATTGCATTCATCAAAACCGTGGAAATGGCTACATCTGGCATACCACGGGTAGCGGTAAAACGCTTACTTCTTTTAAAGCGTCTACTTTACTAAAAGACAATCCCGATATTGAGAAATGTTTGTTTGTAGTTGATCGTAAAGACCTCGACCGGCAGACCCGTGAAGAGTTCAACAAGTTCCAGGAAGGATGCGTGGAAGAAAACACCAACACGGAAACGCTTGTAAGGCGTATGCTTTCGGAAGATTATGCGGATAAAGTAATTGTCACTACGATACAAAAACTTGGTTTGGCGCTTGATCCTGATCATAAAAAAAATTACAAGGAGCGCTTAAAGTCTTTAAGTCAAAAGCGCCTGGTTTTTATTTTTGATGAATGCCACCGTTCACAGTTTGGCGATAATCATAAGGCCATTAAAGACTTTTTCCCCAATGCACAACTATTTGGTTTTACAGGAACGCCCATATTTGATGCCAACGCGATCTATAAACAAATAGACGGGACAGAAGGAACATTTAAAACAACGAAAGATATATTTCAAAAACAACTGCACGCTTATACCATTACTCATGCCATTGAAGACAAAAATGTCTTACGCTTTCATGTTGACTATTTCAAGCCGGATGGTAAAGTAAATATGGGCAGTGCCATTCACCGGCTGGCTGTTGTAGAAGCGATATTAGATAAACATGAAGCTGCCACTCATTCAGGTCGTTTTAATGCAGTATTAGCTACCGCCTCCATCAATGAGGCTATTGAGTATTACAATTTGTTTAAAGAAAGGCAAGCTGTCCGAAAAGAGAAAGAAGACGGTTTTGAGCTTTTAAACGTCGCTTGTGTATTTTCTCCGCCGTCAGAAGGCAATAAAGATGTTCAGCAATTGCAGGAAGACCTGCAGCAGGAAAAACATGATAACCAGGAACAACCGGAAGAAAAGAAATTGGCCTTAAAAACAATTATCAGGGATTATAATGAGCAATATAAAACCAATCACAGCATTGGTGAATTTGATCTCTATTACCAGGATGTGCAGCAGCGGATGAAGGATCAGAAATATACCAATGAAGATTATCCTCATCACAACAAAATAGATGTGCTGATCGTGGTGGATATGCTGCTTACCGGCTTCGATTCCAAATTTTTGAATACACTATATGTAGATAAGAACCTCAAGTATCACGGGCTGATCCAGGCATTCTCGCGGACCAACCGGATTTTGAATGACACCAAACCTTATGGCAATATTCTCGATTTCAGAAAACAACAGAGTTCTGTTGATGAAGCAATTGCTTTGTTTTCCGGTGCGGATACCGGAAAGGCCAAGGAAATATGGCTGGTAGATGCAGCGCCGGTGGTTATTGATAAATATGAAAAAGCCATTGCCCACTTGAATAAGTTTATGCAATCACGGGGGCTGGAATGTAAGCCAGAAGAAGTAAACAACCTGAAAGGCGATGCTGCCCGTGCAGAATTCATCAATCACTTTAAAGAAGTGCAGCGGTTGAAGACACAGCTCGATCAATACACCGACTTAACACCAGCAGACAAACAAATAATTGAAAATTTACTTCCGCAGGAAGATCTGCGATCTTTTAAAGGAGCTTACTTAGAAACGGCCAAACGATTAAAAGATAAGCAGGACAGAGACGGAGAAAATGCTGAACCTGTAGTGCAGGAATTGGATTTTGAATTTGTGTTGTTTTCCTCTGCGGTGGTGGATTATGATTACATCATGGAACTGATTGCCAAATACACGCAGAACAGACCTTCCAAACAAAAGATGACGAAGGAGCAGTTGATTAACCTGCTTAGCTCCAGCGCCAATGTGATGGAAGAACGCGATGATATTGTGGATTATATCAATAGCCTTGAAATGGGCAAAGGACTTTCTGAACAGCAAATACGCGAAGGCTACGAAGATTTTAAAGAAGAAAAGCACAATAAAGAACTGGCTGCTATTGCAGAAAAGAATGGGTTAAAAACAGCAGCCTTAAAAAGTTTTGTAGACGGCATTATGAGCAGGATGATATTTGATGCGGAAGAATTGAACGAGTTATTAGCTCCGCTGCAATTAGGCTGGAAAGAGCGGGCCCATAAAGAACAGGCTCTAATGAACGACCTGATACCACAATTAAAGAAACTGGCGCAGGGGAGGGAGATATCGGGGTTGAATGCGTATGAGTAAATTGTCTGAACCGCTGATTTATTTGATTGAATGATTTCGTTGATTATGAAAGAAATTGTAAATGAAAAATATAAACATTCTGATATAACAGGGAAGATTATTGGTTGTGCAATGAAGGTGCACAGCACATTGGGGAATGGTTTCCAGGAAGTGATTTATCAAAGATGCCTGGCTATAGAAATGGAAAGGCAGGGATTGGGTTTTGCAAGAGAGCTTGAAATGACGATACATTATGAAGGAATTGAAGTGGGAACACGAAGGGTTGATTTTTTAGTGGAAGATAAAATAATGGTAGAGCTAAAAGCCCTGTCTATATTAGAAGATGTTCATTTGGCGCAGGCATTAAACTATTTGGAAGCTTATAAATTAGAGACCGGGCTACTGATAAACTTTGGTGCAAGAAGCCTGGAATTTAAACGCGTTACCAATGAACGGAAGTTGTCAGACGAACAATCAGCGAAATCACATAATGTCTGAAACCGCTGATTTTTTTGATGGAATGATTACGTTGATTGTGAATGCAAATTAGTTTTTTAATGATAGGGATAAACTTATTATAAAAGGATTGGTAAATGAAAAACATACGTGTCTTGATCGGTATAAAAGAATTAAAAAATCAACGAAATCAAATAATCAGCTTAATCAGCGGTTCTGACTTTATTGTCTGGACCGCTGCTTTTTGTGATGAAATGATTACCATGATGATTAAAAAATATAATTGTAAACTATGACGATTCTGATCGAAACGGAGGAGTTAAAAAATCAGCGAAATCAAATAATCAGCCTAATCAGCGGTTCAGACATTTTCCACGTAAAAAATCAACGAAATCAAATAATCCTGCGAATCAACGGTGCAGACAAATGAGTAAAGAAACAAAAAATAAGATGGTGCCTAGGTTGCGATTTCCTGAATTTTGCAATAGTATTGGGTGGCAAGTTAAGCCGTTATCCAAAGAGCTGTCTTTTCAAACAGGGTTTCCATTTGATTCCGGCGGTTTTAATATAGAAGGAATAGGAGTTCGTTTAATAAAAAACAGAGACTTGAAGGCGGATGATAGAATTACTTATTATAACAAACCGTTCGATGAAAAATTTATTGTTAATGATGGTGATGTCTTGGTGGGAATGGATGGTGAATTTTCACCGATGGTTTGGATGAAGGGTAGAGCATTATTAAATCAAAGAGTGGGAAGAATCTTAGCAAAAGAAAATAGTGATCTGAATTTTTTGTTCTATTTTTTGTCGATTCATTTGAAAAGAATTGAAGATACAACGGCTAGAACAACTGTGAAACACCTTTCTCATTCAGACATCGAGAATATTAATGAAGCACTGCCAACATTTCCCGAACAACAAAAAATCTCCTCCTGCCTTTCTTCTTTAGATGAATTAATAACTGCAGAAAACCAAAAACTCGAAGCACTCAAAGAACATAAAAAAGGCTTGATGCAACAGCTATTTCCTGCGGAAGGTAAAAAGGTACCTGAGCTGAGGTTTGCGGAGTTTAAAGGGAGTGGGGAGTGGGAGGAAGATGTGCTTGAAAGAAAAGGCATCGCATCATTTATAAATGAAAAAATTCCTTTAGATGAATTACAATTAGAGAATTATGTGAGCACTGAAAATTTGCTACCAAACTATGGTGACAAGACAATGTCTTCAAATTTGCCTTCATCAGGATCATCTACTCGATACAGAAAAAACGATATTTTACTGTCCAACATTCGACCGTACTTAAGGAAAGTGTGGCTTGCTAACATTAATGGGGGAGCATCAAATGACATAATTGTTATTCGAGCGGAGCACAAACTGGAACCATCGTTTTTGTCTTTACTGCTTAGAAATGACAAATTTATTAATTACATAATGAAAGGCGCAGAAGGAGTAAAAATGCCGAGAGGTGATAAAGATTTAATCAAGTTGTACCCTTTAGCATTTCCCCAAAAGGAAGAACAAAAAAAAATTGCCGAATGTATTTTTTGCTTAGATGAATTAATTACTGAACAAGCAGAAAGAATAGAAGCACTTAAACAACATAAAAAAGGATTAATGCAAGGATTGTTTCCGTCAACTAGTTAAAACCAAAAAATAAAACTGAACATGAAGCCAGAAGAAGCTACGTTAGCAAGTTTGCTTTCCATTGAAGGAAATCAATGGCATTATCATATCCCAAAGTATCAGAGGGAATACACCTGGGGTAGATATAATTGGAGCAAGCTGATAGAAGACATTTATGACAGTGATTTGGGGCATTATATGGGTTCTGTTATTTGCGTTCATGAGAAAGAAGAACTTACTCCAAGTGAGGAATTGATTTACGAAGTAGTTGATGGACAACAACGCTTAACAACCATCTCTTTGATGTTAATGGCTATCTATTATAAATTAAAGTTTGATTTACCAGAAGAAGACCCGGAGATTATTGAAGACGATGACTATTTAGACAGTTTAAACAGTATTAGAAAGAAGCTCTTGAAAAAAATTAAAGCTGTTTCATCAAAAATTCCAATTGGTGGCTTTAAAAGTGATGGGTCAATTTGCTTTCTTCGTGTCCAGCCTTCTTCGCAATTCTCTAACCTTGAGGATTATAAATTTATACTAGGTGAAATTGAGTTAATTGATGAATTACCTCGTCCAAAAAATTGTGGAAATCGTTCAATATACAAAGCATATCAATATTTCTACGACCATATTTCAGATGACTGGAGCGGTCTGAAGGATTTACTTGACAGATTAAACAGGCTTGCATTTATTTTAATTTCAGAAACAAGTCATTCTAAAGCTTTCATGCTTTTTGAAACACTTAACAATAGGGGTGTTCCACTTTCCGGAATTGACATAATTAAAAATAAAATGCTTGCAGTGCTTGAAAAGAAACACGGAATAAATATTGACGATTCATATAACGAATGGCAAAAACTTCTGACTAATCTCCCGTCACACGAAGAACAAGACCGATTTCTAAGGCAATTTTACAATGCATTTAAATTCAGAGATAACATAAAAGTTGAGAAAGTCCCAAAGGCAACGGGTTCTACATTAATTAAGATTTATGAATCTCTGATCCGTTCGAATGCAGAGGGGATATTTAAGGAACTTCAAAACAAAGCAAAAATTTATAATCAACTTATTGAGCCAGAAAAATATCCTGTTTCAAAACTTACACAAGCGTTAATTGATTTGGAACGAATAAACGCCACACCGTCTTATACTTTTTTGCTATATCTTTTTTCTTTGGACGAAAAGTATTTAAAAGAATCAGATTTGGAATTAAAAGTTGTTGAATTGTTTTGTAAGTATTATTTGAGGAGAAATGTTACCGACTTTCCGAATACAAGAGACTTAGATGCTATAAATATAGATTTGATTGAGCAATGTGAAAAACAAATTAAGAGCAATGAAATTCTTGATTACGCATTTATAGAAGAAACCTTGCTGACAGGAAAGGGTAAGCCAGAAACTATTGAAAATTTTAAGCAGTTTCTGGCTGACAACCTTTTTTATTCCAATGAGGCAATGGCAAGGTACTTACTTGCAAAACTTGATGAAACGGCACACACCAGAGAGTATAAACCTGACCTATGGGCAAGAAATGAAAAAGGACTTTTCGTGTGGACAGTTGAACATATTTTTCCTCAAGGGAAAAACATTCCAAAGGATTGGATTGAAATGATTGGTGATGGAGATAAAGAGGAAGCGGAAACAATTCAGGAAGAAATGGTTCACTCGCTTGGTAATTTAACCTTGAGTGGATATAATTCAAAACTTTCAAATTACTCTTTCTCTAAAAAGCAAAACCGTTCTGAAGCAAACATCTTTGGGAACAAAATAAAAATCGGATATCAAAATGGAATGGCAATAAACAACATTCAATTTTATTCCAATGGAAGAAAATTTACAATTGCTAATGCGCCTGAGTGGAAAAAAGAAATGATGCAAGCGAGAAATGAAGTGATGGTTAATATGATTCTAAAATTATTTGCATTTCGTAAAAGTGAATTATCAAAGCTACCTGTAATACAGTAAAAGATGACAGCAATAGAACAAACACAATTGGGCAAAACACTTTGGGCAATAGCAGATGATTTGCGCGGAGCAATGAATGCAGATGATTTTCGTGATTATATGCTTTCATTTTTGTTTCTGCGGTACCTGTCAGATAATTATGAAGCGTCAGCAAAAAAAGAATTAGGTTCCGATTATCCTGTATTGCCAAACGATGATAAGCGGTCACCTTTAGCAGTATGGTATGCCAATAATAAAGCAGATGTTGCAGAGTTTGAAAAGCAGATGCGCCGCAAAGTGCATTATGTAATAGAGCCGGAATATTTGTGGAGTAATATCGCCGAGATGGCACGCACTCAAAATGGTGAATTGCTACATACGCTGCAAAGAGGTTTTAAGTACATCGAAAACCAATCGTTTGACAGCAGCTTCCAGGGCTTGTTCTCGGAGATCAATCTTGATTCTGAAAAGCTTGGTAAAAATTATACCGAACGTAATGCAAGGCTTTGTGTCATCCTTACAAAAATTGCAGAAGGCATTGCGAAGTTTTCAACTAATACAGATATTTTAGGGGATGCATATGAATACCTGATCGGCCAGTTTGCTGCAGGCTCCGGAAAAAAAGCGGGAGAATTTTACACGCCCCAACAAATATCGACGATCCTTTCGGAGATTGTTACGCTGGATAGCCAGGACCCGGCTTTGGGCAAAAAGAAAAAGCTGGATAAAGTGCTGGACTTCGCCTGCGGTTCGGGCTCTTTATTGTTAAATGTTCGGAGGCAAATGATCGAAAGCGGGGGAACGATAGGCAAGATTTACGGGCAGGAAAAGAACATTACAACCTACAACCTTGCCCGCATGAATATGCTGTTGCACGGCGTAAAAGATACTGAGTTTGAAATACACCACGGGGATTCATTGCTGAACGATTGGGATATACTCAACGAAATGAACCCGGCAAAAAAGATGGAGTTCGACGCGGTGGTCGCCAATCCGCCCTTCAGCTACCGCTGGGATCCAACGGAAGTAATGAGTGAAGACTTTCGTTTTAAAAGTTATGGACTTGCTCCCAAATCAGCAGCAGACTTTGCGTTCCTGCTGCATGGCTTTCACTTCCTGGGCAAGGAAGCCACGATGGCAATCATCCTTCCACACGGCGTATTGTTCCGGGGAGGCGCCGAAGAACGCATTCGGACAAAACTTTTAAAAGATGGAAATATCGACACCGTAATCGGTTTACCTGCCAATCTTTTCTTTTCAACCGGCATTCCTGTTTGTATACTCGTATTGAAGAAATGCAAAAAGTTTGACGACGTATTGTTTATAAATGCCAGCGAGCATTACGAAAAAGGCAAGCGCCAAAACCGTTTACGTGATGGCGAAGATGGCGAACCCAACGACATTGAGAAAATTGTAAACACTTACAAAAACCGCATAGACGAAGACCGTTATTCCCGTAAGGTTTCAATGGAAGAGATTGAAAAGAATGGTTATAACCTAAATATTTCCCGCTATGTAAGCACCGCTGTTGCTGAAGAGAAAGTTGATTTGAAAAAGGTGCATTCCGAACTGGTGGATATTGAAAAGAAAATTGCAGAGGCGAGGAAAAAGCATAATGGGTATTTGAGGGAGTTGGGGTTGGAGGAGGTGTGAGATATTTTGTAAAGAAGTAATCTGCTTAAAAAAAAAAAAAGATAAGATAAAAAAATAATTACTAGTAACAGTACAAATTTATGGCTAATCCATTTTCTCCTTCTCAAGCAATAAAAGAGTTAAAAGACCAATTATCATCTGAAAAAAGGAAACTTAGCTTTTTATTTGGTGCAGGAAGTTCTATGTCAGTTGGCATACCAGGTATTATTGAACTAACAAAAAAAATTGAAAGCAGTATAGATGTAAAGTTTTCAAAACAATTTGAGACATTAAAAAATGCATGTGGGAAAGATGCTGATATAATTGAAGTAATATTAAATAAGCTAAGAACTATTAGAGATTTAATAGGTGAAAGTGAAACCGAAGTTTATCACGATATTAAGGGAAAAACTTTTGCGCAGGAGTTAGATGCAGCAATTTGTGCAAAAATATCAGAATTTGTTACCAAAACGTCTGGTATTAAAATTGAACCACATCTTAATTTTGTCAACTGGCTTTTCAAGTACCAAAGCAACCGAATTAATCCAATCGAATTGTTTACTACCAATTATGACTTGTTATTGGAGGAGGCGTTTGAAGAAAGGAAACTTCCATATTTTGACGGTTTTGTTGGAACGATTAATCCTTTTATAATCCCAGAATGTATCGAAGCGGAAAATACTAAACAATACAGTCATGTATATATTCCTAATAGTTGGTTGAGACTTTGGAAAATCCACGGATCTATTAATTGGTTTTTGTATAAAGACGGTGGTGGTAAAAATAGGATTACGAGAAAGACTGGTAAAATATGTAACGCGGGTGAGGAGTTAATGATCTTTCCTTCCCGACAGAAATATGATGAATCAAGAAGGTTGCCGTTTTTATTATTTCAAGATCGTCTAAGAAAATATTTATCTCAAGGAGAAATCTTGCTTATTATTAATGGTTATAGTTTCTGTGATGAACATATAAATGAGATTCTATTTCAAAGTCTCCGGGCAAATAAAAGACTAGCGGTAACTGCGTTGTTATATGGTGAAACAAGAGGTGCAAAACGCATCATTCCCGAAAGTGTTTTAAAGTATGGATCGGAAAATCCAAACTTAACTATTTTAGGTCCTGATCAAGCCTCGATTGGTGGTAATATTTCCTCTTGGCAATTTGACGGAACTCCCAAGGCAGATGATTTCTATTGGAATGAAGGGAACAAAACATTTGAACTCGGCGACTTTGCAATTTTTTCCAAATTTTTAAAAGAAAGCTTCTACAATTCAATTTAAGAAAATGCGGAACGATATTACACTTATTGGTTCGATAGTTCGAGTGGTGGGATCAAAAGTATTTGTGGAATTAAGTGAAGATTTACCATCATCGACACCAATCATTGCTGGAAAGATTTATAAAGTTGGCCAAGTTGGTTCATTTGTAAAAATTCCATTGGGGACGGTGAGTGTATTTGCAATTGTTACTATGGTTGGAGCAAATCCGTATAAAGCTGATGTTGAAGAAATAGAATTAAGCTTCCCTTATGGGAATAGATGGCTAGAAATACAATTGATAGGTGAAGCAGTTGGGGGAAACGATTTTCAACGAGGAATAAGTGTATATCCAACAATTGAAGACGAAGTACATTTAGTTACTGAAGATGATTTAAGTCTTATATATGCAACGAGAAATCCTAATGCAATAAAAATAGGTACATTAGCATCATCAGAAGGATTGTCAGCATATTTAGATATCGATAAATTGGTTTCTCGTCATACTTCAATATTAGGATCCACTGGATCTGGTAAATCTAACGCGGTAACTGCTATAGTAAAATCAATAACCTCTGGCAAGTTTCCTAAATCAAAAATCATTATAATAGATCCTCATAGTGAATACCATTCTGCTCTAATAGATTACGCTAAAGTTTTTTCAATCGACGATTCAAAAAATCCATTTCAAATTCCGTTCTGGACCTTGTCATATAATGAACTAGCGTTAATATTATTTGACAAAAAACAAGCTGCTGATTCAATGCAGGATACAGCATTAAAGGAAAAAATATTTGAATGTAAAAAGCAGTTGTTGGACAAGCTTAAAACTGGGAAACTTAAGGCAAACGAAATTACAGTTGATTCACCAATTCCATTCGACATAAAAAAATTGTGGTATACTCTTTTTGAAGAAGAATTCGCAGTAGTAAATGTTAGAAACGATTTTTCCACAGT
>DASTXM010000178.1:0-26504 GCA_035765495.1 Hanamia sp.
GATCTTAAATTTTACAATAGTGATTTGAAGTACAATTATGAGCCGGGAGATTTTAAAGTATTCATCGGAGCAAACAGTGCGGATGTTAAAGAAGCAGATTTTACCGTAAAATAAAAGTGAGTGAACCAATAAATAATTTACTTTTTTATTTCAGGAAAACAGTTTTTGCAATCGGAGCTGGGTGATCTTATTTTGTTCGTCTGCAGCAATCATTAATTCATCACGCGGATCGTTATCAAGCCGCTTTAAAAGATCTTCGATCATCATCGCTGCTGACTTTCCTGTTGCCACTACAATATAGTTGTAGCCGAAATTTTCTTCATACATTTCATTAGCTTTAGCCAATTCTTCCAAAACATCAGGTGGACTGTTTAAAACACCTTGTTGCTCGAGCAGCGGCCAATCGGCGTTTCTTGCTTTATTTTTTTTCAACGATTCGATATCGCCAATTTTTATGTGACTTTGAAAGGCTTCGAGCCAATCAGCCGGATTGCATTCGTACCATTCTTCTTCGGCAAATTCCAACAGGTCAGCCAAATTATCAACAGGCAAAATGCTGAGCATTTTTTTGATCCAGGCAGATGAGCCGCAGCACATTTGAAGAAGTTCTCTTTTTTCGCTTTCCGGCAGGCGGTCAAATTCGGCGATAGTCATTTTATTTTTCTTTTTTGCTGAAATTCTTTTCAGGTAATGAAGTTAGGTTTTTAATAAAATGATCGGCAATTTCCAATGCCGTGGCAATGCTTTTTTGTTCGTCTTCTGCTGTTGAATGATTGTTTTCTTCAACTGGGCGCAAAAGCAAAAGACATACCGGCGTTATTTTGGCAATGATGGCTGCATCATATACAGCACCTGATTTCATCGATGCAAATGGAATGTTTTTTTCGCTGATAGCGGCAGTAAGTAGTTTTCTTAATTTTTTGCTACACGACACCGGGTCTGTTTCTTGCAGCAGATTCCACTCAAAATAAATATTTCGTTTATCACAAATTTTTTCACAGTTTGAATTGATGGTTTCATAAGCTTCGGATAACAATTCAGCATCGTCACTTCTGACATCTACAATGCAAGTGACTTCTCCTGGAATTTTATTGCTTGCAGCATCGCGAACCGTCAATTTTCCTATCGTAGTAGTAATGTTTCTTTTTTCTTTTCTGGCGTATTTTTCAACTGACAAAATAAATTTTGCTGCTGCTGCCAAAGCATCATGCCTTTTGCTCATCGGGATCGATCCTGCATGACCTTCTTTACCAATGAATCTTATTTCTATCCTTTTTTGCCCATAAATTGATTCAGGAATTCCCACAGGTACATTTTTTTCAGATAAAAAATCTCCCTGCTCCACATGTATTTCAAAATAACCCAAAAGCTCTTCTGCAGGAATGGCATCTGATTTTATTTTTTCAGGAACAAGCTGCATTGTTCTTAAAACTTCCGCCAATGATTCACCGTTTTTGTCTTTCAATTCGAGGAACTTATTTTTAAAAATCCCTGCCACTGCTTTGCTTCCCAATCTTGTGTGATTAAACCGAATGCCTTCTTCCTCGGCAAAGGCGATCAGTTCTATATGAAAAGGTAGATCGGTTTTATTCAAATGTGCTACAACATCCAATCCTGCCAGAATGCCTAATGTGCCTTCAAATTTGTCTTCGTTTATTCCTGTATCAAAGTGAGAACCTATGAGGAAAGTCTTTGCACCTTGATTATTGCTTTTTAGTTTGCCATGAATATTCCCGATGTTATCGAGGTGTGTGTCAAGTCCGGCCTGCTGCATCCAGCTTTCAATCAACCTGGATTTCTCAATAAAAGTTTTTGATCCGAATAAATCGCCCTCTTTTGAAATAGCTGCCAGTTCATCTATTCTTTCCCTAACAGTTGAAGCTCTTTCTAAATAGTTTTTCATATATTTTTTATGATATGGAGAATAAGTGAACTAGTTGTAACTTTTTACACGAAGTAAAGGAATTTTTTCAAAACAAATCCGCGCTCGATCCAGGTTATTAAAATCCCGAAACGCATCTTCTCAGCGAAAATTCCTTTTAATTGTTTGTTTACTGTCAGTATAATTTAAGTTACCCATCATTTTTCAAAAGCTGATGATAATGGTTTTCAGTAAAAGAATATCTTTAGTATTATAAAATTTTCTCTTTGAGAACCGTAGCCTTTATTGTATTGCTATTTGTTGTGTCAGTTTCCAAAGCGCAGACTACCTGTACTGCATTGGGACAAAACCCATCGACGGCATTTCCTGTTTGCGGCACCAGTGTTTTTTCTCAATCTACTGTTCCTTATTGTGGTGGCAAATCTATAGTGACTCCCTGCCAGGTTAACAGCAACATTCCTTACACCGACATAAACCCGTTTTGGTACAAATTCACTTGCTACACTTCCGGAACGCTTGGATTTTTAATTACACCGGTTGATTTAGGAGATGATTACGACTGGCAGTTATTCGACGTCACTGGTCATGCACTTAATGATGTTTACACAAACCAGGCATTGATTGTAGGGTCCAACTGGTCGGGGAATACAGGAGTTACTGGCGCCTCAGCTTCGGGAAAGGACCTTCAAAATTGTGGTGGTACAGACTATCCGACATTAAGTGCGATGCCTGCTCTGCAAGCAGGTCACAATTATCTTTTGCTGGTTAGCCATTTTACTACTTTCCGTCCTTCAGAAAAAGGATACCAATTAAGTTTCAAAGGTGGAACTGCCAGCATTACAGATACAGTAAGGCCCGCTTTGCAGAATATCTCCAGTTCATGTGATGCAACTAAAATTTTCATCAAGACAAACAAAAAAATGAAGTGCAGCAGCCTTGATACTGATGGAAGCGACTTTTCTATATCGCCTTCTGTTGCCAATATTATTTCAGCTCAATCATTTTGCCAGGGCTTTGATATGGATTCAATTGAACTGGATTTGGACAAACCATTGCCACCAGGCAATTATACAGTTTCAATCAAAATGGGAAATGACGACAATACTCTATTGGATAATTGTGGCACATTTATTCCAGCAGGTAATTCTCTGCCTTTGCAAATCCTTCCCCTTGCTCCAACTCCGATGGACAGTCTTGTGACGCCAGCCTGTGCTCCTCTATCCTTGCAACTGGTTTTTAAAAAGAATATTTTGTGCAATTCCATTGCAAAGGATGGAAGCGATTTTATTATAACCGGACCAACACCTGTCAATGTGATCAGTTCTTCTGCAAATTGTACGAATGGATCGACAAGAATCATTGATGTTAATTTATCTGAGCCGATAGTAAATGGAGGCAATTATAAAATTATTTTAAAAAGAGGTACTGACGGAAATACCCTGGTTGATGAATGTTCAGAGGAAACACCGGCGGGTTCAGCAATTGGTTTTTCCATAAAAGATACAGTCTCTGCAGATTTTTCTTATTCAATAAGTAAGGGTTGCCGCGTTGATAGTGTATACTTTCAAAATGCAGGAAAGAACGGTATTAATCAATGGTTGTGGCAAATGGATTCTGAAGGGATAAGCAAGTCACAAAGCCCGGTTTATTACTTTAATTTATTTGGGAAAAAGAATGTCAGCCTTGAAGTAACCAATGGATTTTGCAGCGATACAATGATGAAGGAAGTGAATTTGGATAATGAACTAAAAGCAGCTTTTGAAAGTACCAATACTTTATGCCCTGAAGATTCAGCTATTTTTGAAAACCAGAGTATTGGAAATATTGTTTCTTATTTCTGGAATTTTCAGAACGGTAATACGAGTGAAGTGAAAGATCCTTTTCCACAGAAATATCCCATTTTATTGTCAGAACACAATTACCCTGTAAGCCTGGTTGTGCAAAACGATTTGGGCTGTTTTGATACAGCAGTGAATACAATTCGTGTTTTGAAAAGCTGTTACATTGCTGTGGCTGGTGCTTTTACACCGAACGGCGATGGGCTCAATGATTATTTATATCCGCTCAATGCTTTCAAGGCTAACAACCTGGATTTTAAAGTTTATAATCGCTTGGGTCAATTGATATTTGAATCGCATGATGGAACGCAAAGGTGGGACGGCACATTCAAGGGTGAACCCCAGGATGCCGGTATCTATGTGTGGACTTTGGCCTATGACTTAATTGATACCGGCAAACATGTTTTTATGAAAGGTTCAAGCATTTTGATAAGGTAATATAGTTGAAAGATCGATTGAAGGTTGTTGTACGTCAACTTCCTGCTTTTCAACTTTGATTTTACCTTGATTATTTACTGATGATGTTTTATAAGAAATTCCAAAAAGAAACATAATTGGAATAAACAATCCTATCATCAATACTTTGAATGAATATGCAATTTGATGAGCAACTTCAGATATTACTGCTGAATGGTTGCGAATTATCTTTTTCATTTTTTTGTTGTTTTAATGTTAGAGGATAATTAACTGTTTTTTTCTGTTATTACTTTTCCAAGATCAACAGTATTTTGTTGCTGAGTTGAATTCGGTTGGCTGATGCTTACTCCACTTTCGGCTTTTGCCTTAGGCATCTTATAGCTAATACCAAATGCGAACATGAAGGGGATGACCAGGCCGATCATTAATACTTTGAAAGAATACAAAACGTTGTTTGCAATTTCAAGAGCTGCTCCTGATTTATTGCTGATTATTGTTTTCATTTTAATTTGTTTTAATTGTTTTTGATTTAATTACATAACAAAGATATGGTTAAAAATAGGTACTATGCAAAACATAGTACATTAATATGCATATTTAGTCCATGAATGGTTTAAAAAACTGTTTGAATGGTAGTTGAATTTTTACTTGTCTTTCCGCGAAAAACAATTATTCCTCTCTATTTTAGAAATTCTGTTGACAAAATTTCTGATAAGATTGTATCTTTTGCCCCGCTTATTAAAACTTCTTTTATGAAAAATTCACTTTTCTATTGCCTGATCATCTTCCTTTTTGGTTCTCTAACGGCAAATGCCCAACATTATGAAATGTCATCTCCTGATGGTAAACTCAAACTGCAAGTCAATAATGATAAAGGGCTGCAATTTTCTTTATCAAAAGATGGGAACACTGTGATTCCTTCAATTAACGCAGGATTGGATTTAAACAATGGCTCTTTTCCAGGGGCAAAAAGCAAAATCTCTAAAGTTGAGAAACATACAGTCAATCAGGTAATTCATCCTGTTGTGACAATAAAAAGTTCATCAATTTCCGACAATTACAACCAGCTAAGGTTAAAGTACAAAGATTATTTCAGCGTGGTTTTCAGGCTTTACAATAATGCTTTTGCCTATCGTTTTGAAACCGATTTCAAAGACAGTATCACAGTAAACGAAGAAAAATGCGATATTTCTTTTCCGGAAAACACAACCGGCTGGTTTGCTTTAGCCAATCGCTGGATGAACAGTTATGAACACATTTACCAAAAACTGCCGGTGGACAGTGTTACTTCTAAACAAACTGCACAATTGCCGCTTCTGCTTGATTTAGGAAATTCAGGTAAAATGTTGATCACCGAAAGTGACCTTTATGATTATCCCGGATTGTATTTTACTGGAAATGACGAGCAGCAGCTGCAGGCAATTTTCCCGCCCGCAGTTAAATCAGAGAAAAAGAATGATCCTAAAAAGGACTGGGGTTGGGACCGCACGTTTGTTCCGGAAAGTGTTTACAATTACATCGCCCAGACAAACGGCTCCCGAACATTTCCATGGCGGATATTTGCCTTCGCAAACAAGGATGACGAGTTGCTGAACAACCAAATTGTGTATAAACTGGCAAAACCTAATGTTCTTCAAAATACAGATTGGATAAAACCGGGCCAGGTTGCGTGGGATTGGTGGAACGATTGGAATATTACCGGTGTAGATTTCCATGCTGGTGTGAACACAGAAACTTATAAATATTACATTGATTTTGCTTCGCGCAATCATATTCCTTACATTATCATGGATGAAGGATGGTATAAGTTGGGTAACATGACAGAACGTGTTCCGGGAGTAGACGTAAAAGCGATTGCTGATTATGGAAAGCAAAAGGGAGTAGGTGTAATTCTTTGGTGTGTTTGGCGCACGCTTGACAACCAGATGCAGGAAGCCATGGATCTTTTTGAGCAATGGGGCGTTAAGGGAATCAAGGTAGATTTTATGGATCGCGACGACCAGGCGGTGGTTAATTTTTATTGGAGATGTGCAAAAGCAGCCGCAGAACATCATTTGATGGTGGATTATCACGGTGCGCACAAACCAGCTGGACTTTTAAGAACTTATCCCAATGTTGTAAATTTTGAAGGTGTTCCAGGACTAGAGCAGGACAAATGGACTGATTCGCTTGCTACACCACAAATGGCCGTTACTCTGCCATACATCCGCATGTTTGCCGGCCCGATGGATTATACACCAGGAGCAATGCGTAATGCACAGTTGCGGGATTTTGCACCGATCAACAGCAACCCGATGAGTCTTGGAACGCGTTGCCAGCAATTGGCAATGTATGTCGTTTTTGATGCGCCTTTGCAAATGTTGTCTGACAATCCAACTACTTACGAAAAGGAAAAAGAATCGCTCGATTTTATTACAAGCGTTCCAACCACCTGGGATGAAACAATTCCACTTGATGGAAAAGTAGGAGAGTACGTTGCTGTAGCAAGAAGAAAAGGCGATAATTATTTCGCAGGTGCAATGACCAACTGGAAAGCACGAGATATTACGATTGATTTTTCTTTCCTTCCCGAAGGTTCTTACAAAATCACTTATTTTAAAGATGGTGTAAATGCTGACAGGAATGGCACCGATTATAAGAAAGTGGAAGCTACTGTTACGAGGAATGATAAACTCACCATCCATTTAGCGCCTGGCGGAGGTTGGGCTGCAAGAATAGAAAAACTTTAAGACCACCAGTAAGAGAACAAAATCGAGGAATTTTTAATTTGCCTGTGGATCAACCGGCACTTGGGTTATTGGCTCCTCTCCATTTTGGTTTTCCGATTGCTCGGGGCGATTTTCATTGTATTCAAGAATGAAATTGTTGGTGCCATTGCCAATAATTATGTTCATATAATTCTGTTGAACCAGTTCGAGGATATTGAGAAAAATAAAAATGCCGTGAATCCTGTCTTCGCAGACATCGAATATTTTTTCAAATGAAATCGTTTTTTCATTTTGGATCAGGTCCATCATATATTTCCTGGTTCCTTCCATCGTGTAGTTATAATTAATAACTGTATGAACCGGGCGATTTTTTTTATCAATAAGCCTTTGAGCTACTTTTTCAAAAGCTTTCATCAGTTTAAAGAGTGTCACCGTCTGGATTTCCGTTCCTTCACCAGCTTCTTCTCCAATTAGCGCAAGTTCTTGCTGAATATTTCCGCGTCTAGCCATAAGCATCCTGAGCGCTTCCATTTCACTCAGTTTTTGAGAAGCTTCTTTAAACTTTTTATACTCAAGGATCTTGTCAACCAATTCCTGTCGCGGGTCAATTTCATTTCCTTCGGCGTCAACTTCTTTTCTCGGTATCAGCATCTTTGCTTTGATCCTCATCAGTGTACTAACGAATAAAATGAATTCGCTGCTCAGCTCAATGTTTAGTGCTTCGCTATTATGGATATAGTAATCGAGAAAATCGTTCGTAATTTTTGAAATGGGAATATTATAAATATCCAGTTCGTCTCTTTCAATAAAAAATAAAAGTAAATCGAAAGGACCTTCAAACTGTGGTAATCTTATTTGATATATCTGTGTGTTCATTTTAATAAATACGGAAAATAAACGATGATGGTGTCTGCTTTCAAGGTAAAAAAAATCCCGGTGAAATTAACACCGGGATTGCAAATTTATTAAATAAAATTACCTTTTCTGGAGTTCTTCCTTTATCTCTGTTAATAACTTGTCAGTAGTTGATAATGGTGGTGGAGCAGGAGCTTCTGGTGGGGCCACTTCTTTCTTTTGAAAATTTATAATCTTTTTAATAATGATGAACAATGCCAGGGAAATAACAAGGAAATTAATTACTGCTGCCAAAAAATTTCCATACGTCACTTCGCCCCATTTAAGCTCGGCAATATTCTTGGCACCCACTGCGTCTAAAGCCGGCGTTAGAATAAGCGGGGTAATAATATCTTTCACCAGGGAAGAAACAATAGTGCTGAAAGCCGCACCAATTATTACCGCAACAGCCAGGTCAACGACGTTACCTTTTAAAGCAAAGTCTTTGAAATCTTTAATGAAACTCATAGTGATAAAATTTGAAGTGAAAAAATAAGGGTGGAATAAACATGTGTTGATATCAAATAATTACTAAATGTACTAATTATTTGAATTTAAAAATTACTGAAAAATATAGCTTTATAAACCTGTATTTTCTTTTACTTGTAACAATTCTTTTCTCAGTTCTCTGGCAGTTTTTGTACTTCCGTCATGGCTCCAGCCGGGGGGCATTACCAGGTATTTCAATTTCACGATCAAAGGCACTTCTTTCTGAAGGTCCTTCAATAAATCTTTCCATTCATGAAAGATGATGTTGGTAAGATGATAGGGTTTGGAGATTGTTTTAGTTAAACCATAACGTACGGGGTCTTCCTCCACCTCCTGCTGGAATGTGCCAAATATCTTATCCCAGATAATCAGAACCATTCCCAAATTTTTATCGAGGTAGCGAATATTACTCGCATGATGAACACGATGATGTGCGGGACTAACAAAGACGACATCGAACCATCCCGGCATTTTTTCTATGTATTGCGTATGAACGAGAATGCCATAGATCTGGGTGAGTGAATACATAAATACGATATCCAATGGCTTAAAGCCTAACAACACCAAAGGGATAAAATATAAAAACCGGTAAAGCGGTTGCAAAACAGAAGAACGAAAACCAGTGGTCAGGTTAAATTCTTCAGAAGAATGATGTGTGACATGAACCGCCCAGAAAATCCTGCAATAATGATCTACCCGATGTTCAAAATAAAATGCAAGATCTTCTAAAATAAAAAGTGAGAACCAATAAATGTATGGATTGAACGAAAAGCTGATAAAATGAAACGGAAAAAAATCGGCTAAAATGACAAGGTAAACGGCTCTGAATAAAAGATCGATCCCGCTGTTGACAATGCATAAATACACATTCATTAGTGTATCCTTCAGGCTGTAATATTTTTTGAGATGAAGATTGCTTAATATTATTTCCGCAGCGATTACGATGGCATACAATGGTGCGCTTATTAATATTAACAGCTGTTCTTTCAGCATATAGCGTCCTGGTTAAACAGACATAATTTCTTTTTCTTTGGCTGCAAGATGCTTTTCAATAAGAGAAATATGTGTGTTGGTAATCGATTGAATTTCTTCTTCTGCTTCTTTGGCTTCGTCTTCACTCAAGCCTTCTTTTTGAGCTTTTTTCACTTGTTCTATCGCATCACGGCGAATATTGCGGATAGCGACCTTGGCTTGTTCGCCTTCAGCGTTACTTCTTTTTACAAATTCCCTTCTTCTTTCCTCAGTTAACGGAGGTAAAAATAGTCGGATAATATTTCCATCATTTTGCGGATTGATCCCAATATTAGCAGCAATAATGGCTCTTTCAATTGGCTGAAGCATATTTTTTTCCCAGGGTTGAATGGTAAGCGTGCGCGCATCTATTGCACTTAAATTTCCAACCTGGTTGATAGGTGTAGGCGTTCCATAGTAATCAACAGTAATTCCATCGAGCATGGCGGGGGTTGCTTTGCCTGCACGAATTTTTACCAATTCTAATTCGAAATGCTCGGTGGCTTTTTTCATTGAAACAGTTGCCTCATCAATGATTCCTGAAGTCTCATCTAACATACCTGTGAATTTTTTTAAAATACCTGTTCAGCCAAATTTGGCTTTATAAAAGTGCACAAATTTATGAAAACGAAATGATAAAAGATTCCAGGTTTAATCCTGCGCTATTGTTTCGCCGGTAAGGGTAAATATTTTGTGAGATGTGATGATAGCTTCTTCGTCCAGTTGGCCTTTGGTAACGATGATTTTCCTTTTCGGTTTTTTGTAGTAAACGATGCTTACCATAAGTGCTGAGGTAAGTGCAAGTGCAAGCATAACAACGGGTGTACCTGAAAAACGGATAAAATAAGCCATTGCAATAAAAAGTGCATTAACAACTACACAAGTTATGGCGATGGTTTTGTGATTAAAACCAATATCGAGCAAAAAGTGATGAATGTGATTTCTGTCGGGCCAAAACGGGGAACGACGATTAATGATCCTCAGGCTGACAACTCTCAATGTGTCAAATAATGGAACGATCAGAATTGCAAAACCAATGGCAGGTGCAGAATTTAAGGGAATTGCAGAAGTTGGATCTGATGCGACATTGATAAACTTAATTACCAAAATCGAATTAATAAGACCGATTAGCAATGAACCCGTATCCCCCATAAAGATCCTGGCAGGATTAAAATTGTAAATTAAAAAACCTAGCAAACTTCCGGCAAGCGATAATGCCATAATGGAATAAAGCGTTTGTCCTGAATAGTAAAAATAAATGCCAAACACAAGGGAAGTAAGCAAGCCAAGGCTTCCTGCCAACCCGTCAACACCATCAATAAGATTGAATGAATTGGTAATAACAACAATGGTAAAAAGGGAGATCAAAAATGAAGCAGTAGGAGGCAAAGCGTGTATGCCCAGAATGCCATACAGATCTTTTATTTCAACACCACCAAACTTGATGATAATGCCGGCGGCGATCAATTGACCAACGAATTTTTTAGTGGCTGTCAAAATTAAAATGTCATCTTTAATGCCCATAAAGAAAATGATCATTATGGCTGCCATAAAATATTGAAGAACGGAAACTTCTGATGGAGGAACACCTATAAGAGTAGCGAAAATAAAACCGGCAAAAATTCCAAGTCCTCCCAGGGTGGGAATAACTACATTGTGCACTTTTCTTTCGCCTGGTACGTCGAACAACTTTTTATCTTTTGCCACTTCAATAATTACCGGGATTGAAAAAAACGTGATCAGGAAGGCTAATCCGCTGCTAAAAATGATATTCTCCATGCAATGGTATTAAAAAAAATCCTTTTACAAAATTAGACCTTTGTTTCTACTAAAAACAAAATAGCATCAATCTTATTAACGAAAAAGAAATGCAGTTATTTTGTTTTTTGACTCAAGCTTTACTCGTCCTGCCCGCCAGCCAAAAGCGAACCGCTCATTTTTTTCAAAGGATTTTTATGATTTTCATCAAAGTAGGCCCGATTTTTCAAAATATCCACTGCACCAAAAGCAGCAGCGGTAAATGATGAAGCATCTGCCTTATTTTTCCCTGCAATATCAAATGCTGTTCCATGGTCAGGACTTGTTCTCACAACCGGCAAACCTGCCGTATAATTCAAACCTTCACCAAACGCAAGAGATTTAAATGGTATTAACCCCTGGTCATGGTACATAGCCAACACAGCGTCGAACCGGCTTTGATAATTTCGTGCAAAAAAAGCGTCCGCACTATAAGGACCTGAAACAATCATATTATAATGCTTTGCTTCAACTACGGCCGGACGAATAATATCCGTTTCTTCCGAACCTATCAAACCTTCATCTCCCGCATGAGGATTTAATGCCAACACAGCTATTTTTGGCTTTTCCAAATTAAAATCCCTTTTGAGAGAAGCATGTAAAATATTGATCTTGGATAAAATATTTTCTTTGCTAATGTGCTTAGCAACATCTTTTAATGCCACATGTTCCGTTACCAAACCTACCCTGAAATCACCGGCAGTCAACAACATCAAAACATCCTTTTGTTCAAAATAAGCTTTAAAGAAGGGGGTATGCCCTGTAAACGAAAATTCGGGACTGTAAACATTCTTTTTATGAATGGGAGCGGTTACCAAGGCTTCTATTTTTCCATTTTTTAGTGCTTCGGTGGCAGCCATCAAACTCTTCACCGCGTATTTTCCACCAGTTTCATTTAGTTCTCCAGGATTGATCACTACTTCCTCATCCCAACAATTATGAATGTTTACCTGCCTGGTATTGATCTTATTAAAATCTTTTAAAGTCGTAAAGTTGAAATTGTAATCAGGAATACTTTTTCGGTAAAAATTGATCACCTTATTGCTGGCAAAAATAACCGGTGTAAAGAATTCAAGGATGCGATTATCAGAAAGAGCTTTAATAATCAGCTCGGGGCCAATTCCATTGAGATCACCTGATGAAAATCCGATGACCGGTTTGTACTCTGTATGAATGATAGTACTCAATATTTTTCAGTTTGCATGGAATTGCAAGATAATAAATAAAGATTGATTGATTCGGGTAATCAACAGGAGGTGGATAAATAATTACCATTTATTATTTCCAACATAGCTTTCAATAGGCATGCGGTTAGAAATACTTCGTGCAAGGGTCATTTCATCGGCATATTCCAGTTCGCCACCAAAGGAAATTCCTCTTGCAATAGTAGTGATTTTTACGGTGCTTTCTTTTAATTTTTTACTGATGTAATAAATAGTGGTGTCCCCCTGGATATTCGGGCTTAAAGCAAAAACCAGTTCTTCGGTTTTTTCTTCGTTTACCCGTCTCACCAATGAATCAATTTCCAACTGGTCAGGCCCTATTCCATCAAGAGGCGAAATGATTCCGCCAAGTACATGGTAAAGTCCGTTGAATTGTTGGGTGCTTTCAATCGCAATTACATCCCGGATACTTTCAACGACACAAATAATTTGCTGCTGGCGGCTTTTGTTTTCGCAAATGTTGCAAACTTCCTTATCCGAAATGTTTTTGCAGCGCGAACAAAAATGAATTTCTTCTCTCATTTTTAAAACCACTTCGCTAAAGCCTTTTACTTCCGGCACTTCTTTTTTTAATAAATGAAGCACCAGTCTCAATGCAGTTTTTTTACCAATGCCCGGCAATTTCGCAAATTCATTTACTGCGTTTTCTAAAAGAGAAGAGGAAAATATCATTCTGCAAAATTAAGAATTACCGGTTTCATTTTTTGAAAAGCCATAGTAGTGAACCAACAAATAAAAGCAATTTTTATTTTCAATTTTTTCAAAGGAAAAGTCGTAATTAAAAGATAAACTGCAAGTATTCGCAGTGAACCAACAAATAAAAGAAATTGTTTTTCTGGATTACAATTAAAGAATATAATCGGCTTCGTTGTCCCAATCTGCGCGGACATTGAGCTTTTTACGCACCGGAATTACGATCTCAGGCTGCTTTTTCAGGTCGTAATTTCCCGGATCCCACGTTCCGTTGTCGTTTTGATCATTTAAAATTCTCAACTCATATTCTCCCGGGGCAAACAACTTTTGTGTGAAGGTTGGAGAAGTTAATTTGAATGAATCGACTACTTTATTGTCTTTTACAAATTGCAAAACAGGATGAGTGATCTTATCCAAATTTGTGAAATGCAATTTGATGCTTCCATAGTCTGTTTCGCGTTTTGTTTTGAAAGTAATCGTATCTGCTTTTGGCAAAGAATCGTTTAGTGTGTCTGTCGCAAAATCTTTTTCGATCAGCAGTTTGTATTTCGTGTCTTCCTTCCAGCTATTATTTACCGTTACAACGGTTTTGGAAGTATCGATTGAAACAGTGGTGCCGGCGATTGGAGTAAATAAAGTGTCCGTCAATTTTATTTTTGAAGAATCAAAATTTTGTAAAGGAACAGGGAAAGAAAGCGCCAGAGGGCTGAGCAGATCTTGTGTTCCTTCTGAAATTGAAGTAGTATATTTTAAAATTTTTGGTCCCGGTTTTTTCGCTACTGGAACTGCAGCTTTAGATGCAGCCTTCACATTTTTTTCCTGAGCAAAAGCATAAAGCTTTACCGGCTGCACATTTTGATTTATATGAATCGCGCTATCGGCAAAAGCAAAAAGTTGCGAAGGATTGTTGTACATTTTTTGACCGCCTTCGCTCGCCAGGGCATATACGTGATAAGTGCCTGCGGCAAGATTTCTAAAATAAAAATTGCCGGAAGAATCAAGCCGTGCTACATAAGTTGGCTTTTCTTTATAGACAGCAGAATCATCCAAATTTCTATACAACGCCGCGAGCATCGTACTGTCAACTTTTCCTGTTTCTGCAAGCGTTACATTGCCATTGAAGGTAAGCGAATCGATATAAGATCCGGTTGAAACAACATAAGTAAAATTATGGATCGGGTTGTTCTCATTTATGTCCTGGATGGCGTCGCCAAACTGGAAACTATATGTGGTATTGGGTTGAAGTGTGTCTCGGATTTGGATAGTGACAGTTCTTAATTTGGAAGTAACATTAGGAACAATTTTCGGTTCCGGCGCTACCAACAAATATTTTTGAATATCCTGCACATGAACATATTCGTCAAAAGAGAAAACCACTTTCTTCGAATTGAAATGAAGTGTCTTATTAGGAGGATTTGCATTTAACAAAACAGGCGGAGTTGAATCGCGCGGGCCACCCATCGGCATTCCAATTTGCGCACACCCACTTGTTACAACAGAAAGATAATAACAAAAGGAGCCGGCAATTAAAGCGATTATGAACTTGTATAACTTCATTTCAGAAAAGCAAACTTAAAGGCTTTGTACGGATATTATTTTTTCCAGCTTCCTAAATTATAATTAAATCTCCTGTTCTTCTTCAACAATATCATGCAGCGCGATATGAATTTCATTTTCCTTTACAAAATTGCACCACGTGCAATCTTCTTTTCCGCAGCCGGTGTAAAAATCCCTTGCTTGGATCTTGTTCCAAACATCCGTCAATTGTTGCTTTACTGTTGTAATGTCTGAAGGTTCAATAAATACTTTTCTTTTCTGAAATCCTTTTGATTTATCCGGTTCTACAAAATCAAATTCTGAACTTACTACCTTCCAATCTTTGCCATCCACATTATCGATAAGGATCTTGTAAAACACCGCCTGCCGCCAATAATCGCCACCTTTGGGATTGTCAGCATTTGGAGCCAATAATTTTTTCCGGGTGTAATCGCTGTTTACATCACCTGTTTTGTAATCAACAACATTCACTTCATTCCGACTAAATTCCATCTTGTCTATCTTTCCCTTTATAGGAATTCCGTTCACTACATTTTTTATATTCTTTTCAATGGAAACGATTTTATTGCAATTCGGAATGTATTCATCATAATATTCGCCGAGCACAATTTCTCCCTGTTCCATCCTCCTGGCAAAAGATTCAGGCGTAAAGTTTTCGCGATGTCTTTTCAAATACCATTTAAAATGATCGATCATTTTTTCTTTTGGAGGAAAATCCTGTTGCTCGCTTCTCTGCATTTCTTCAAAAAGTTTTTGCAGGGCATGATGTATCGCACTTCCAAATTCCAGTGTTTCTGATTTTCCTGCCGGAATGCGAATGAGATTTTTATAATAGAATCCCAGCGGGCAATCCAGGTAATTATTCAATGAAGTAACGTTCATGACATATTTTTCCAGCAAGCCGGTGATAAAATCTTCTTCGCTTTTTTCTATCTCTGGAGCACGTGGAACGTAATTGAGAACTTCAAATTCCATCAATTGCTCTTCAGGAATTTTTACAACTTCTATTTTCAAATCGCTGCCTTCCATAATTTCTGCTAAAAACATGGAATGCTCTGCATCTTTTCCATCCGGTTTTAATTTTATGTAAGAAATATTTAAGTGTTGCTCAGCCCGCGTGAGCGCTACATAAAACAACCTACGCATTTCTTCTTCTGAACTTCCTGAAGGCATAGACGAAAACAAAGTATCGGGAAGTTTGTACCCGTTGTTCGAAGTATTTTTCTTTTCCCATAAATGAGCGTTCATGCCGGTAATGAAAACGTGTTCAAACTCAAGTCCTTTCGAACCATGTGCTGTCAAAAGGTTTACACCCGCGCTATTGCCGGAAAACTGAACAAGTGGTAAAGCCAATTTTTCTTTTTGCATCAGGTCAAACACTTCAATCAAACCTTTCAAGTCGAGAGATGCATTGCGGGCTGTGGCATCTTTTATAAAATCAAACAAACCTGTGAGGATTTGTAACAGCCTTATCTTTTCCTTGCTTTGCATAATGTACGAAAGTACACCGGCATCGGCGATCAACTTTTCAAAAAGCGTTTGTAGTGGAACGTTAGATGCATCTGCGATTAGTTGTTCAATCCTTTCGCTGAATTTTTTCATTGCCGGATTAATTCCGGTATCGAAAAGATCTTTGGCGATCGCATTTGCTTTTTCAAATAATAACTTCCTAATTGAAGTGGGACGGCCACTGTAATTATTACGGTGCACTTCCGCGGTTAATTTTGCGATTTCTATTGGTGGAATTTTATAAAAATCAAAATGAAGGATCTCAAATAAAAGTTCGTCACCACCGAAAGGAATATCATGTTCAGCAGCAAGATAACGCAGAAGTTGAATTACTTTCCTGGCAAAAGGATCATCAAGAATGTTGATACTCTTTTTTGAATAATAAGGAATATTCTTTAATCTGAAATACCGCATCAGTTGTTCGCCATAAGAATTTTCTTTATAAATGACCGCGATCTTTCCTGGCTCAACACCGCTACTGATCAGCCTTTCAATCTTCATTGTAATATCGGCCATTTCATCTTTCACCGTTTTGTATTCAACGATCGCAGGAAGATCAATCAACTTTTGAAGTTCTTTTTTTGAACATTTCAAATCTTTAGTAAGGCCGGGAAACTTATGGATAAGTCTTTCTGTATTCCGGTCGATCAATGTTTTGGATACATCAAGAATGGGTTTTGTTGAACGGTAATTATTAGTTAGAACAATTTTCAAAAGGCTTTCATAACTTTTGGCAAAGTTTTCCATGTTCTCCACGTTCGCACCCTGGAAACGGAAAATACTTTGGTCGTCATCACCTACGACAAACACATTTGGCTCATCCCAAAAATCAATAAGCAATTTTACAATTTCATTCTGTGTTCCGCTTGTATCCTGGTATTCATCCACGAGCACATATTGAAATCTTTCCTGGTGATCTGCCAGCACATTTGGATTTTCTTTGAACACGTCAATTACCCAATTGATCATGTCATCGAAATCATAAAGATTGCGCTGCTTCATCAGGTTTTGAAAATTGTCAAATTCATTAACTGCGGCACACAACTTTTTCATTCGCTCCACTTCAATAAAATAGTCAGGTTTAAAATCACCGGCTTCCTTTCCATATTTTTTTGAACCTCTCTTATATTTAAAAGTATCATCGTCTTTTATACGTTCAATATAAACATCAATTCTTTCCACCAGGTAAGCGGGTGTCCAGTCTTCTCTTTTCATTGCTGAAAAAAGGTTTTGAAGGTTCTTTATCTCATAATAAACATCCCCACGATATCTTTTTAAAGGATTATTTTTTGGAAGATGATCGATAAGTGTTTTGAAAAGCTGAATTCTTTCAAGGTCTGAAACGGGGTTCAGTGCCGGCTTTTCGAAGAGAGAGAGATTTTGTTGGATCACTTCATTGCAAAAACCATGAAAGGTGTAAATGTTTACTTTGTAAGCATCAGGGCCGATGAACTGCAACAATCTTTTACGCATCGCAATTGCTCCGGCATCTGTATAAGTAAGGCAAAGAATATTTTGTGGAAGTGCATCAGTATTCAATAAAATGCGACCGATTCGTGCAGCAAGAATCTGCGTTTTTCCTGTTCCCGGACCTGCGATAACCATTACAGGGCCTTCAATTGTGTCGACTGCTTTTTTTTGCTCTTCGTTCAGCCGCTCATATTCTTCCCTGAATTTTCTTTCTAAATTTTCTCTATAAGTTGGCATACAACGAAGGTAATTTTTTAATACAGATTAATCGGATTTTAGAAGATTATTTAGCCACGAATTTCACAGATTTCTAAAATTATTCTAGAATATGGAAACCTACGAATGACATGAATTTGCACGAACGACAAAAGTGTGGTTCACGAAATAAAATTTCTAAATATTTTTTTGTTCACTTGTGAAAAGCGGCAGAATCGATTCGTGTTAATCTTTGTAATTCGTGGCAAAAAAATCAAGAAAACAATTCCGGTCCGCGGTTGTTTCGGTGAGGAATCTTTCCCAAATGACGGTAAGCTTTTTCTGTAACTTCCCTTCCACGGGGAGTGCGCATAATAAAACCTTCCTGTATCAGGAACGGCTCATAAACTTCTTCCAACGTTCCGGATTCTTCGCCAACTGCGGTAGCCAAAGTGGTAATGCCCACTGGACCGCCTTTAAATTTATCGATAATTACTGATAAGATCCGGTTGTCCATTTCGTCCAGGCCATATTCATCTACGTTTAAAGCTTTTAATGCATGTTGCGTTATTCGAAGATCGATCACTCCATTGGAAAGAACTTGTGCAAAATCGCGAACACGGCGCAACAAGCCGTTGGCAATTCTCGGAGTTCCGCGACTTCTGCCTGCAATCTCTGTAGCTGCATCTGAAGTGATCTTTGTTTTTAAAATTTCTGCAGAGCGTAAGATGATCTTTTGTAAAGTAGCCGTGTCATAATATTCCAATCGTGATTTAATACCAAATCTTGAAAGAAGGGGCGCCGTCAACAATCCACTCCTTGTTGTGGCGCCAATTAATGTAAAAGGATTCAAATTTATTTGAACACTTCTTGCATTCGGGCCTGTATCGATCATAATGTCGATGCGATAATCTTCCATCGCAGCATAAAGATATTCTTCCACAACATTGCTCAGCCGGTGAATTTCATCGATAAACAAAACATCATTCGGTTCGAGATTGGTGAGCAAACCTGCAAGATCGCCGGGTTTTTCAATTACAGGCCCGCTGGTTTCTTTGATATGAACACCCAGTTCATTCGCGACGATCCTGCTAAGTGTCGTTTTTCCAAGACCTGGAGGGCCGTGAAATAAAATATGATCGAGTGCTTCTTCCCTCTGGCGCGCTGCTTTTATAAATATTCTCAGGTTTTCAATTATCTGCGCCTGCCCGCTGAATTCTTCAATTACCGACGGGCGAATATTATTCTCAAAATCCCTTTCTGCCGGTGTCAATATTTCTTTTTCCTTATTTAAATTTTGATTTTGCATTCAAAAATTTTTCTACCTTGTAAAACTAAAGTTTTTAAAGGTAAAAGTTGTGAAAGTGATGATTTGAAGAATATGGATGCTAAGAAGTATTTTATAATAACTTTTGCGCCTTTCAAACGTTGCTTTAGCCACTAATCAAGTCCTGCCTTTTGATGCTGCTTTTTACGTCTAAATTTGTACAATGCAAAAGAGAATTTTCAGATATTGGTTGTGCCAGGTGCTTGGCTGGGGTGGTTGGACATTATTGAATCTTGCCTTCTTTTATTTCCTGCTACAGGATGTTTATTGGAAATCTCCTGAACGACGACACCTGCTCCTTGCCATTCTGTTCATAGAATTTTGTTGGTACATTTTTTCTACTCATTTGTTGCGCTATGTTTTAAGTAAGACCAAATGGATCTATTTTTCTACGGAAAAAGTAATTGGTGTTTTTGTAGTGGGCGTAATGTTGACCGGTTTGTTGGCTTATTACGGTGCAAAATCTACTGCGCTCCTTACCGGCAATTCCCTTGTTCAATACGAAAAAAAGCAAAGCCTGAAAGAGGCAATTGCCAAAGAGAAAAGTTTGGGACTTGCAGGAACCCAATATTATCTCGCTCAAAAAAATAACCCGAAAGATTCTGCCAATTATCAATCTATTGAAACGATCAAGAGAAATACAGGCTGGTATCGAAATAATAACGGCGACTGGAGATATGAAGAGCAGCATCGCGGGCGCTTTTGGTGGGACATTATTTTTACTTTCATTCTCATCGCGCTTTGGTTATTGCTTTACATGATCTGGCATTATTTGGAAAGAAACCGTAAGGATGAAGTGGACAGGCTGAATCTTGAAAAAACAGTGAAAGAGCTGGAATTAAAAACGATCAAATCACACATTAATCCTCACTTTATTTTTAATTCGCTCAACAGCATCAGGGCGCTCGTTGACGAAAATCCAAAAAGAGCGAGAACGGCTATTACTGAGCTTTCAAATATTTTGAGAAGCAGTCTCCAGGTTGAAAAACTGGAAACGGTCCCATTGCACAAAGAACTGGATATTGTAAGAGATTATTTGGCTTTGGAACAAATGCGTTTTGAAGAAAGATTGAAAGTGGAAATGGATATTGATGAAGATACACTTGAACAAAGAATTCCGCCGATGATGTTGCAAACGCTTGTTGAAAACGCCATTAAACATGGTATCAGCAAGAGAATAAACGGTGGAACGATCAGGATCATTTCAAGATTTACCAATAATGATTTTGAGTTGACTGTTCAGAATTCTGGTGTTCTTGAAAAGAAGGACGATGAAGGTTTTGGAATAAAAAGTACCCGCGACCGGCTTAAATTTTTATACAACGGAAATGCTTATTTTAAAGTAGAAGAAATTGAAGGTACCAAAGTGCAATCCAAAATTGTAATGCCGGTAGAATATTAATATTGAGTTGTAAGTTTTCAATTAATAAGTAATAAGTTTTTTATGTTAAAAGTAATTTTGATAGACGATGAAAGACTTGCCAGGAGCGAGCTTAGGAGAATGTTGAACGAATTTAATGATGTGGAGATCATTGGCGAGGCGGCTAATGCGGCTGAAGGAATTGAGAAGATCGAAGCACTCAACCCGGATCTTATTTTTCTCGATATTCAAATGCCGGGGAAAACGGGGTTTGATATGTTGGCGCAACTCGATAAAGCACCTTACGTAATTTTCGTAACTGCTTATGATGAGTATGCTTTAAAAGCTTTTGATGTGAATGCACTCGATTATTTGATGAAACCGGTGGAACCACAAAGGTTGGCTGAAGCGCTAATGAAAGTGCGCCAGAAAACGGAAGAAGAGATGTTGTCCTACAGTCGTGGTATTCTCACTGAAACCGACCAGGTTTTCGTTAAAGATGGTGAGCGCTGCTGGTTTGTGCGACTTTCTGATGTTAGGCTTTTTGAAAGTGTTGGCAATTATGCGAAAGTATTTTTTGGTACGAACAAACCGCTCATTTTAAAATCTTTGAATGCATTGGAAGAACGCCTTGACGAAAAAGCTTTTTTCAGGGCCAACAGGAAGCACATCATCAACCTGAGAATGATTGAAAAAATCGAACCTTATTTTAACGGAGGCCTTTTGCTGGACCTTAAAGGAGGTGAAAAAATTGAAGTAAGCCGTCGGCAGGCAGTGAAATTTAAAGAAATGATGAGTTTATAACTTTTGTTATAAGAAAATCCAATAAATTGTTGCCTAAAAAATTTTATGAAAAAACTGCTTTTCATTTCAGGCATCTTTTTGTTTTCATGTAATAGTTCTTCATCCAATTCTCAATTGCATAAAAGGGTTGACAGCCTACAAGTGCAATTGAACAATGTATACAAACCAGGCCTTGGCGAATTTATGTCGCAAATCCAGGTGCACCATGCGAAACTTTGGTTTGCGGGGAAATATGGCAACTGGCCATTGGCTGATTTTGAAGTAGGAGAAATACAGGAAGCACTTACAGACATTCCGAAATTTTGTTCAGACAGACCTGAAATAAAATCAATTGGAATTATCGATCCTGCGATTGATAGTATTTCAGCAGCCATAAAAGCGAAAGATGAAAAAAGGTTTGACAGCAGTTTTACACTTTTGACGGCTACTTGCAATGATTGTCACAAGGCGACCAATCACGGCTTTAACCTTATAAAAATCCCGGAGACGCCACCGGTTACAAACCAGGTTTTTCAGCCAAAATAATAAAAATTAACTTAAGACTTTTAGAGGAACAGAATGAACAGCAGAAGCAATTTCTGTAATCAGGGATTCATCTTTTTCGATGGCATTTCCAACAACAATCACGTCAGCGCCGGCTTTACAATTCAGGTAAGCCTTTTCGGGTTCCTTAATGCCTCCACCAACAATCAGGGGCACTTCAATATTTTGTGACACTTTTGAGATCATGCCTTCGGAGATCGGCACTTTTGCACCGCTTCCTGCATCCATATAAATGAGTTTCATTCCAAGCATTTCCCCTGCCATGGCTGTGCACATCGCAATTTCGTTTTTATCTGCAGGTAAAGGAGTGGCGTTGGAAATATAGGAAACAGTGGTGGGGGCGCCACCATCAATAACCATGTAACCGGTGCTGATAATTTCAAGCCCGCTTTTTTTGATCGCTGCGGCACTAACAACATGCTGCCCGATTAATAGTTCAGGATTTCTCCCGCTAATCAATGAAAGATATAATAAGGCATCTGCATATTTTGAAACCTGTGAAGAACTCCCGGGAAAAAGCAAAACCGGAATAGCGCAATTGCGTTTGATAAACTGAACGCATTCGTCGAGGTAATTGGAAATAACAAGACTTCCACCCACCAGAAAATAATCAACTTTTGCTATAAGTGAAAGACGAATAAGTCGCTCCAGTTTTTCTTCGTTCACCTTATCAGGATCGATCAAAACAGCAAAGGATTTCTTGCCGTTCTGTTTTCTTTCGCAAAGGGATGAGTATATCTCTTTCAACTTCATTTACTGTTGGTTATATGCAAAAATGTATTTTTTTTCTGTATTATAAAAATTGCCGCTACAAATTACGAATTTATTGTAACGTAAAGCATTCGGCTGCAATTCACTCCCGATTTTTTGTATTTTTAACCTATGATAAATGTTTTAAACGAAATAAAATTTAAGACAGCAAGAAGCGGCGGAAAAGGCGGCCAAAATGTGAACAAAGTTGAAACAATGGTGGAAGGTTATTTTCACGTCGCGTCATCCGAAATCCTTACTGACAAACAAAAAGAAACGATTCTTGAAAAACTGGCGAACAAAATCACAAATGACGGATTTCTTATTGTAAAAAGCCAGACTGAAAGAACGCAATTAGGCAACAAGGAAGAAGTGATCGTCAAAATGCATTTGTTGCTGAACAATGCATTGATAAAAAGAAAAAAACGAAAGCCAACGAAACCTACCAAAGCTTCCAGGGAGAAAAGGATCAAAGTGAAAAAAGAAAAAGGCATCATCAAGGCCGGAAGAAAGAAGGTTACCAATTTTTTGGATTGAAATCTTTGCTTTAAAGCATCCGTTAAGAGTAAACCAATAAATAACTACAATTTTATTTTTACATCCGATAAAAACTAAATTTGCCCTCTTTTTAAATTCACAATTATTTGAGCAACATAAAAAAATTAGCAGGTCAAACAGTGTGGTACGGCGTTAGCTCGATTGCGGCGCGTTTTATCAATTACCTGCTTACGCCTTATCTTACCTATACGTTAGCAAAGACAAGTGATTATGGTAAAATGGGGTTGATCTATGCAGCAATGACAATTGTCAATGTAATATTTACCTACGGTTTTGAAACTACTTATTTCCGATTTTCCTCAAGAAAGGAATACAAAGGTTCATTATACAATACCGCTGCTCTTTCTTTAGTGTTTTCTACAATAATCCTTACTACTCTCCTTTGGTTTTCGCGTGCTTCCTTTGCCCGGATCATAGGGCTGCAGGACGTTCCTACAATTGCCTACATTGGTATATTTATTATTGCTTTTGATGCATTGAGTACCATTCCTTTTGCCAGGCTCCGGTTGGAAGAAAGACCCAGAAAGTATGCGCTAATCAAGGTTGGAGGAATATTAATTAATATATTTTTTACGTGGTTTTTTATTGGATATTGTTCTTCTCAAGCTGCCAGCAATTCGAATTCGTTTGTATTGCTTTTTTACAACACCAATACAAACCCGATTGTTTATGTGATGATTGCAAACTTGTTGCAGTCGATTTTCACCCTCTTTTTGCTAAGCAAAGAAATATCAAGGATTAAATTGAAATTCAATTTCGTCTTGTGGAAAGAAATGATGATCTATTCTCTTCCATTAATTATTGTAGGAATGGGAGGTATGGTAAACGAAACTTTTGACCGGCTTATGTTGAGATGGTGGCTTCCTGTTTCTCCGACTGCAGCAGAGCAACAAGTAGGGATCTATAATGCCTGTTACAAATTGGCGATTCTTATAACACTTTTTATCCAGGCATTCAGGCTGGGCGCCGAACCATTTTTCTTTAAACAGTCAGAAGGCCAAAATCCGCACAAAGTGTATGCCCGGGTCATGAAGTTTTTTGTTATCGTTGTGACCACGATGTTCCTGCTCGTGAGTTTATTCCTGCCTATTTGGAAATATTTTATTGGCCCAAAATATTGGTCAGGATTAACGGTAGTGCCTATTTTGCTTTTGGCAAATATCTTTTTGGGAATATATTACAATCTTTCTATTTGGTACAAATTGAAGCATAAGACGATGTCTGGTGCTTACATTACGCTTGGAGGAACTGCAATTACAATCCTTATCAATTATATTTTTATCCCTACCTATGGTTATACTGCATGCGCCTGGGCTACTTTCCTCTGTTATTTTGCTATGATGGTTTCCTGTTATATCTGGGGGCAAAAAGAATACAGAATTCCTTACGCCTGGCGTAAGTTGAGCGCCTATATTGTAATTGTTGTCTTGCTCTTTTTTGTTCACCGACTTTTTGGTCATTTTGTTCCGGGATTTGTGGCAAGTGTTGTTTCGGGTGCGATACTTATCTTGTTGTATATCGCTTTTATTTTAAACATCGAATGGCGCGAAGTGCGCGGCTTACCTGTAATTGGAAAATATTTTCATTCGGGCGGTTTGTTGGCCAGGAGAAATCAATAATTGTTTTTGTGGCAGCAAAAAAACAAATACGGGAAATTTTTATTTTTCACCAATTAATTGCTTCTTAAAAAATCGAAATATTCTTTTTTCTTTGTTGTCTTTTTAACCTGTTAATCTTACCTTTGCCGCCAAATTGAAATAAGCACTTTTTAATAAAATTTTTATGGCAAATACCGGAAAAGTAAAACAAATCATCGGGGCCGTTGTCGATGTGCATTTTGAAAATGAAAATAAGCTTCCTGAGATATTTAATGCGCTGGAATTAACCAGGGAAAACGGTGATAAGCTGGTGCTGGAAGTTCAGCAACACCTGGGTGAAGACAGTGTTCGTTGTATTGCAATGGACAGTACCGAAGGCTTGAAGCGTGGTATGGACGTAGTTGATACCGGATCTCCTATCAAGATGCCAACCGGCGATGCAATTAACGGCCGTTTGTTCAACGTTACCGGTGATGCAATTGACGGTTTGCCACAAGTGAGCAAAAAGAATGGACGCCCGATTCACAGTAAGCCGCCGTTATTTGAAAACCTAAGTACTGCTACCGAAGTTTTGTTCACAGGTATCAAAGTAATTGACCTGATCGAGCCTTATGCAAAAGGTGGAAAGATCGGTTTGTTTGGTGGTGCGGGCGTTGGAAAAACCGTATTGATCCAGGAATTGATCAACAATATTGCAAAAGCTTATAGTGGTTTGTCTGTTTTTGCTGGAGTAGGAGAGAGAACCCGCGAAGGAAACGACCTGATGAGGGAAATGATCGAAGCAGGCATTATGAAATATGGCAACAAATTCATCCACAGTATGGAAGAAGGCGGATGGGATTTGGATGCAGTGAACCTCGATGAATTAAAAGAATCAAAAGCAACATTTGTTTTCGGTCAAATGAATGAACCTCCGGGAGCAAGAGCTCGTGTGGCTCTGAGCGGATTGACAATCGCTGAGTATTTCCGCGATGGTGACGGAACAGGAAGGGGGAGAGATATTTTGTTTTTCGTAGATAACATCTTTCGTTTCACACAGGCGGGTTCTGAAGTATCGGCTTTGTTGGGAAGGATGCCTTCAGCGGTGGGTTACCAACCAACGCTTGCGACAGAAATGGGATTGATGCAGGAAAGAATCACTTCAACAAGAAACGGTTCAATTACATCTGTTCAGGCAGTTTATGTTCCTGCAGATGACTTGACTGACCCGGCTCCGGCAACAACATTTGCACATTTGGATGCGACAACAGTATTGAGCAGGAAGATTGCAGACCTTGGAATTTATCCTGCTGTAGATCCTTTGGATTCTACTTCAAGGATTCTTACACCTGCAATCGTTGGTGAAGAGCATTATGAATGCGCCAACAGGGTGAAGCTTACATTACAACGCTATAAAGAATTACAGGATATCATCGCCATTCTTGGTTTAGATGAATTGAGTGATGAAGATAAACTGACAGTAAGCCGTGCGCGTCGTGTTCAGCGTTTCCTTTCTCAGCCATTCCACGTTGCAGAACAATTTACCGGTTTGAAAGGTGTGTTGGTTTCGATTGAAGATACCATCCGTGGATTTAATGCCATCATGGACGGAGAAGTTGACGAATATCCGGAAGCAGCTTTCAACCTGGTTGGTAACCTGGAAGATGCAATTGCTAAGGGTAAGAAAATGATGGAAGCAGCCAATTCATAATTAGAAGCAAGTAGAAAGTAGCATAAAGCAAGTAGCAAGAAGTAAGTAGAAAGAAAATAGACGCAAGAAGCAAGAATTTACAGATTAAAGATAGCTGATGAAGATTCATAATTTTAAAGAACTGCTTGTTTGGCAAAAAGCTATGGATTTGGTTGCATTTACTTATGGGCTTACTGGTTTCTTTCCAAAGG
>DASTXM010000179.1:0-30369 GCA_035765495.1 Hanamia sp.
GGGGAACTTTTATTCACCTGCAATTCATTTGAATAAAGATCGATTGTTTCTTTTGAAGGATTCGTTCCCAACAATTGCCGGCGCGAATCTTTATGTGTTAAACTATCCTGCATGCTGATAACAGGATAGACGAGTATTTGAAAATCAGGTCGCAGGCTGGTGTTGCTTTTGTTTTCTATCAGCGCTTTACTGAAATGCGTTGCCTCAGTAGAAGCAACATGGCCGCCGGCAGAAAACCCCATGATACCAACTTTCTTCGCATCAATGCCCCATATTGATGCACTGTCACGCACCATCTTAATTGCCTGCTGCGCATCCTGCAACGGCGCAATGGTTTTATCTAGCTGGAAGGAATCGTTGGGCAACCGGTATTTTAATACAAACGCCGCAACTCCATTTTTCGCAAACGCTTTCGCTGTCATCACGCCCTCGCCGCCATATACGAGTACGCTGTAACCACCGCCTGGACAAATCACGACGGCGGCACCACTTGCCTTATCTTTTTCGGGTAAATACATTTCGAGTGTAGGATTGATAACCCGCCGCACTAAACCTTCGGAAGGGTTTTGCGGAATGTCAGTCAGTTCCGTCTTTATCGCATTCGGAATGTTTCCGGGATAAAGATTTATGATGCGCTGTGAATGAACAGCAAACGGAAGTAAGTACAATCCAATCCAAAAAAGCTTTAGTCCTTTCATTATTTTTTATTTACGCATCGGTCCTTCACAAAGGACCGGGATCAATCAGTTATTTTGAAATAACATTGGCGCTAGTTCATGCAAACTGCGTCTCCATGTCAGGAATTCGTGAGCCGTATTTTCAGAAACATAAGACACCGCATTATAGCCTGCATCTTTTAATGCAGTTACGGCATTCTTAACAGCATCGGGCCTTTCCCTGCTTCCACAACTTATAAAGATCAGTTTAGGTTTTGATTTGCCCTTCAGTTCTTCAGGAGTATAAATGCCACCACTCAGCAATGCGTAATAAGAAAAAACATCAGGTTTATTAAGGGTGATCATATGCGTTTCCATGCCGCCCATTGAAAGGCCCCCCATTGCACGATGACCTTTATCTGCTATAGTGCGAAAGTGTGTATCAATATAAGGAATCAATTCATCAACGAGTACCGTTTGAAATGGTTCAATTTTAAAATCCTTCAGGTGCCCCCATTTTAATTCGTTGGTCATCCCGTAGGTCATCACAATAATGAATGGTTTTGTTTTACCTTCTGCAACCAGATTATCCAGGATCAGATTGGCATGTCCCTGGTTGCTCCACGCAGTCTCATCTTCTCCCCAACCATGTTGCAGGTACAAGACAGGATATTTTTTTGATTTATCTTTTTCATAACCCGGTGGCGTGTACACGAAAGCACGACGTTGCATGTTGGTGCTTTTGGAGGGAAAAAGGATTTGCTGCACATTCCCATGTGGAACGTCTTTGAGCGCGTAGAATTCCTGGTCGTGCGCCGGGATTTCGATCCCGCTTTCCCAACGGGTGGATCCATAAAAATTTAATGCGCCCGGGTCGTTAAAAATTCCACCATCTATAGTCAGATGATAATAATGGAAACCTTCGTCCAACGGCCCTTGTGTAGTACCCGTAAAAAAGCCGTCTGCTCCTTTTACAAGTAGAGTACCTCCTCTGCCCCCTAAACCAAGGCTTACGCGAACGCTATCGGCATCGGGAGCCTTAATTCTAAACCGTGCATAACCTTGTGAATTCACCTGCGGATATTCCTGTCCCGGTTGATTGAGAGTTGAAGGTTTGAAATCTTCAGAAACAGTAGTTTGCGCCACGCAGATTTGGCCGGCCAGTAGTGCCACTGAAAAAATAAGAGCCTGTTTTAATTTCATGGTATCGTTTTTATTAATGAAAACTTGGCGTTTTTGAATCTTGGCTTTTTTAATTTTCTTTTACCTGAATAGCAAAGGCGCAAAATGTAATAAATCATTTCTCCACACCGGCCATTTATGCCCACCAGGGTATTCGTAGTAAGTATGTTTAATTTTCAACTTGTCTAAATTGTCGAGCATGATATGCCCGTTTTTGTAAGCAATATCTTCCGGTCCGCCTTCAGAAAACCAAAACAATTTCAGGTTGTTATTTATCTTATCGGCATTCTCTTTCATAAAAGCATATTCTGTATCTGCGGTTTTATTCATCATCGGGACTATCCAACCTGAACTAAAAACACCGAGATAAGAAAACAAATCTGTGTTATTGATCCCGGTATAAAGCGTATGAAGACCTCCCAGCGAAAGGCCGGCAAGCGCTCTGCTGTTGGCATCAGTTTTTGCACGATAATTTTTTTCAACAAAGGGAATGATGGCTTGTTTCATCTCTTTTTCAAACAACTTCATTCCATTCCCGATGGCGTCGGCATTAAATCCACCGGCGCCAATATTTGCATCCGGCATTACGATCAACATTGGCTTGGCTTTTCCTGCGGCGATAAGATTGTCTAAAATCAAATTGGCTTTTCCTTGTGTGGCCCAACCGGTCTGATCTTCTCCACCTCCGTGCAAAATGTATAAAACAGGATATTTTCCATTCAGGTTTTCATCATAACCCGGAGGCGTATAGATGTACATTTGCCTCCATGAATTGGTAACAGCAGAAAAATAATTTTTGATGCGGATGTCCCCGTGAGGAACATTAGCAAGCGCATAGTACCGGTCACCCATAAACGGTATTTCAATACCACTTGCCATTCTGCCCATACCGTAAAACGTTTGACTGGCGGGGTCTGCCACAGCCACACCATCTATCAGTAAGGAATAATAATCAAATCCTTCACTGATAGAATCGGTAGTAATTTCCCATACACCCTGGTTGTTTTTAACAAGATCATATTTTTTGCCCAGGTCAATTTGCACTTTTTGCGCATCAGGAGCTTTTACGTGAAAGATCACACGATGGTCTGCCAGTATTTGCGGATATTCGGCTCCGCGTACATTCGTGGAAGCCGGCGCCCCAACAACAGGATATTTTGAAAAGGTAGAAGTATCTACAGGTTTAAAAATTAATTGGGAAAACATGTACAACCCGTTTTTCCAAACTTTAAATTCATGAACACCCGGTTCAATGTGATAAATATGAGGTACGTCATTTTTAACGAGGTAATCGTGAGTCCTTTGACTAAATCCAATCAAACCATCACTGGCGCCGCACGATATCCAGAGGAGTTTTAATTCTTTTCTTGCTTTTGCGGGATCAGGCACCAATTCTTCAGGGGTTTTGGTGTTGGGAGCCGCAGAGAACGAACCGATCCAGGCAAATTTGTCGAGATTGCCCAATCCAAAATTTAATGATTGGCCACCCCCCATTGATAATCCCGCAATAGCACGATGCTCGCGGTCTGTATAAACGGGGTAATGTTTTTGTACATACGGAATAAGATCGTTCAACAAATCTTTTTCAAACGTGGCGAATGCCTGGATCTTGTCGGGTGCAAAGATATTTCCTGTTGCACTATCGTTTTTCATGGCTCTGCCATTGGGCAGTATCACAATCATCGGTTCTACTTTGCCTTGTGCATAAAGATTATCCAGGATAACCTGCGGATGACCGCCATTTAACCATTCTTTGTCGTCGCCACCAATGCCATGCAACAAATACAACACCGGATATTTTTTCTTTTTTGAATAGCCAGGCGGCGTATAAATTAACGACTGCCTTGTAGTGCCAACCGTTTTTGACCGGTAGTTGAAGGAGTCAATTTTTCCATGCGGAATATCCGGCTTGAAAACATCGAATCCCGGCGTTGCATCATGCACTATGTTTTGAGAAAATCCAAGACAACTAAATAGCAGTAGCCCGGCAATAAGGGTCAGGTATCTCATATCTTTTTATTTACGTTAACTAATTTTTATTTTTCTATTAAGGGTGATGTGGTTTTATCAATTGATATTTTCCGCTTAAATGCATCAGGCTAAAAAGGTACAATAATCCGTCGTAATAAGGATCAAAATATCCATCTTCGTAGGGTTGCAATTTGGCATTCCATAACGCATGCACAAAGTCAAAATTATCTTTTCGGATCATCTCTGTTGAAGCAACTGTGGCTAACAAACCGAGTGAATGTCTCAGTTTCTGAAAGCCGCCTGCAGGAAGAATCCATTCCGGTTTTGAGCCATCCAAATTAAACTGGTCATCGAATGAGTCAATACCTTTTGATTTGAAAAAATGTTGAATGCGCGCTGCATAATTTTGCTGCCATTTTTTGTCTTTGCCAAACCAGTTATAATCCATTGCAATATTCATCGGCACTCTCCATGAATCGTAACGAAAAGCCGATTGGATTTTCCCACGACCTAAAGCCGTTCCATCAAAACTGGTTTTATCCGCGTTAAGCCCGGTTGGTGAGCTGCAGGCCCTGTGTAAATAAGCGCGGGCAGTATCTGCACAATCTTTGTAAAATTGTTCATGCCCGTCTTTGGCATACATTGCCCACACTTCAAAAAAAGCAGGCAATTGATAAGAAGGATCCGTATAATTGTAATTGTTTCCTTCAGGTGTAAAAGTGATTTGCTTGTGTTGTGTGTTGATGATATTATAAATGCCGTCTGTGCCATCTTTGCTCCACATAGCATCCAGTATCCTTCTTGCTTCGTGGTAATAATCGATGCCGGTATTATTACCCCAACGGTTAGACGCAAACAGGAGACTTGTGACAAAATACAATTCGCCATCTGAAGCCGTGCCTTCCGAATTTTTCTTCATTGTTTCAGGATTAATGCTCCATGCGAAATAACCATCACGCGGTCCTCCCTGGTGTTGTAAATATTTTTTAGACCATCTCCAGATGCGGTCAAAAACTTCCTTTTTATTTAATTGAACCGCTATCATCATTCCATAAGAAAAACCTTCCGTTCTCGCATCATGATTTTTTAGATCAGAAACATAAGCCATAGAATCACCTACTTCAAAATAAACTTTATTGGGCCCTTCAAAAATGTCGTGATACGCCTTTGCTACTTTTTGATCAATGGCTTGCTGATTGTAACCTGCTTCTTTGAAATAATTCGGGTAAACGCCGGAAAAAAAAGCTGCTTTATTTGTTCGTTTACTGTCCTTTTTATTTTGAGCAACTAGAAAGTTTGTTGCCAAAAAGGTGATCGAAACAAGCAATACTATATTTTTCATGTCACATCATTTTGATGGTTTGCTGCAGACGTTTAATCATTCTTAGTTTTGAATTCATTGGCTATGATATCATTCAAATCATGAATCGGGCGTTCAAGATCATAGGGGATAGGTCTTTTGCTGAATTGCTGGAAATACAGCTGGCATGCGTCTTTCCATAAAATAGCATTCGCACATTCTTGGCGCAGCTTACTTTGAACTTCCAAAAATCGCGTGCTGTCAACATAAGGGCCTACCTTATCCCAGACTTTCTGAAATTCACGCACCTGGTTTACTCCTTTTTCATAATGGCGACAAATTGCGTCCCATAATGTGTTGCCCTTGTGCATTTTATAATCCCATGGTAAATGATGAAACCACAGCAAAAGATCTTCCGGGCAGGTTTTTACATTATTGAATTTGGAAGCCAACGGTTCATGATATTGACTCACGGCATCACTTCCTTTCGTGGTTCGATCAAAGCCGATTCCATAAGTGCTTGCCTGGTGATAGTACGGGGGTGTCCAATCAGGTCTCCAGTTTTTCGGTTGCCACCATGGCCCCGGACCGTAATGGCCGTTTGCCGACATGATGTGATGCAGGCCAAGCGGCATCATAAAATTGACCGCAGCTTCACGGCTTTCAAGCATCATTTGTTTTACCGGTGCAAGAAAGTTTTTGTTCCAATCGGCGGTATAATTGGCTTGACTTGATTTTTGCGAAGGATCATTATAAAAAGTGAGTTTGATCCATTCATCAGCAATTTGTTTGCTTGGCAAAGTATTGTTCCATGCGAGTCTTCCGAATGCATACCAGTTGGCTTGCGCAAACTGGTTGCCGCACCAGTTGGAATCCAGCCCTACATTGGAAACACCTGCCATAACCGTATGTTTTTGGGGGTAGATACTGCCGTCAGTACAACGGGCAACCGTGCTGCCAACGCCATGCTGATAGGTATCGCTTTTTAAAACTTCTTCCCACATAGTGGAGAGAAAAACCAGGTAAACTGAGTGACCCAAATATTCCTGTGTAACCTCGAACTCCGGCGCCACAGATGTTTTTTTCATCGCCCCGAACAAAGGACTGAAAGGTTCTCGTGGTTGAAAATCTACCGGTCCATTTTTAACCTGTATGATCACATTATCTCTGAATTTTCCATCCAGAGGCATGAACTCATCGTAAGCCTGTTTGGCTCTGTCCTCGTTATTGGCACTATAAACAAAAGCGCGCCACATCACAATGCCGCCGTAAGGTTTCAATGCATCGGCCAGCATATTTGCTCCATCTGCATGTGTGCGTCCATACTTCTGCGGACCAGGTTGTCCTTCACTGCTGGCTTTTACGAGAAAGCCGCCGAAGTCGGGTATTAAACGGTAAATTTCTTTCACCTTTTTGTCCCACCATGCAATCACCGACGGATCCAACGGATCGGCAGTTTTTAAATCACCCAGTGTTGAAGGCGAAGCGAAGTTTACTGCTAAATAAACTCTCACTCCATAAGGTCGCAATACGTCGGCAATCGCTTTTGCGCGGTTCAAATAATCGGCGCTCAAGATTTTCGGCGAAGCGTTTACGTTGTCAATAGCCGCCCCATTTATTCCGATAGACGCATTGGCGCGCGCATATTGCTGCCACAGTGTTTTATCCCTGCCAGTAACGGTAAAAGGATCATCCTTGCGCCAGAAAATAGAATGCCCTGCATAACCGCGTTCTACGGTTCCATTAAGATTATCCCAGTGATCCAACATTCTTACTTCGTAGGAAGGATTAAAAATTTCGTTTTTTATTGGTTCACTGGTTTGTTGTTCACGTAATAATTCATAAACTCCATACAATATGCCTATATCGGTGTTTGCTTCTATAGAATTTTTTCCCAGCCGGAAACCATCATTTTTTATTGCTTTATCTTTTTTTAGGGTAAGCGTAACCGTTACATTGGCATCTCCCTCCCAGCCCTGTTGTAACTCCTGCTTTGCAATAGAAAGTGTAGGCGAATTTTTTTTGCAAACCACAGTTACAGGCACTGCTTTATGATTGTGAAGCCATAGCTGGTGACCATCCTGTGCACAAAGCGATACGACAGTAAAAAGAAAAAGAATATTAAAAATGATTTTTTTCATTGTTGCGGTTTGAAGCTTTTATTTTGGATTGATGCTGACTTTGATCTGTGTGAATGAATGTGGCGGAAATGTATAAGTTATCTTCCCATTATGTACAAAAAGATCTTTTGTTTGGGGAACGTATTGCCCTTTTTTATCGAATTCAAACGGAGCTTTAATGTCGTCGCTGTTGATAATTGTTGCGGATGCTTTTCCTGAAAAGCCGAGTGAAGTATTCAAAATATCTGCTGTAATTGGATGGCTTTCTTCGCGATTAACCACGTTGATAAAAACTGCATTTTGGTCTTTGTTATAAACAGAAGTAACATCGAGGTAAGGAATCCCTTTATACTTTTCGGTGTTGAAAGTATCGCAGGAAACGTAAGTATCTATTGAGTTTCCCCGGCAATTGTTTGAAAACAATTTAAACGTATAAAAAAGTGGCGCTTTATAAGTTCCTTCTTTCGGATCGCTCGACAAGAGTGAAGTCATCATTGTGAAGTTGGCCATCTTCACGGCATCAGAATGCCTCACAAAAGAATTTAAACATTGGGCAATTGGCAAAACCGATTCAAAGTTTCTTCCAAAAGTGCCCCATTCATCCACTGAAATATAAATGGGATTTTTGAAATTATTTTTTGCGCGCGCTACTTCAATTTCATCTTTGGTTACTTTTATTTTTTCTTCAAAATCCATTGCCCCACCTCCAATAAAATTGTAATAATTATCGGGTGATCCTCCTTCCCAATAACGATGAATCGAAATATAACGGATCATATCTCCCAGGCCGTTTAATACCTTCCTGTTCCAATTTATCCATTTGCCCGTGGGTTCGTAATAGGAGGAACCTGATGCCACAAAGTCAATACTGTTATCAACTGCGCGCATTGCTTTGGCGGCTTCTCTTGCCGTTTTTACATACTCGTCAGCATCTTTATGTCCTAGTTCCCAAGGTGCACCATCCACTTCATTTCCCAGGTCCCAGATCTTTACATCATAAGGTAGCGGATGTCCATATTTTGCACGCAAATCAGAATAATAAGTCCCTTTTGGATAATTGCAATATTCCACCCAATGAACCGCATCGTTAATATTACCGAGACCAAGATTGACACAAACCACATTTTCACTCCCAATTGATTTATTTAATTCGATCCATTCATCTGTACCAACATGATTGTTATCTGTGCTTCCCCAGGCAAGGTTAATACGTGATGGCCGTTGATCTTTTAGCCCGATCCCGTCCTGCCAATTATATCCACTAACATAATTTCCGCCCGGCCAGCGCATATCTTCAATCTTCAGCTCTTTCATCGCATCAATATAATCTTTACGAAAGCCGTTTGCATCAGCAAGCGGTGAAGAAGGATCATACAGGTTTCCGTAAACTGTATTGAAATTTACGGTATCCGGCAAACCCAATCGCTTTCCATTAAAGTGGATCGGCTCCATAAATACGCCATAAATTTTTGGATCAATTTGCCCAACCGTTCTGTCAATATCAATTTTGATGGTTGCATTTTGCGCAAATAGAAAAAAGGGAAATACAGTAAATAAAGAAAGAATTAATTTTTTCATATCGCTTATTTTTTGTGTACGTTAAAGTATTTAATTCTTCACCTGCGCTTCTTTACATTGGCTTCTTTTCATATTTCAGTAATTTACTTGCCCATGGAATAAAATATTTGAAATTAGGAGCATCGGTGTGTCCTCCATCGTGTTGTCGCCACGCAAGTTGACCATTTAATAAACCGGTATTTACAGGTGGCATTTTCTCTTTCATATAATCGTTAGAAACGCCAAGGTCTTTTGCGCCCAATAATTTAAATGCGACACCGGCAGCAACAGTTGCCATATAACTTCCCTCGTGATCCAGCCATTTTGCATCGCCCTTTTCCGGTATTCCATAACTGATGAAAGTTGGCCGGGGAGCACAAAGGGCAATCAGTTCGTGCGCATCAACAGGAAGATCGCAACCCGTTTTGCTTCCAAAAGCTGCCTTCGAGGCACCGTATTTTAAAAAGTTTCCGGCCATCCAATAAAATTCTCCACCTGTAAGACTTTCCACTGCTTCCCCAAAATTACGCCGCAATAATGTTGCGCCTCCTTTGCCCGAGGAACCGATCAAGCCAACTGCAAACCTTGGTTCAAAAGCGAGTGTGACCAGGGCAGCCTTTCCATACCTGGAAACACCTTCAATGCCCACTTTTTTCGCATCAACCAAAGTGTCTGTTCCGAGATAATCAAGTGCTCTTGCCGCTCCCCATGACCATGCACGCAACGCTCCCCATTCTTCAGGTTTGCGCGGTTGCCCCTTATTGGTCAGCCCAATAATACCGCTGGTCAATCCCGCGCCGTTATCTGCCTGTATACTTGACGGATCAATGGTACAATAACCCCATCCCGCCTGCAGCAATTGCTCTGTTGGCGAAAGTTCTGCTGAAGTAGGTGCAAAGAAATTAGGACCTGCCAGTTTGGTGATAGGTGAGTATGCAGGATATTTATCAAAGATCTTTTTTACCGATGGATCCGTCTTTATCATCATTTCTTTAAAAACTGAATTTAATTTCTCCATATCATCTGCAGACGGCTGGGCTGGCGCAGGAAAGGAGGGAAATCCAAACATCATCAAAACGGGTACTGGTCCTTTTACATTCATTGGAACTACCAGCATCATCTTAATGTCTACGTTGACTGATCTATCTGCGCTGTTATCTACATGCCCGATAAGTTGTTTGGCAATAACAGGTATAAAACCGGGGAAAATAAATTCATGATCAACAGTTTTTACTTCCCAGTTTACTTTTGGAACATTTGCAGGGATTTTTCCATAGACCTCTTCTTCAAGGCCTTTTACAATTTCCGGGCGGCGCTCTTTCCACCACATTTCAGGAGTATTGACTTTCTTGCCAGAATTGGTGGTAAGAATATCGGGTAGTTGAGGACAAGGATTGGCTTTTGATTCATCATAATTGGCATGATTAGGTGCATTGGGATCGCCACTTGGGCCGGCACGCAACTCAGTTATGTGTAATTGATCCATCATTTGCCGATGGTTAACCTCAGCAAGCCTGTTGATGCTGTCTCTTTCTTCTTTAGGCAGGAAAAACTGTGCTTCACTATACTGAACGAAGGCAAGAAAAAACAGGAAGAAGAATATCTTTTTCATGATTCAAAAGTTTATTTATCATCACTCTCCTGATGGATCTGTTTCAAATGGCGAAGCTGGTAATCCCTCTTTGTTGTACAAGTTAGGATTTACAGGATTATCGGCCCATGCATAGCGTACATATTTCGGATCTTTTACCTCATCACTCCACACAACTACTTGGTCTCCTTCAATTTTTGCTTTGGCCCAAACATATTTTTTATCAACACCTGCAATGGTAAAACCTCCTTCCACATCTCCGGGCAGGGGAGAAGTATAAGCAGAATCGTCAGCGCTTTTAAAAATCAAACCAGTTCCTGTATGGGTAAATGAGATAATTATCGAATCGCCATCAATATTTGAAGACTTATATAACGGTCCGGAATACACGACGTCTTCTCCATAGGCAAGTTTTTCTGCTGCCAATGCCAGGCGATTACCCACCGGTTTTTTCCTGTCGGGGTGAATGTCATTCCATTCGCCCAAATCAATTGCAACAGCCATCGCTGTATTGGGAACAGATAATGATTGCAATTGCGAATTCCTCAACACAGCCCACTGTCCGTCAGAAGGGAGATAATCATAATCACCAAAGCCGGGAAGCTGAACAAATAAGAACGGAATATTTCCTTCTTTCCATTTGGCCCGCCAGTCTTCGATCATAGCGGGTAGCAGTTTTGCATATTCGGCAGCGCGACCAGCATTACTTTCCCCCTGGTACCAAACAAATCCTTTAATGGTATAATTAATTTCAGGCGCTACCATAGTATTGTATAAAGCGGTTGGTGCATTTTGTGGTGAAAAGCCAAAACCTCCGCCACCACCAAACCGAGTACGTGGAATAAATACTTCGCCCACTTTATATTTCCAGTAACCTTTTAAATCAACTGTATCACCACCGGCTATTAACTCGTAAGGCTTATCAGGCACAAATCCGCCCTTGCCAAAATTGTTGGTAACACGAATTACAAATAAATTTTTTCCAGTCTTCAAGAGACTATCAGGAACAGGATATCTTCTTTGTGGGTATTGATAAGTTGTATTACCAACTTCTTTTCCGTTGATGTATAGAGTATTAGCATCTACAATTCTTCCCAAAAACACTTTAGCAGGTTTGCCGATCATTGATTGAGGAACATCGATTTCTTTCCTGTACCAAACAACACCATTCAGATCTTTCAATCCCTGGTCTTCCCAGTAACCCGGAATTCCGATTGGTCGCCATTCCTTTGGAACATAAGACGGATCGTACCATGGAATAGGTCCCGTAAGGCCTTTATCCCGGGGCCTTTGCATATTCATATTCCCACCAAAATTTCTTCTTTTAAGGCTGTTGAGAAAAGCAGTGTCCTTATTGTGATCAACTGTTTTCATAATGGAAGGAAAGCCCTTTAAAGCATCGGAACTCATGAATGCTTCAATAGGAACTCCACCCCAACTCGAATTAATGATACCGATTGGTACATGATATTTTTCATACAATGCCTTGGCGAAAAAATAAGCAACAGCTGAAAAGTCCTGCACATCTTCAGGATTGGCAGATTTCCAATAACCAAATGGAAGATCGTCCTGTGGTTCCTGTAAGTTAGTAACGTTCGGAACCCAGAATTGTCTTATTTCCGGATAATGTGCATTTGGAATCGCATCAGGGTAATAAACGCTGTGCAATTTTATTTGATGTACCATATTTGATTGTCCGGAACAAAACCAAACATCGCCGATCAAAATATCATGTAGTGTAATTTTATTTTTTCCGGAAATATTCATCGTGTAAGGGCCGCCGGCTTTCATCGCAGGTAATTGCAATTTCCAATTGCCATTGTTATCTGTTCTGGTGGAATAACTTTTCCCGTTAAATTTTATTTTTACTTTTTCGCCCTTCGATGCCCATCCCCAGATATTTATTGGCATATTTCTTTGGAGGATCATGCTGTCTCTTAATATTTGAGGCAGTTTAACCTGCGAAAATACTTGTGGGCCTGAAAGAGCGAAGAGGAGACTTAAGATCAAAAAATGTTTTTTCATTTTCGTGTGTGCTTTACCGTACGGTATTAATTAATGTTCCAATATTGTCAATGGTTATTTTTATTTCATCACCCGACTGGAGTGTAAAATCGTTTGGAGGTACAATGCCCGTGCCTGTCATGATCAAACATCCATGTGGAAAAGAACATTCGCGGTAGACAAAAGAAACTAATTCATTTAAAGTGCGTTTCATCTGGTTGATTGCTACAGTACCTTCAAATACATTTTGATTGCCCCGAATAATTTCTAATTGAATATTTGTGTCTGCTCCTATTCCTTTTTCATTCAAATAAATGCAAGGGCCAATCGCGGCACATGCATTGTACGTTTTCGCTTGCGGCAAGTACAACGGATTTTCGCCTTCAATACTGCGGCTGCTCATATCATTGCCGATTGTATATCCTATAATTTTTGCGGAAGAAGTAACTACTAATGTCAGCTCCGGTTCTGGTACGTCCCAGGTTGAGTCTTTGCGGATATTTACTTTGGCATTGTGACCAACAATCCGGTGAAGTGTGGACTTGAAGAAAACTTCCGGTCGTTCTGCTTCGTAAACTTTTGCATAAAAGTCGCCACCGCCTGCACCTTTCGATTCTTCCTGCCGACCAATTTTGCTTCTCAAATAAGTGACGCCACAAGCCCATAATTCCTGGTTGCTGCCAATAGGTGCGAGCAGATCCTCATTCAAAAAATCATTCGCAGCTTTGTTAGCTTTTCCTGATTCTATCAGGTCTGTTGCTTTTTCTAAAAGGCTGTCGTCATTGATAAATGAATCCCAATCTTCTTTAACTGAAAAGAATTGAGTATCTCTTTCGATTACGATAGCGGATGTGGTTTTAAATAATTTCATTTCGAAACATGTTTAAATAAAGTTTCAGGCGGCCCGAGATAAGACGGCTTTTCTCCTCCAAAATCAGCCACTATTTTTTCCAGAACCACGCCGGGGCTGATCATCCAATATTTTATCACATGCTTACCTTTTTTATCGACAGAATGATTGCTTGTTTTTATAATGATATCATTCGCCACCCATCTTCCCCATATCCGTGGATTTGCATCGTCTTTATTGATTGAAATGATCTGTGGCTTTTCGTTGTCCACAGAAATCGCATATTCGAGACCTGCAGAGTCATGAAGGAAATTGAGTGTTGGAGAAAAATAAGTATTCAGTTGGAATGAACCTGAATCGTATGTGTAAAAACTATACTCGAGATGCGGATTGTTGTTACTGAATGTTTTTTTATTAGCCGTAACCGGGAAGGTGGTAATACCGCTTCCGTTTCTGCCGATACCAGGAATGACTTTCCATTTGATATCTTTAGTGCTCACTTCCTTAGTATAATCGGGAGCTTCCAGCGAAACGTATCCGTTTTTTTCATAAAAAATATTTCCTGTTGGATTTTTCGGGATAAGGCCTTTAGCCGTCATATTCTTTACATCAACTTTTACGCCCCGGGAAGCAGAGGAATCCTTTGAAATATAAGTTACTTCAGGCATTTTATTGTAACGTGGTTGTTGCCAGTACGTGTAACCGATATGCGTTTGATCCATCATGTGGTCCCACTTTCCATTGGCTATTTCATGATTGTACTTATAAGAGATCAATGAATCCCTTCTGAAAAAATATTTCACACTATCAGCAAAGAGATTAGCTTCTGGATTGTTTTCTTTGGCAAAGAACCTGTTTTTGGCAACTGCCAGGTAAAGCGCGTTGAGGTTGGCAGAGGCTTCGATAGGGTGCAGCACTAATTCGAAGAAGGCATCCCTATATTTTTCCGCAAGAAAATTATTAATTATTTGTGCTTTTACTACAAGCTTGTTGTAGTTGTTTACCACTCTTTGAAATTCATTATAATCAGTCAGGCTGTATGTTTCATGCGATAGCAGTTCTGGTTTTCTTCGTGCATTGTATTGAGAATATTTTTGAATAAGCTGCCCAATTTCTTTTGCATATTTGTTTCCGAATTGTCGCGCAGCCCAATTGGCGTAATAATCCGGCAAATTGTCAACGGTAATTTTTTGAGGGTTCCATGCATAATCCATGAAAAATGAAATGGGAAATTCCATCGGTTTCAAGTCTCCCACGTTTACGATCCAGATTTTTCTGATCCCGTATTGATAGGCAATGTTTAATTGTTCCCACACCTTGGCAATATTGTTCGTGTTGATCCATTTATAATTTCTCGGGCCACCCACATAATCGAAGTGATAATAAATGCCGTAGCCGCCGCTGCGAGGTTTTGCATTAAGCGAAGGAACGCGTCGTAAATTTCCCCAGTTATCATCACTGAACAACAAAGTAACGTCACCGGGTACACGCATTCCTTTATCATAATAATCCTGCACTTCTTTATACAGTGCCCAGTCCTGTGGAGTTTCAGAGGCCGGTCTTCCTGTTACATCCGCAATAATTTTTCGTTGATCTGCAACGATTTTTTCGAGCAAAGCAATATTACTTCCTTCGGTCATCGGCTTGTCGCCATCTCCACGCATCCCAAGGGTAACGATGGTTTCACGATGGTCCATATTTTCAATTCCCTTTCTCCAGAATGCCCGTAATGTGCTGTCATTGGTTTGATAGTTCCATGCACCTTTGTGCTGATGCCGCCAATGTTCCGTTGCCTGGTTCATCGGCTCCTGGTGCGAAGTACCCATTACGATCCCGTATTTGTTTGCCAAAACCGGGTTCAGTGAGTCATCGTTATTAAATGCATTCCCCCACATGGCTGGCCACAAATAATTTGCTTTTAAACGCAACAATAGTTCGAATACTTTTTCATAAAAGAGGTGATTGAAATTGCCAAATTTTTCATGGACCCATCCCGATAAGGCCGGCGCTTCATCGTTCAAAAATATACCGCGATACTTAACTAACGGATAGGCATGTACGAAAATGTTCTTCCTGATATAGATTGCATCTTTCTTTTTCACCGGAACATCTGCCCACCAATACCATGGCGAAACTCCGATCTGTTTACTTAATTCGAAAACACCATAAGCGGTTCCTCTTCTGTCGCTTCCGGCAATTATGAGTGCTTTATCAATCCCTTTTAAGGGATGATTGACGATTTCTATTTGATACGCTTCCCATTGATTACTGATGCTGTCAACACTAATTTTTTTTGAGCGAATCAATTGCTGAAGAACTTTTGATTGGGTGATCGAGCCAATAATGATAAGATTCCGTGCCGAAGCGGGAATCACGTGGATAATAGCAGGCTTTTTACCGGTCACCTTTTCAAGATCATCCTGAAAAAGGGAAGCTGTTTTTTGAATGAGCCAGTCATCGCTGGTATCTGTGTAAATGGAACACGTGCTATTTTGATCTGCTATTTTGAAATCTCCTGGTTGTGCAACCGTAGACACATATTCCTGTGCGTTTAAGCTGCCAATACGGAAAACGAAACCGATTACAGAAAAGAAAAACAAGATTTTTGTTGTTTTGCTGGTCATATTATACGAACAACTAAAAAATTTCTTCAAAAAGTTTGCTACTATAATTAAAAGCCAATTGAATTTCCTCCGTCGACCGGCAATACCACACCGGTTATAAAAGCAGACTCGGCAGAAGCGAGGAATAACGCTGCATCGCCAATATCTGAAGGCGCTCCGAGGACACCCATCGGCGTTCTTGAAAGCACTCGTTTCTTGCGCTCGGAATCGTTGTTCAGTGCTTTCGCCGACATATCAGTGGCAATAAAACCAGGAGCTATGCAGTTTACACGAATACCTTGCGGTGAAAGTTCTACTGCCATTCCTCTTGTCATGGATTCAATCGCACCTTTTGAAGCACTGTAAGCAATCACTTTGGGCAACCCGTATTGCGATGCCATTGAACTTATATTGATGATGCTCCCGTATTTATTTTTGATCATTGGTTTTACCACTTCACGCGTTAAAGTAAACATCGCTTCAACATTTGTATGAATTATTTTATGAAAATCCTCATCTGTTACCTCGGTAAAATCTTTTTTCATGTTGATGCCCGCGTTGTTGACGAGAATATCAATCTTTCCAAATTCTTTAAGTAGGTTCTTTACCAAATCCGGAATAGCTGCGAGTTCATCCAGATCAAAAGAAACGCTATAGCAAAGGCTGCCGAGCGTATCCTTTGCTTTTTTTAATTTTTCTTCATCCCGCCCGATGATGATCGTAGTGATATTGTTGTTTACAAATTTTTCTGCTATTGCCAATCCTATTCCTGAGCCGCCACCCGTTACAATTGCGATTGCATGTTTGTTAGTTATTCCCATTAATTTTTAATTTGTTTTCCCAATTAGAAATGTTGTAAACTTTTATAAATTATTTGATTTTCTTTTTCTGCGACGATTCTCTCACTATGAATTCAGATCTTAAAATAATCGTGTTGGTAGCATTTATGGTGGACGCACCATTCAGGTGATTGATAAGATTTAATGCAGCCACTTCACCCATCTCGTAACCGGGATAATTGATTGTGGTAAGATTAGGTTCTACCACCCTGGCTACCGCATCATTGTTGAAACCAACAACCGCAATATCTTCCGGAATGCGAATGCCAGCTTGCTTCAATGCAAGCATGCAGCCTACTGCACAATTATCGTTGGCCACAAAAATACCATCCGGCAATGGCTTCATTTTCAAAATTAATTTTGCGGCAGCTTCTCCGGCTTCAAGGCTCAGGTTACCGGTTATGACATTTTTTAAGTCAAATTTTATTTTATGTTCAGCCAAAACTTCTTTATAACCATTTAATCTTTCTTTGTACACATTTAAACCGGAAGCGGCTGTTATGTGAACAATTCTTTTACAGCCTTGACTGATCAGATGTTCAGTAGCTTGTTTTGCAGCCTTTTTGTTTTCAATGAGAATGTTGGTGTAGTGAGGGTGATCAATCACGCGATCGAAGAAAATCACTGGAATGTTTTTTTGATAAAAAATATCAAAATGCGAAAGATCACTTGTGTCGTAAGCCAGCGATACCAGCAATCCATCTACCCGATTATTAAACATCGTTTTAGCGCATGCAATTTCCTTCACCACTGATTCTGAAGACTGGCTGATGATAAGATTGTAATTATTGTTGTTGGCAACGCTTTCGATCCCTGCAATGACAGACGACATAAAATTACTATTCAGCCTGGGCACAATCACACCGATGGTTTGTGTTTTTTGACTCCGGAGGTTTCGTGCAAAATGATTAGACCGGTAGTTCATTGCCTGTGCCATATCAAATACTTTCTTTTTTGTCTTTTTACTGACAACAGGATCGTCCTTGAGGGCGCGACTTACGGTAGCTATGGAAATATCAAGCTTATCTGCAATATCATATATGGTAACTTCCTTTTCTTTCATTTTTAATAATTCAGCTGTACCGTTGTTCAATTTATAAAAAACTTTTATCTAATTTGTTTTTTATTCCAGCAACCATTTGAATTTTTCAATGATGATTTTCTGATTACCAGGTTTGAACGTATGATAATAGTATGTGTATTTTCTATGTTTCCTATTCCTTTTAAGTGATTGATCAGATTGTGTGCTGCCGCTTCACCGATGTGGATCCCGGGATAATTTATTGTTGTAAGCGCCGGTTCAACAAGCGTGCTGATAGCATCGTTATTAAATCCTACGATTGCAATATCCTCAGGAATTTTAAGGCCATTTTCTTTAAAAGTGCGCATACAAACTGCTGCAACAAAATCATTCGTTATGAACGCGCCATCGGGCAAAGGTTTCATCTTTAGTAATTGCTTAGCCGATTCTATTGCGCCTTTTTCTGACAAGTCATTAATGATTACAAGATTTTGGTCGAATGGAATTCCATTATCTAACAAGGCATCCTGGTAACCTTTGCAACGATTTGCATACACATTGCGTTTAGGGTTTGACGTTATATTCACTATTTTTCTGCAGCCTTGTTCAATAAGATGTTGGGTTGCATCATAGCCGCATTTGTAATTATCAATAACAACAACAGTGTCTGTTCCAGTTTCTTCCACCCGGTCAAAAAATATGACAGGAACACCTTTATTTTTAAATGCCTTGAAATGGTCAAGGTTTGTGGTTTCAAAAGAAAGAGATGCGATTAAACCATCAACTCGTTTATTAAAGAGATTTTTTGCATTGGCAATTTCTTTGGTAAAGTTTTCAGAAGAGTGCGCGATGATAAGATCATAGCCTGCTTCAGCAGTTACTTTTTCAATGCCCGCCAAAACCGATGTAATAAAATTACTTTTTAATTCATGAACGATTACGCCAATGGTGTTTGTTTGATTATTACGAAGGTTGCGTGCAAAGTGATTGGTGCGATATCCCATTTGTTCAGCTAAATCAAAAATCTTTTTTTTTGTTTGTTTACTGACAACCGGGTCATCCTTTAAGGCTCGGCTAACCGTGGCAATAGAAATATTAAGTGCAGAAGCTAGATCATAGATTGTCACCTCTTTGTCTCTTATCATTACAATCGTTTACATGCAGTATAATACCGGTAAAGCTATACAAAAAATTTTTTTTTCAGAAAAAAATTGTAATCGGTTACATTTTAATAAAAAAAGCCTACTTTAGCATTATTAATTGTAAAAATGACAATTAATAAATGTGAAAATTGCTTGATTGATAACGTGTTTTGGTAGAGATAATGTTTTTGTAAAAAGATTCGATTGTATTAACGTATTGATTTCCAGTTTTTGCTTATCGCGGCTTTGAAAAAAGAATGTCTTCAGATTTGGATAAAAGAGAAGAAAGGCTTAATCACTGCTTTTCATTCGGTTTGGAATAGTGAAAATAGTTTTCACTTGGAAAGGTGAAAGGCGAGTTCTCATAAAAAATCGATTTATACACTTTTAAATTAAATACTGCAGTTATGAAAGTTCTATTCCATCAAAAAAGGTTTCTGCAAAAAAGGCGGAACTGGCAGGAAAAAGCGTTCATCTTTATGCTTCTACTATTCCTGTTTTCGGTACGTGGCTTTTGCCAAAATACTATCCCGGTGAAAGGCAAGGTAACAAATCAATCCGGCGAACCGGTAGTAGGGGCGTCTGTGCTCATAAAGGGCACAACAAAAGGAGTAACTACCAGCCCTGACGGAACTTTTGAAATTAATGCTGAACCTTCCGCCATGCTCATTGTCTCATTTGTTGGTTTTACGGATAAAGAAGTGAAAGTGAACGGAAACCAATTCCTCAACATCACTTTAAGTCGCTCAGAAACGGGGCTTAATGAAGTAGTGGTAATTGGTTATGGTTCACAAAGAAAGGAGGCTATAACCGGTTCTGTTTCTTCGATTAGCGGCGCCAAGCTGAATGAAGTCCCCGCATCTAATATTTCCGTTGCGCTACAGGGACGCTTGCCTGGAGTGCAGATATCTCAGACAAGTACCAAGCCCGGTTCTACTATGCAAATTCTAATACGTGGTCAACGTTCGATATCAGCCAGTAACGCACCTTTAATAGTGCTCGACGGTATTCCTTTTTCCGGTTCTTTTAGTGATATTAACCCGGAAAATGTTAAGAGTATAACTGTTTTGAAGGATGCCTCGGCAACTGCCATTTATGGATCGCGTGGCGCTAATGGCGTTATCCTGGTGACTACCAACAAGGGTGCAATAGGACAAAAAGCTCAGATTAGATATAACAGTTACTATGGCATTCATAAACTTTGGGCGCCTTTTCCGATGATGAATGGACCACAATTTGACAGTCTTCGCAAGAGAGCTGGTATTTATACCAACGGCACTTCTGAAGCAGATAATGTAAATACCGATTGGCAGAAATTATTTTACAGGCCTTCTGCTCCGGTAACAAACCAAACTGTCGATGTTTCGGGCGGTACTGCAAAAGGCAGCTACCACTTTGGCCTTGGATATTATGATGACCAGTCGTTAATCCCCACCCAGCAGTTCAAGAGGTTTTCGATCAACAGTTCGATTGACCAGGGAATTGGTAATTATATACGCATTGGATTTACTACCAACACAGACTATAATACATCGGAAGGCAACCAGGTAGGATTGTATAATATTTTGAGCATGTCGCCCCTGGCAAGTCCATACAACGCAGATGGTTCATTAAGGCAAAGCATACAGATGCCTTTGGATAATGTCTGGAATGAAACGAGATATATTGTAGATAGCTTAAAAGATCAATGGCTAAACCCGATCAAGACGCTTGGAACGTATAATAATATTTATGGAGAATTAAATATTCCCGGGATCAAAGGCCTGAAATACCGTGTTAATATTGGATTGAACTACAGCACTACTGATAACGGTAGTTATACCGGAACCGGAATAACCAGCACTAATGCCACAACACCTTCTGTTGCTACGGTTATCCATTCGGTTACTCTTAATAAAACAATTGAAAACCTTCTTACTTACGATCGCACGTTTGGAGGAAAACATCATATTAACCTTACAGGCTTGTATTCTGCAGAACAAGATAATTACCATAGCTCTGATGTTTCAGCGCAAGGTATTCCAAACGATCAATTCCAATTCTATAATCTTGGACAGGCGCTTGGTCAGATCACCATTAATCCTAATTACCAGGGTTATTCACAGAATGGTTTGGAATCATGGATGGGCCGTGCGATATATGAATATTCAGATCGCTATATGTTAACCGCTATTGTTCGGTCTGATGGCTCTTCAATTTTGGCTCCGGGTCACCAATGGCACACTTATCCTGCCATATCAGCCGGATGGAATATAGCGAATGAATCTTTCATGAAGAATATCAGTTTAATAAACCAGTTAAAACTTCGTGTGGGTTACGGAGAAACTTCTAACCAGGCTGTTGCTCCTTACTCTACACTCGGCAGATTAAGTACCAGTCCTTACAATTTTGGTCCAACCAATGATGTTGTAGGATATTATGTTTCGTCCCTTCCCAATCCAAATTTGGGATGGGAATATTCCAAAACCTGGAACTATGGGTTGGATTTTTCCATCTTGCATAATCGACTTTCCGGAACAGCGGAATATTATATAACAAAAACAAATGATCTTCTTCTTGGTGTGAACCTGCCGGCCACTACAGGCGTTGGTAGTTATACGGCAAACGTAGGTAGTACGCAAAACAAAGGATTTGAACTTTCACTAAATGGTTTAATTCTGAACAATCATAATGGATGGACATGGACAGCAGGTCTTAATTTATACACTAATCAAAATAAACTTGTATCTCTTGCTTCCGGCCAGAAACAGAATATAGGGAATAACTGGTTTGTGGGACACCCGTTAAATGTTATCTACGATTATAAGAAAATAGGACTGTGGCAGGCAAAAGACCCATACCTGAATACATTGGAACCTGGAGGAAATGTGGGCATGATCAAGGTTCAATATACAGGCGATTATAACTCTGATGGATCACCGGTGAGAGCCATTGGACCAGATGATGAACAGATACAAAACTTAGATCCCAAATTCCAGGGAGGTTTCAACACTACGGTGTCCTATAAAGGATTTGATTTCACTGCAATAGGTATATTTCAAAGCGGCGGTATGCTCGTCAGCACATTGTATTCAGCATCAGGTTACCTTAACTTACTTAGCGGACGAAGAAATAATGTAAATGTTGATTACTGGACTCCTACAAATACCAACGCTTCATATCCTAAGCCGGGTGGAGTTATGAGCGGCGATAATCCAAAGTATGGTAGTACACTGGGATACTTTAATGCATCCTATCTGAAAATACAAACACTAACCCTGGGATATGATTTTAGTCAAATGGGTTGGTTTAAAAATGCAGGTTTCAACAGGTTGCGCCTTTATTTCATGGTACAGAACCCGTTTGTAATGTTCTCACCATATTACAAAGAAACAGGGATGGATCCACAAACCAATTCCTATGGCGATCAAAATGCAGCCGTGCCGCTCTCATCAAGTTTGCATCGCATTTTGACCATAGGTACAAATACACCGGAAACACGCAATTATCTCCTTGGTATTAACTTGACATTTTAAAATCATATAATCATGAGAACTTTAAATAAACATATTAGAATAAGCATCGCTGCAATTACAATGATGCTGCTTCTTGTCACATCATGTTCTAAAATTCTAAAAGAAACTCCTCGCAGCATTTATACCCCAGACTTTTTTACAACTGAAGCAGGTGTAACCGGTGGAATAACCTCATTATACACAAACCTGCGGAATATTTACGGGAATGCCTATTACTACAACACTGGTGAAACAGGAACTGACGAAGTAACTTATGCTCAAAGTGCTGACCAGAATTTTAAGGTTATGGATCTTTCTGGCCAGGGAGATATTACATCGCAGACTAGCCGGTCCGACGTATTGTGGTATAATTCCTTTGGTGCCATAAACACTGCCAATGGAGTAATCGAGAATGGTTCCAAAGCAGGAGTGTCGCCGGCGCTTGTTGCTGAAGCAAGGTTTTTTCGTGCATTCTACTATTTTCAGTTAGTGCAAACTTTTGGCGGAGTTCCTTTAGATTTAGGATCAGGTGTGTTGAAATTCAACACCAATCCTGTAGCACTTTCTACGCGCAACACTGTTCCGGAAGTTTATACACAAGCGATTTTTCCAGATCTTGACAGTGCTGTTAATGAGTTGCCTGTAAATCCGCGGGTAATTGGTGGTGTAACAAAAACAGTTGCGCAACTTTATTTGTCACAAGCATACCTCACCTATGCATGGTGGCTTCAAAATCCGAACAATATTCCAACTTATCCAGCGACTGACAGGACAGATCCGGATGGGAAAACCGCACAGCAATATTTTCAAATGGCATATGACGTTGCTACCGCCGCTATCAACGATCCCGGTCCTTACGGCCTGATGCCGACCTTTTATGATTTGCATAACGCCAAGAACGATCGCAACAAAGAAGAACTCTTGTATGCAGATCATACCCAGTTTAACGAACTTTCCAATGGAGCGAGTCTTACTTACGGTAGCGGCGGTGGCCAGGATAACTTTGCCGGATGGATGATGCAGTGGAACTATACGGTTATAAGAAGTAGTACCAGCAATACTGGATGGTCACCCGTTAGTTCTGTTCAGCGCGCAGCTACTCAACCATTAGGACGTCCATGGACACGTATGGCACCTACCATTGGCGCCATTGAAAATACCTTTGCTGACAAAACAAATGATTCACGATATGACGGAACTTTTGTTACTTCCTATCGTGGCAACTGGGATTTACAAGGTACCGGTGTTAACCAAACGACCTTGTATAATGCAAACAATCTACCAGTTCAGCCGGGAGACGCTATATTAACCTTCCTGGACCAACCAGATCCGTCTATCAGTTATCCAAGCGGCCAAGGCAACAGTAATGTTGGCGCAGGTACATTGCCCGGAAGATCCGATTTTGTGATCGGGCCAAACGGTATCAGCAGAGTCGTGTACCCCGGTCTTTGGAAACTTGGGGAATATCGCACAGACAATAACGGTACGCTGGGACAGCCGAATGCTGCCAGTACCCGTCCTTTCGTTATCGCCTACTTCTCTGAGTTCTACTTTATTGGTGCTGAGGCAGCTGTAATGGGTGCAACTACACAACCGGGGCAAAGTGCAAGAGACCTTATTAATGTTATCAGGGCGCGAGCCGGAATGTGGGATTATGATAATAATGGTGATTCAACCTTGATACAAGATAACAGCGCAACCATGACTGCGGCAACTCCTGCAACAATTACGATTGATTATATTTTGGCTGAACGTTCCCGTGAATATTTCGGAGATGGCCGCCGTTGGCTTGATCTGGTGCGTACCCAGGAATGGGGGAAACTAGCTTCTTCGTATGAAATTGCCGGACCAAACTATGGAGATCACACGCCTCAAACCGTAACACGCGATATCCAGGATTATCTTTACCTGCGACCTATTCCGATTGGCCAGTTAAATAATATGCAGATGAGTGAGTCAGATTTAGCGGCATATCAAAATCCGAATTACCAGTAGTTGGATCATTTGCGTCTTGCGCCGAAACAAAATAGTTTTTTTCTATAATCAAATAATGATCGGGGGATGAAAGTAATTTCATCCTTCCTTTCATTTTTTTAAGAGCGATATGTAAGAAGGGTATTTAAGAAGAAAAAATGAGATAATCAATATAAAAATAATACGTAAAACTTCATTTACTATCAAAAATGCAATTGTGGTATCCAATGGAGTTAGTACTTTTAAGGTTCATTCATAATTAAAATTAAATTAATAACCATGTCAGTAGTTACAGGAAAAAAAGAATATTTCAAAAAGATTCCCCAAATAAAATATGAGGGCTTGAAGAGTGATAATCCTCTTGCTTTTCGTTGGTACGATGAGAACAAAAAGATCGGCGGCAAAACGATGAAAGAACATTTGAAATTTGCCTGTGCTTACTGGCATTCGTTCAACGGGAACGGCTCTGATCCTTTTGGTGAACCCACGCATATTTTTCCATGGAACGAAAAGGATGATCCAATTAAACGCGCAAAAGATAAGATGGATGCGGCTTTTGAATTTATCACCAAAATGGGCATGCCTTATTATTGTTTCCATGACGTGGATGTGGTTGATTATACTGATGATATTGCGGAAAATGAGAAGCGTTTAAAGGCGATAACCGCTTATGCAAAACAAAAGCAGGCAGAAACAGGAGTAAAATTGTTGTGGGGAACAGCAAATCTTTTTTCAAACAGGAAATACATGAATGGCGCGGCTACCAATCCGGATTTCCAGGTGTTAGCACAGGCAGCCGCACAAGTGAAAGCAGCGCTCGATGCGACAATCGAGCTGGGCGGCGCCAATTATGTTTTTTGGGGTGGACGTGAAGGTTATATGAGTTTGTTGAACACAAACATGAAAAGAGAACAGGAACACCTGGCGCGTTTTTTACACACAGCCAAAGATTACGCAAGAAGAAATGGTTTTAAAGGAACTTTCTTTATCGAGCCAAAACCTTGTGAACCTACCAAACATCAGTATGATTATGATGCCGCAACAGTGATAGGCTTTATGCGTCAATTTGATCTGATGGATGATTTTAAACTAAATATTGAAGTAAATCACGCGACATTAGCGGGCCACACTTTTGCACATGAACTACAGGTCGCTGCTGACAACGGCGTCTTGGGAAGTATGGATGCCAACCGAGGCGACTATCAGAATGGATGGGATACCGATCAATTTCCCAACAATATTAATGAATTGACAGAAGCAATGCTCATTGTTCTCGAAGCCGGTGGATTTCAGTCAGGAGGAATCAACTTTGATGCAAAAATCCGTAGAAATTCTACCGACCCGGCTGATCTCTTTTATGCACATATCGGCGGCATGGACGCTTTTGCAAGAGCTTTGATCATCGCAGATAATATCCTGAAAAAATCAGAATATAAAAAGTTAAGGGAAGAACGCTACGCTTCATTTGATAAAGGAAAAGGCAAAGCGTTTGAAGAAGGAAAATTGTCACTTGAAGAGCTGAGAGATATTGCTGCCGAAAGCGGCGTTCCGGAAGTCAGAAGCGGTCGCCAGGAATATTATGAAAACCTGGTCAATCGTTTCATCTGAGTATCTTTTAAACAAGAAGGTTACCCACTTTTAAATACTTCTGCGGTCCCCGGAAAGGGGCGGTGTAAATGCTGAATCCTAATTTCAAATTATATAGATGCATTATGAAAAAAGTATTTTTCTATGCCTGTGCTCTTCTTTTTTTTACAACCGTTTTGCAGGCACAAAAGCCCGCTTATTTAAACACTTCATTGCCACTTGATGCACGGGTTAAAGATTTGGTTTCCCGGCTCACTTTAAAAGAAAAAGTCGATCAACTGATGTATACCGCACCAGCGATTCCCCGATTGAATATTCCTGCTTACAATTGGTGGAATGAGGCACTGCATGGAGTGGCACGATCAGGACCTGCAACAGTTTTCCCGCAGGCCATTGGGCTCGCCGCTACCTTTGATGATCAATTGGCGTTAAAGGAGTCTTCAGCGATTTCCGATGAAGCACGTGCGATGTTCAACGCATTTCAAAAAAATAAAAATTACGCACAGTATGCAGGGTTGACTTTCTGGACACCAAACATCAATATTTTTCGCGATCCACGCTGGGGTCGTGGCCAGGAAACTTATGGAGAAGATCCCTTCCTCACTTCGAAAATGGGCGTAGCTTTTGTAAAAGGGTTGCAGGGCGACAATCCAAAGTATTTAAAGACGGCTGCATGCGCCAAACATTTTGCAGTACACAGTGGCCCTGAAAAATTGCGGCATGAATTTGATGTTAATGTTTCTAAAAAAGACCTTTGGGAAACTTATTTGCCGGCTTTTCATTCGCTGGTAAATGCGGGTGTTGCCGGCGTAATGTGCGCTTATAATTCAGTAGATGGAGAACCTTGTTGCGCCAATACTTATTTGCTGCAGGACGTGTTGCGAAATCAATGGAAATTTAAAGGTTACATCACTTCAGATTGCTGGGCACTTGTGGATATTTACCAGGGACACAAATTTGTTCCCACTGCCACTGAAGCCGCTGCTGTTGCATTAAAAAGAGGCGTGGATTTGAATTGCGGCAGCACGTTTCCATCACTGGTGGATGCAGTGAAACAAGGATTGGTTACTGAAAAAGAAATTGACAGTGCTTTAAGTGTTTTGATGAAGATCAGGTTCAGGCTCGGGCTCTTTGATCCTCAAAATGCCAATCCTTATAACCGCATTCCCGATTCAGTTGTGAACAGTGCTGCTCACAGAAACCTTGCAAGAAAAGTGGCTGAAGAATCTTTTGTTTTGTTGAAGAATGATGGTGTTCTTCCTTTGAAAAACAATTTGCACAAATATTATGTTACCGGCCCCAATGCTGCAGTGATCGAACCTTTGATAGGAAATTATTATGGTGTCAATAAAAATATGGTGACGGTTTTGGAAGGAATTACCGGGCACGTACAACCGGGCAGCCAGGTTACCTACCGCCAGGGAACTTTGCTTTCAAGAGAAAATGTAAACAAAGCCGACTGGGCATCGGGTGAAGCGAAGGTATCAGATGCAACTATTTATGTGATGGGCATTTCAGATCTGATAGAAGGTGAGGAAGGAGAGTCAATTGCTTCTTCAACTTCCGGCGACAGGTTGAATTATGATCTTCCGCAGAACCAAATTGATTATTTAAAAAAATTAAAGAGTGGAAACAAGAATCCTGTTATTGCGGTAGTTACCGGCGGCAGCCCAATGAATCTCTCAGAAGTGCAGCAGATCGCTGATGCAGTTTTGTTGGTTTGGTATCCCGGCGAAGAAGGGGGAAACGCTGTCGCTGATGTGATCTTCGGAAAAGTTTCTCCTTCAGGAAAGTTGCCACTTACCTTCCCAAAATCTTTTGATGATCTTCCTCCGTTTAATGATTATTCAATGAACGGAAGGACTTATCGCTATATGAAAGCCGAGCCAATGTATCCGTTTGGTTTCGGCCTGAGTTATACAGCATTTAATTATAGCAATTTGAAATTGTCTAAAACAAACGTCGAAAAAAATCAAGCTGTTGATGCCGAGGTTACAGTAACGAATTCAGGAAAAGTGGCCAGTGATGAAGTAGTACAAATGTATTTGACTCATTTGCCTGGTGGTGATAACATTCCGCTTTATTCTTTAAAAGGATTTAAACGGATTCACCTGGCAGCCGGTGCATCTCAAAAAGTGAAATTTACCATTACGCCGGATATGATGAAACTGGTAAATGAAGATGGGCAAAGTGTTTTGAATTCGGGGGAAATAAAAGTCAGCATTGCCGGTTCTTTGCCTTCCGCAAGAAGTGAAGAACTAGGTGCAGCAAAACCGGTAGAAGCAAGTTTTACTGTAAAATGATCTGATGCTTTTCAGCAATCTAAAAATTGAATCTTAATGTTATTATTAGGAATTGATATTGGAACTTCCTTTATAAAAGTGGCGGCCGTAGATGCATCAACACAGAAAATTGTGGCAACTGCTCAATGTCCTGACAGCGAAAATCCTATTACTTCTCATAAACCCGGTTGGGCTGAGCAATCTCCGGAAATGTGGTGGGAACAAACATTAAGGGCGATTGAAAAATTGATCGGAACAAAAAAGATCGACCCAAAAGAAATAAGGGCAATTGGTATTTCATATCAAATGCATGGTTTGGTGTTGGTAGATAAAGATCAAAAAGTTTTGCGCGACAGCATCATTTGGTGCGACAGCCGTGCAGTGACAATCGGCGAAAAAGCTTTTCAAGATATCGGCGAAGAAACTTGTTCTTCCTGCCTTTTGAATTCACCCGGGAATTTTACTGCTTCGAAACTCGCCTGGGTGAAACAGAATGAACCAGAGAATTACAAAAAAATTGATAAGATGATGTTGCCTGGTGATTTTATTGCGATGAAATTAACCGGGCAAATAACCACCACCTCTTCTGCTTTGTCAGAAGGGATTTTGTGGAATTTTAAGAAGGATGCCATTTCTGAAGAAGTAATGCAGAATTTTGGATTTGATAAATCCCTTATTCCTGGAGTAAAAAAACTCTTTTCTTCTCATGGAGAAATCTTGCCTTCATTGGCACAACGGTTAGGGTTAAACGAAAATGTGGAAGTGACTTACAAAGCCGGTGACCAGCCAAATAATGCTTTGTCGTTAAATGTGCTGCAGCCAGGCGAAGTAGCCGCAAATGCAGGAACCTCGGGCGTAGTATATGCTGTTACCGACAAATTATTTTCTGATAAATATTCACGCGTGAACAGCTTTGTTCATGTGAATCATCAAAATGAGGATAAACGCATTGGTGTATTGCTTTGCATCAATGGTGCCGCGATCATGAACAGTTGGATAAGAAAAGTTGCCGGGGAAAATTTTTCTTACAAAGAAATGGATACTATGGCGGCTGAAATTCCTGCTGGCAGTGATGGTTTGTTCGTCCTGCCTTTTGGTAATGGTGCTGAACGAATGCTGCAAAACAAGATAGTGGGCGCCCACATCAATAATATAGATTTAAACAAACATTCGAAAGCACACATTTATCGCGCAGTTCAGGAAGGGATTGCTTTTGCTTTCAGGTATGGATTGGACATAATGAGAGAGAATGATTTGCATCCCAAGATTATCCGAGCAGGCAAGGCCAATCTTTTTTTAAGCGACGTTTTCATTCAATCATTTGTGAATGCAACGGGTATTGCAGTTGAATTATATGAAAACGATGGAAGCGCCGGTGCTGCTCTTGGTGCAGGTGTTGGTGCAGGTATTTACCAATCTTACAGTGAAGCCTACACGAAGTTTAAACCACTCGCAACTTATGAGCCAACCAATACTCAGCTGTATGATGAGTTATATGAAAAGTGGAAAAAGCTGATAGAGATGCATTTGGGATAGGTATCTTCTAAACGGAATATTTTTGCCGTTAAATAGATAATGAAAATTTTGTAATTCTATTCTTCTTTCTTTAATTGGCTACTGCAAATAAAAATTACTCTTTTTTTGTTTTTTTACTGTTTACTGTTCCTAAGAATTGCTGTTTTTGTTTTTATTTGCCTTTGATGTAACTTTCGTGTATGCTTTCAGGGCTTTTCATATTTGAGAATCCGAAAATCAGAAATAGCTTCTTTTTCTCTTTGGCGATTTTGTTTTTACTTCCTGTAAATTCTTTTTGTCAAAAAGTAATTTCGATTAGCGTCAACGATGGCATTAATCCTGCAACTGCTGAATATATTCACCAGGGAATTGAAAAAGCAATGGAAGATAAAGCCGAATTTCTTATCATCAATTTGAATACACCCGGTGGCTTGCTCAATTCGACACGGAACATTGTTACGGACATAATGCAATCAGCAGTTCCTGTTGTAGTGTATGTTTCTCCTTCAGGCGCCCATGCTGGTTCGGCAGGTACTTTTATAACTCTTGCTGCCAACATCGCTGCGATGGCTCCGGGAACAAATATCGGCGCGGCTCACCCGGTTGATATGCAGGGAAAAACTGATGCAGTTATGAATGAAAAAGTGATGAATGACGCATCGGCTTTTATCAGGACAATTG
>DASTXM010000180.1:0-9566 GCA_035765495.1 Hanamia sp.
TTTGAAATTTCCACGTCTGCTATATCTTTTACCAAAACCGGTATTCCGTTCACATTTTCAACAATTATGTTCTTTATCTCATTGATATCATTTAACAGGCCGATGCCTCTTACCACATAAGCCTGGTTATTTACATTGATTACATCGCCGCCGATATTTATATTGCTTTTGGCTACGGCGTTATAAACATCTAAAGCCGTTATTCCAAGGTTGCTCATCTTCCCTGGATCCACACTTATCTGGTAGGCTTTGGTTTCACCACCGAAACTTACAATGTCCGCAACACCGGGCACCGACCTCAGTTGTCGATCAATCACCCAGTCCTGCATCGTTTTAAGCTCCCTCACATCACGTACCTTGCTTCTCAGTGTATAACGGTAAATTTCACCGGTCGGACCTGTTGGAGGTTGTATCTGTGGCATAACACCCGGGGGCAGGTCAGCATTATTGATCAGGTCATTCACCTGTATCCTCGCCTGTTCATTGGTAACGTTATCGTCAAAAACAAGTTTAACATACGATAACCCAAAAATGCTTGTAGACCGCAGACTTATCTTTTTCTGAACAGGGTTCATCGAAATTTCAATAGGAATAGTTATGAACTTTTCAATTTCTTCCGCACTCCTTCCGGGCCATTGGGTGATAATCGTAATTTCTGTGTTGGTCACATCGGGAAAAGCTTCGATGGGCATGTTCTCAAAGGTGATGATGCCGGCTACCAACAAGCATCCTGTGACAAAGAGTACAAAATATTTTCGCCTGATTGAGAAGGCTAATACGGAACGAAGTATTTTAAGCATGAAATAAAATTTATGGATTAATCATTCAGCGCCTGGTAAATCAATATTGAATTGGAAGCGATGACTTTATCCCCCGGCTTCACATTTCCCTTTATATAGCTACGGTTCCCATTGGAACCCAATACCATTACAGCCTCTATTCGTACATCGGAGGGAGTGTGATACACTAAAATGAAATAACTGCTTTCATCGAATATGAGGGCGGTTGAGGGAACACAAAGGGCCTTGTTGCCCGAACTTGTGGTCACATGCACACTTGCGAACATTTCCGGCTTCAACAGGTAACCAGGATTCTGTAACACTACTCTCACCTTCATCACTTTGTTGGTTGGATCCAATACATTCATCACCTGGTCAACTTTTCCACGAAAGATGCGACCGGGATACGAAAGCGTGCTGACATCTGCGCTGTCTCCTTCCTTTATTTCAGAAATATTTGACTCGTACACATTCCCCATGATCCAAACATTTTTAAGATCGGAAATGGTAAACAGGTTGGCGGTATTATCGCTGCGGATGGCCATATTGTTATTCACATTCTTTTCTACTACAAATCCGCTTATCGGAGCACGCACAACATATTCACCTGAAGTGTTGCCTCCGTTAATTGCCAAAACTTCCTTTGATCGCTGTAATTGGCTCTCCGCCTGTTTATACAATTGCTGGCTTGTGATATAATCCTTTTCAGACATCAGCCCGCTTTTGTACATGTCTTTGGCAGCATCCATATTCTTTTGAGCTACGAGCAGGTTCGTTTTGGCGGTTATAAGGTCACTTCCGTATCCTGCCATTTCCATACTTCTGATCACACCAAGCAATTGACCCTTTTTCACATAATCGCCCAACTGCACATTTACATTGCTGAGCACTCCACTCACCATTGGGTAGATCCGGCTCACTTTATTCTCATTAAATGACACCTTCCCGGTAAGCGTAAGCGAATTAACCTGAGGACATTCCGTAACAGTGTCAATGGTGAGGGTCTTCAACAGGGAATCAGACAGGACAAATTGTGTTTTTTGAGTTACAGGTTTGGGGTTATTACAAGCAGTAAGTATAATAACTGCAAACAATAAGTAATTAAAGTATTTAAACATTGTGATGATTTAAAGTTTTAGGATGACGTGTGATCATTTGAAGATTAATTTCCCTGTTGAAAAATTGAGATGCTCGAGTGCATTCATTTTATTAAACTTCAGCTCATTCAGTTGCAACACATTTTGTTTGTAGGAATCATAGAAGTCCAAAAACTGCAGAAGGGTGATATTTTTTTTCTGGTAGTTAAGTGCTACCTGCTCCATCATTTTCCGGTTATCTTCTTCAAAATTGGGATCAAAGCTTTGCAACAACTTAAGCGCTTATATAACTCGTACTTACCTCGCTTTTCACCCTGTCGATCCCGCTTTCATAATCCAATTGGCTTTGTGAGATAGCTACGCGGGCATTCCTGATATTCCCCTGGTTGCGGTTGAACAAAGGCAATGGAATTCCGATACCAATGGAATTATAATTCTTCACATAACTACCGAGCCGGTCGTAGGCTGCAGAAATAGTGATATCGGGTTTTGCAAGTGCTTGTTGAAGTGCAAGATTATTTTGATTATAAACAGTGATAGCGGACAACTCTTGCAGATCCGGACGGTTCAACAAGGCCGTATCCAGTAGTTCATTATATGTCCATCCGGAAAGCGGGTTTTTCTTTATGGAAGCGGTATCGATATTGGCTATAATGAATGTATCCGGTGGAGTTCGTACCATGAGCTTGAGTTCGCTTTCCACATTTTCGATGTTCGTTTTAAGCGCGTCGTATTCCGATTCCAGGGTGTATAGCTGTGATTGAATTCGCAATACTTCCACGGGAGCCAGGTATCCATTCTTAACCTGCTCCTGCATTGGTGCGATGATATCTTTCAATGTAGAAATTTCAAAATCATAAAGTTTTGAAGATCGTTGCAGGAAATAAATGTTATAGAAGTCGCTCCTCAAAGTATAATTCAATGTCCGCATCAAATCATAAAATTGATATTGTGCTATATCAATTCCGGACCGGGCAAGCGTGATTGCTTTGTTGCGTTTTCCTGCAAGTTTCACCAATTGGGAAACCTGTATGTTCATTTCCGGTTCAAAAAAATGATGATCTTCAGTATTGTAAACCGCGTTGGAATAATCCAGTTCAGGATTGTCCCAAAGCCGTGCGGTAATTACGGTTGCTTTGGCAGAGTCGATACTGTATTGCTGTGCAATCAGTGCCAGGTTCTTTACCAGGAAGGAATCTTCCGCCTGCTGTAAATTCATTACAACAGTATCCGGGCGATTACCCCCCTGTTGTTGTCCATGGCACCAAAAGAAACAAATAACGAATACGACCGTTAAATGTATTTTGGTCATTTAAAAATTTTTGTGCTACAATAAATACCTGGTCACTCAATGCAGATGAATGACTTCAATGAATGGTAGAAGAGTTTTTCAGCAGCTCTTTGGCGGTGGAGGGTTAATTTCCTTTATAAACTGGTAAGCATAGGTGTTAGTGAACGTAGCATACTCGTTTTCATCAGTGGTATCAAAACCGGGAATGATTAACGGTACTATCTTTTGAAATACCAATTCAAATTGTTTCTGTGTCTGCCATTCTTTAAACGGCCGGTTTTTGGTCTCGGGGATGGCATTTACATGATTCAGAATTACTTCTGCAACAAATTCTACATAAGTATCTATATAATTAAACGTGGAAGCATCGGGTGCATTAGCCGGCAATTGAGCATTCGGAGAGTCAATGCTCATGTTTAGAATTTGCAGGGCAACAATGAAGGTGAGGAGCCTGCAGAAAGTATTTTCAAAATGCTTAATCACAAAAAAGAAACAATATTAGACGAATTATTGTTAACGGAATTTTAATAACCACCAAAAGTTACCTTAGGTTCTCTTGTTAAGTGGTTTATTCGTTTATTGGGTTGTATTAAAGTTGCTCCTTCTTTCCCTCAAAAATATTTTCTGTCGGATAAATTAATTTTAGCTTAGCTTTCAGGATTCTAATCTTTTCCGTCCCCCTGATAATGTCGCTACTATTTTGGATTTTCCCAAACTGTACCGCGGTTAACCTTCTCTGAATTATATTTTTTATTTGAAATGTTTTTGAAGCGGGATGCGGCTTCACCGGTTTTTGTGTACGCACTTTTTGAGAATTATTAAATAGATATGGCACATAAAAGAAATGACTTTACGACTGCAAGTTTACCATAACATGGCAATGAAAAAAGAAACAATTGATCAAAACAAAATTCCACTGAAAAGGGTGGTTGGTTTTGTAACATCATCTGCGCAACAATTTGAAAATTTAAAACTGCATACAGAAGAAAATGGAAGTACATCACCATCCGCACCTGGATTCCAATAGTCACGGCAGTAAAAAATTCAAAGAATATTTCCTGGAATTTATAATGATCTTCCTGGCGGTAACGCTGGGGTTTTTCGCAGAAAGCTTAAGAGAACATATTAACGATAATGAGAAAAGCGAACAATACATTCAATCCCTTGTAGAAGACCTGGAATCCGATACTGCAAGGATGAATGACATTATCGGGTTTGATGCGGGCAAGATAAATGCGTTGAACGATATGTATCAATGTTACGACACAGTTACCAATAACCTAAGGGCGACATCCTGTATGGGTGATTTGATCAAATTTTCAAAAGTCAACAGGCCCTTCCTTTCGAATGACCGCACTGTAACACAGCTTGCCAACGCCGGTGGTTTCAGGTTGTTGGCTAAAGAGGATGCAGACAGTATTCTTGCCTATGAAAACATGTACCGGGAAGTTCATGATTTTGAAAATACCGTTTACCAGCAAGCACAGGATAACGTAAGAAATACCCTGAATGAGCTGGCCGATTTTAAGGTTGTCTCCCCGCTTGAAAATGTTTCTTCATTGAATGGTGCTGACACAGGCAGAAGTTCGTTGAATGGCCCCCTGCTGTTCTCGGATAACAGGGCGTTACTCAACAAATGGTTTAACCAGTTACAATTGTATTTAAGGGTTACGAAGGCGCAAAGTGGTTTATTAAATCGTTTGAAGGGAATGGCAACTAGTCTTATCACCTTCTACCAAAGCAAACATCATCTTCAATAAAAACATGGAAATACATCATCATCCACACATAGAGAAGAAAGGATTCAAAGAATATTTTTTCAAAATGGTAATGGAATTTCTGGGCGGAGGCGGTTGGTCTTTTTGCAATAAAATAAATTATCGATAAATAAATTTCACATGACAACGAAGTGGAAAAGCAGGATCATTAAAATAATTCTTTACGTTTTGGTTGGTTTTGCAGCCGCCTATTTCTGGCATGCGATGAAAAATAATTAAACCGGTTCAAAAGCAAAACAATGGAAGTACATCATCATCCACACGTAGAGAAGAAAGGATTCAAAGAATATTTTTTGGAGTTCTTAATGATATTTCTTGCTGTTACGCTAGGGTTTTTCGCTGAGAGCCTGCGGGAACACTTAGTGAACAATGAGAAGGAAAGAAGTTATATGGAAAGCATGATACAGGATCTCAAACGGGACACTGCTGAAGCAACACAGGTACTGGCGAGTCAATCAAGAATTTTTAAAAAAATGGACAGTGCATTGAAAATTCCGGTTGAAAGACTGAAGAATATCGATACGCAGGATACATTCTATCATTATTTCGTTTATTTCTATTCCTGGGTAGACGGATTTACTCCCTACGATAACACGATCACACAACTAAAAAATGCTGCAGGCTTCAACGTCATTCAAAAGAAAAATGTCGTTGATTCTATCAACGAGCTTTATATATTTTGGGAAGGCCCTTTCAAGGGCAACAGGGATGTGTATGTAAACAGGTGGCAAAGACTGGATGAGTTTGCCATGCAAATGATCATTTTGCCTGAGCCTCCAAACAATCCTGCTGATCCTGTTTATACCACCTATCCCCGTCATGCAGAGATGTTCACACGATATGGCCGCCCGTTGTTGCAGCAATTGTATTCTTTCATCCGCCTGGAACAAAGTGATATAGAAGTTAACATGTATGATGAAGCCCAATACCATGACCGGGCTGCAAGGCTAATCAATTTTATCAGGAAAGAATATAATTTAAAAGGAGGTTAGATAATAATAATCAAAAGAAATGAATAACTAAATGTAAATGGAAGTACATCATCATCCTAAAGTAGAAAAGAAAAATTTCAAAGAATATTTTTTGGAGTTCTTAATGATATTTCTTGCGGTAACGCTTGGTTTTTTTGCGGAAAGCTTAAGAGAACATATCAATGACCGAGGAAAAGCGCGCGAATACATCCAGTCATTTTATGAAGATTTGAAAACCGACACGGCAAAGGTTTCGGAGATAATACAATTCGATGATGAAAAAATTGCGGGACTAAGCGACATCAGTAAGTGTTATGACACCATTTCGCAAAATCTGGCATCTTCTTCCTGCTTATTTCGGATTGTGAAAAGTACAATATCAAATAAGCCTTTTCAAATTACCGATCGCACGTTGCAGCAGTTGGCTAATGCCGGCGGCTTTCGTTTATTAAAAAAGGAGGATGCCGATACCATTTCACGATATGTACAGGCCTTCAATAATATCCGGGACTTTCAATCCACGGGTTACCAGCAGGCGCAGGACGATGTAAGGAAAATGTTGAGTCGTGTTATCGGTGTAAAAGCCACCCTGCAATTATTAAAGCCGGAACTGAAAGGCGAGCTTTTGTTTACACATGATAAGGCATTGCTCAATGAATATTTTAATGACCTCATAAGGTATAATGGTTTTACGCGTGCACAAAGGCGGCTTTTGAAGGACTTTAAGGATAATCAAATCAGGATAATTCAATATTTACGGAATAAATATCACTTCGAATAAATGAATGAATATTATGGGCTTTTAAACAAGAAATCTCAAAATCAAAAATAACGAATGGAAGTACATCATCATCCACATATTGAAAAGAAAGGATTCAAAGAATATTTTTTGGAGTTCGTAATGATTTTCCTTGCAGTAACGATGGGATTTTTTGCAGAAAGCATAAGGGAGCATATAAGCAATAATTCGAAAGAAAAAGAGTACATAGCTTCTCTTATTCAAGACATGAAGAAAGACTCCACAACCTTAGACAATTATATTAATAGGTTTATTCCTTACCACAGTAAATGGCTTGATTCCGAAATAAATTTATTACAACAGCCTTCCTTCTCAGGTAAGGATAAAGAAATTTACCAGGCCTTTATATTGGGTAACTTATGGACGTATGATTTTTTTAAAACAGACAGAACAATTTCGCAATTAAACGCTGAAGGATTTCGATTAATTCGAAATCAAAAAGCTGTTACTGCCATTACAGATTGGGAAACGCAATTGGACAATAATAATATCACCCTTACTAAAACAATGGACATGCAAAGCGGCATCGATGTATCTGCAAATATTTTTGCTGATAAATTTTTATCCAATAAACTAACTGGTATTGCATTGAAAGGTTTACCCAATCTTGTTACTCTTAACCTTGACGATATACCATCCACTGCCCATATTTCTAAACCGCAGCCTGCAGAACTCGAAGCATACATTAAAAAACTTAAAGTGTATAGTTATTTTCTTATTTCAAATCTTCAACAGGAATACAAATACGATTTACAAGTGTTGAGCGCATCACTACAGAAATTAGAAACTGCTTATTAAATAAATATTCTATGGAAGTACATCATCATCCACATGTAGGTTCCGATAGCCATCGGGAGAAAAAATTCAAAGAATATTTTTTGGAGTTCATCATGATATTTCTTGCGGTAACCATGGGCTTCTTTGCAGAAAGTCTTCGTGAGCATTTGAGCAATCATGCGAAAGAAAAAGAGTACATCATCGGCATAAAAAAGGATTTGGTTGCTGACACGGCCAGCATGAACGATTTTCTTCCGTCTTTAATTTCAAGAATTAATCAAACGGATACGCTTATCAAACTTTTGCAAGCACAGGGTGTTACCGGGCACGGCAGTGATATGTATTATCTCGCACGGCTTACTACCAAGCTCCGTTCGTTCATCGCAAATAATACAACATTAACCGAACTGGAACACTCCGGAAACTTCGGGCTGATAACGAAAGAACCTGTGTTGACAGGGCTGGTAAAAGTTCAAAAAATAGCCGAAACTTATAAAGTAATTACCGGTTTGGATGAACAGGAAGCCGAAATGACTTACCCTTTATTAGGCAACCTGTTTGACGCTTCTGTATTCAATACTATGGAAACCGGTTCCCGGTTTGTGATTGATTCTACCGCAACTGCTTTTGCCAATATAACCAAACCGGGCGGCAACCCGCAGTTGCGCAACCATAATCCCGACGCGATTAACCAACTCATATTCGATCTGCATGAAAGGAACGGAAGTTTTATCGGGGAAGTTGGCATTTTAAAAGAACTCAAAGCCGAGGAAATTGCGTTGATCCAAACCATCAACACGCAATATCATTTAAAAGACAGTAAACCAACAAAAATCACAAATTAATAATCTGCAAGCTGCTTATGGAAGTTCATCATCATCCCGATCTTAATCATAAGAAGAAAAATTTCAAAGAATATTTTTTAGAATTCTTAATGATATTCCTCGCAGTAACGCTTGGCTTTTTTGCAGAGAATATTCGGGAAAGTATTGTGAAAAGAGAAAAAGAAAAACATTATATCGAAAACATCATAGCGGATTTGAAAACGGATACGGTAAACATCAAGCTGAGTGTTCACATGCAAAAACTGCTGGTGAAAAAAATGGAAACTGTCTTGAAAATACCTGTTGAAAAACTTGATAATTTTTCTATGCAGGAAAGGCTCTATCAAAATCTTGTTCCTTTCTATGCAAGTTCCTGGATATTCGTTCAAACTAATAATACAGTAACGCAGTTGAAAAATGCTGGTGGTTTTAATGTGTTTACTAATCAAAAAGCAGTCGATTCAATTACGGCTGTATATTATTACTATGATTCATGGATAAAGCTAAACGCTGATAAATACACGAAATCATATGAAAAGACCAATAATATTGCTACACAATTGATCAGGTTGCCAGAAGCACTTTATTCCTTCGATGACACGACGCATATTATTCCACCTGGTAGTAAAATAGTGATCCAGAATAATACAATATTATTTGAGCAATTATATTCAAACATACGCTATCAAAAAGGAGAATTGAGCAATTGTATTGAAACAGAAAAAGAATATCTGGGAAAGGTTGAACGACTACTCAAATTCCTTCAATCGCAATATAATTTGAAATGATCTACAACTACAACTAAAAGCAGTAAGATAATTATGGAAGTACATCACCATCCACACGTAGATTCCGATAGCCATCGGAAGAAAAATTTCAAAGAATATTTTTTGGAGTTCTTAATGATATTTCTTGCGGTAACACTTGGTTTTTTTGCCGAGAACATCAGGGAAAATATTTCAGACAGAGGAACAGAGCATGCTGATTTAAATAGCCTTATAAAAAATCTTACCGAAGATTCTGTAAACATTGAATCAGCATTACAAAGTTATCAGGCAAACGGGATGGAAATAGATTCCCTGATGGAACTGATAAAGTCAGGAGAATATAAAAACAATCAGCAGACACTTTACCGAATGGCATACCAAACAAGAGGATCAAAGGTATTTCCATATACCAATACGACATTCCAACAAATGGAAAACTCGGGGAGTTTAAGGTTAATCCGTAATGATGAGATCAGGAATTAC
>DASTXM010000181.1:0-11508 GCA_035765495.1 Hanamia sp.
GTTTCCGATAAAGAATACCCGAAAGGCGCAGGCAATCAATATGCATTTAAAGCAAGAAATATAACAGATGTCTCAGGCGAATTAATGGGCAACAATACAAGTACGACCGTGCCGAAATTAGTGCTCATTGTATTGAGCATTTTATGTTTGATTGTGATGTTATCTGCCTGTTTAAATTATACCAATCTTTCTGTAGCAAGATTATTAACAAGGGCTAAGGAAGTAGGTGTACGCAAAGTTGCAGGCGCAACACGCAAACAAATATTTACTCAGTTTATTACAGAAGCTGTTGTTGTATCCCTGGCATCATTTATTTTTTCATTAATAATCCTGCATTTTTTGCAATTATTATTTTCCGCTTTATCCTTCAACCAATATCTTAATATCACATTCCACTATACGCCAAAACTCTATTTCATTTTTATAGGGTTTAGCTTATTAGTTGGCTTTATTGCAGGGCTGCTTCCTGCAATTTATATTTCATTGTTCAAACCGGTTGACATATTCAAAAGCCTGAATAGTATCAAACTTTTTAAAAGACTAACGTTGCGCAAAGTGCTTTTAGTGACGCAGTTTTGCGTGTCGCTTATCTTCATCATCACTACAAGCCTTATTTATTTACAAGGCAAGCATATTTTAAATTTTAATTACGGTTTTAATAAAGACAATGTTGTAAACATCACACTGTTTAAAACAGAAAATTATGACCGCTTTGCACAGGCTGTTTCTTCCAACAGAAATATTGTTGATGTTTCTGCATGTTCATTTTTGCCGGCAACAGGCACGCAATTAACAACATTGGTACGTAAAGAAGAAAACCATAAAGACAGCTTAAATGCAAACTATATTGATGTGGATGCAGGTTGTATTAATGTATGGGGATTGAAATTGATCGCAGGCAAAAACCTGCCTGAAATTCCCGCCGAAAATACCGACCGGTATGTTTTGATTAATCAGGAAATGGTGCACGATTTTAATTATGCGTCTGCACGCGAGGCCGTCGGCCAACACATGATGCTTGACAGTAATGATGCGGAAATTGTGGGTGTTGTAAAAGATTTTCATTTTACTGATGTTGCACAACAAAATGGCCCGTTGATATTGCGAAACCGCAAAAGCAATTTTGGTTATATTACCGTAAGAATGAGCAGCAACAATGTTCCTGAAACGCTTGCTTTTTTACAAAGCACATGGAAAAAAGTAAATCCTTCCACAAAATTTGAATACCAATTTTTCGACCAACAATTATTAATGACGCATTCACTGCTAAGTGATGTTGCATCTGTTATAAGTTTATTGTCTTTTCTTGCTGTTTTAATTTCCTGCATGGGTTTGTTGGGAATGGCAACCTATACAGCCGAAACAAGACAAAAAGAAATAGGCATACGCAAAGTGCTTGGTTCAAGTGTGTTGCAGGTGATTATGTTGCTGTCAAAAAGCTACCTGGTTTTGCTTACCATTGCAATCGTAATTGCAGCGCCAATTGCATATATGGTTAATAATATGTGGCTGCAATTTTTTGCATCAAGGGTAAGTATAAGCCCGCTAATACTGCTCGTAAATATTTTGATTTTAGGAGTTATCAGTTTAATCATTGTTTTTTCACAGGCGTGGCGTGTTTCTGTCACAAATCCCGTAAAGAGCTTGAGAACGGAATAAGCAATGAATACTGAGTGGCCAATCTTGAATAAATGAGATCAGAGATCACAAAATCATAAATCATCTTCTATGCTAAAGAATTATTTCAAAACCGCATTCAGAAATTTTCAGCGCAATAAAAGTTATGCGCTCATTAATACCCTGGGGTTAGCAGTAGGAATTGCCGCCTGCTTTCTTATTTTTCTGGTCGTTCAATTTGAAAGCAGCTTTGATAATTTTCATCCAAAGAAAAATAGTATTTATCGTGTAGGCACCCAGTTTCACAACCAGGATGGTGTAAGTTATTCAGCCGGCGTTGCCTTTCCAGTGGCAAATGGATTGCGTCTTGATTTTCCTCAAATAAAAAAAGTGGCTTCCATTTATAGGAATGGAGGACAAATAACGATTGAAGATCCGGGAAACCAGGAAAAGAAATTGCAGGAAGATAATTTTTATTATGCCGAACCACAGTTCTTCAACATATTCAACTTTCCATTTCTTTCAGGTGATGCAAAAACTGCATTGAATGATCCTAACAGCGCGGTGCTTACACAGGCAATAGCAGAAAAATATTTCGGCAACTGGAAAAACGCGATTGGCAAAACAATTAAGTATGACAACAAAACGCTTTTTACGGTAAAAGGCATTCTGCAAAATGTACCGCACAACTCTGATTTTCCTTTAAGCGTCGTGGTTGCTTATTCAGCGCTTGACAATACCGGCGTCAAAAACAATTTAAACGACTGGGTAAGCACATTCGGCCAGGCTTATACCTTTGTTGTTTTGCCTCCGGACCTACCCGTCAATAAATTTAATGCTGAACTAAAAAGCTTCGCCAAAAAGCATAAACCTGCAGAATATGCTAGCGATAGTTTCATCGCTCAACCTTTAAGCGAAATTCATTACGATGACAGGTTTGGCAATTTTACGGATCATACATTCAGTCATTCACTGATCAATGTATTATCGCTCATTGGAATTTTTCTAATAGTGATCGCCTGCGTCAACTTTATAAATCTTGCAACAGCCCAGGCGGTAAACCGCGCAAAAGAAGTTGGCGTAAGAAAAGTTTTAGGTAGCAACCGGCCACAACTGGCGATCCAATTCTTAGCAGAAACGGTACTGATCGTTTTTGTGGCATTGCTACTTGCCACCGGTATAGCTTCCATTACTTTACCTTATTTAAATCACCTGCTCCAGGTGCAGATGACAATGAGTTTCATTGCCAATCCTGCAGTAATATTATTTGTTATTGCAACGGCGATCCTGGTTACACTTTTATCAGGTATTTATCCGGCAATTATTTTATCCGGCTTTAATCCAATTACCGCTTTAAAAAGCAAGGTAACGGCTAAAATGGTGGGCGGTATTTCTTTGAGAAGAGCATTGGTTGTTTTACAATTCGTAATAGCACAGGTTTTGATCATTGGCATGTTTGTCGTAGTTAGTCAAATGAATTTTTTCAGAAACGCATCACTTGGTTTTGACAAAGCTGCCATCGTAAATGTTCCTGTTCCCGGAGACAGCATTAACCACTCAAAAATTGATTATTTACGCAATCAATTACTTGCCAATCCAAACATAAAAGAGGTTAGTTTTAGTTTTGGAAGCCCCTCTTCGGACGGCAATTGGAACAGTGATTTCAAATTTAATCACTCCGCTAAAAGCACCAACTTTAGTGCTAACCTGAAATGGGCTGATCCTGATTATTTCAAAACATACCATCTTCAATTTGTTGCAGGTAGGCCTTATTATCCAAGCGATACGGTTAGGGAATTTGTAGTGAATGAAACGCTCCTGAAAAAATTAGGCATTACCAATCCACAGGATGCTCTTGGCAAACAAATCGACTTTTGGGATGGAGGAAAAGTTGGAAATATCGTGGGTGTAATAAAAGATTTCAATTCTTATTCTTTGCGTGAACCTATTGCGCCAGTGGTATTGAGTACATGGAAAGCTGTTTATCAAACCATAAACATAAAAATAAAACCAGGCACACAAAAAGCAGTGTTGCCGTTCATAGAAAAACTATGGACAAGTGCGTATCCGGATTATGTGTATGATTATAAATTTCTTGATAAAACGATAGAAAATTTTTATAAACAGGAAGACCAGCTTTCGCAGCTATACACAATTTTTGCCGGCATTGCCATCTTTATTTCGTGCCTCGGCTTGTATGGATTGGTATCGTTTATGTCTGCACAGCGAACAAAAGAAGTAGGCATTCGGAAAGTATTGGGTGCATCAGCACAAAGCATCATCTACCTTTTATCAAAAGAACTTACCGTTCTCATCCTCATTGCATTTGCAATTTCTGCACCGATAGCCTGGTACATTATGCATCAATGGCTGCAAAATTATACTTACAGGATTCCATTGGGAGCTTCCATCTTTATACTTGCTATCGTCAGTTCTGTTGTCATTGCATGGATAACCGTTGCATATCGCGCAATAAAAGCAGCAATGGCCAATCCGGTGAAGAGTTTAAGAACGGAGTGAAGTGCCCATATGGAAATCTGCTAATGTCCTGATGTGTTGGTATGAAACGTGAAAAAGAAAAACACAATAATGGTTTGTTTACTGTTTAATTTCATGAAAGAGTAAGGATGAATTAAATCATAAATCCACAAATCAAAATCAGAAATGATCTACTATGTTTAAAAATTATTTCAAAACGGCATTAAGAACCTTTCGTAAAAACAAGGTTACCACTTTTATTAATGTGCTTGGGCTTTCCATTGGCATCAGTGCTGCCCTGATCATTTTTATGGTAATTCAATACGATTTCAGCTTTGATAAATATGAGCCTGGAAAGGAAAGTATTTATCGCATTGTTACTGATGGCGATGGTTGGAAAAATTCTGGCGTGCCCGTGCCACTTCACCAAAATATGCAAAGCATAAGTGGTATTCAGAATATTTCCGCAATCCTCCAGTTTAATGATAATAATGCCAAAGTTTCCATTCCGCAAGGTAATAATAACACTGCCCGGGTCTTTAAAAAGCAGGAAGGAATTGTTTTCACTGGTAATGGCTATTTTTTGATATTTCCACATCAATGGATTGCCGGCAACAAAAATACAGCGCTTACCAATCCTTACAAAGTTGTACTAAGTGAAAGCTATGCCAAACGATACTTTCCCGGTATTTCACCTGAAAAATTAATAGGCAAAACAGTAGCTTTCAGCGATACCATTCTTACCACTATAACCGGCATTGTACAGGATTTGAAAGCCAACAGCGATTTTGAATATAAAATATTTATTTCTTTACCAACCATCGTCTCAGCAAACCTGAAAGAAAATTACAGTTGGAATGAATGGGGAAACACCAATTCTAATTTTCAGACCATCGTAAAGCTCTCTCCCAGTGTGCAGGCAGCACAAATAAACAAGCAGATCGCCGCAGTTTTTAACGCGCATAGTTCAGGTCCTGATGACCGCAAAACGATCCACCGCTTGCAGCCTTTAAGCGATGTACATACCAATACTGAACTGGGTGGAGAAGTGGATATGTCAACGGTTCGTAATCTTATACTGCTGGCCGTTTTCCTCCTTTTACTCGGCGCTATCAATTTTATTAATCTATCCACCGCACAAGCCACACAACGGGCAAAAGAAATTGGCATTCGCAAAACGTTGGGCAGTAAAAAAAACCAGTTGATCCTGCAGTTTCTGTCAGAAACATTTTTGCTGACTTTATTTACCGCTATCGTGTCTGTTGCGATCACGCCGCTGCTTTTAAAAGCTTTTACAGGTTTTATTCCTGAAGGATTGCATTTTAGTTACCTGTACACACAGCCCGTTATATGGTTTTTCTTTTTTCTGCTGATAGCGGGCGTAAGTATCATCGCAGGTTTATATCCGGCATTTATTCTGACGAAATTTAACCCGGTAGCGGTTTTAAAAAATAATGTGGTAACCAATACGGGAGTGACCCGGAGTGCCTGGATGCGAAAGACGCTGATCGTGTTCCAGTTTATCATCGCCCAGGTCTTTATCATTGCAGTGCTGGTGGTGAATAAGCAAATTCATTATTCGTTGCAAAAAGATATGGGGTTTAGAAAAGACGCGATTATTAATTTTTATGTGCCTTTTGATTTTTTTAAGCCTGATAATAAAAAATTTGTATTGAAAGAGGAGGTGAGTAAAATTCCTGAAATACAAGAAGTCAGTTTGGGCAACCAGTCTCCGGCATTTAGCGGCCAAATGAGCACACAGGTGTCTTATAAAGATAAAGGCAAAGAGGTTAAACTACAGGTGGATTCAAGAAATGGAGACACGGCGTTTTTAAGTGTGTATGATATTAAACTAATTGCCGGAAGAAATATTCTACCGTCCGATTCGGCAACTGAATTTTTAATAAATGAAACCCTTGCGAGGCAGTTGGGGTTTAAAAATCCTGCAGAAGCCATCGGGCATTTTCTTGATTTTGGTAATTCTCAAAAACCGATTGTAGGTGTGATGAAAGATTTCAATCTTGCTTCCGTAAGAAGTGTGATACATCCTTTGATTTATTATGCCGCTCCTAAGTTTGGTTATGTGATGCACATTGCGCTACAGCCAAACCCGGCAACCTGGAACACGGCCATCAATAAAATGCAGGCAGCATGGAAAAGCATTTATCCGGATGTAGATTTTGATTACACATTTTTGGATAAAAAGATAGAAAACTTTTATAAAGCCGATCAGCAACTTTCAAAATTATTAGCCTGGGCTTCAGTAGTGGCGGTTATCATCAGTTGTTTAGGCCTGCTCGGACTTGTCATTTTTATCACGAATAAGCGTATCAAAGAAATCGGAGTAAGAAAAATACTCGGAGCTTCTGTAAGGCAGATCATAACCTTGTTATCTTTTGACTTTGTAAAATTAATTGCGGTTGCTTTTGTAATTGCGATTCCCATTGCCTGGTGGGCTACCCACAACTGGCTTCAGAATTTCGCTTACCACACGAACTTAAGCTGGTGGATATTTTTATTAAGCGGAATCATTATGATTACAACAGCACTTGCGATTTTATGTATAAGGGCAGGCAGAGCAGCAATGGCCAATCCGGTAAAGAGTTTAAGAACAGAATAAATAAAAGTGAATGGCGAACTATTAATGGGAAAGTTGTGGAATCAATATCACTGCTATATGCAATCAATAACTGAATAAATAAATTAATTAAATAAAATACATACACGATGAAAAAAATACTCTTTATTGTAATGCTGTGCTGCACCGCCACACAATTTGTGGAAGCACAAAAAAATCAAATTTCTTATTCAAACACCAACAACACTTTCCAGCTACAGGTAAACAACGGCGATGAAAATACCAGCCTTACCGTAAAAGGAGACGTAACGCTTGGGGCGGATGATAAAAGCATTGAAAAAATATCGCCCAACGGCTCTATTGAATACCACCTAAAAAACCAATCACTATATGTCAGCACTGCTGATGGAAATACACTCACTTATACTATTAATGGCGTAAAGAAGATCAATCCTGATGCTAATGATCAAGCGCTTATTGAGCAGTGTGTGAAAGCCATGATCGATTATGGAATAGATGCGAATAACCGTGTACAAAGAATTTTTGCGAAGAGCGGAACAACCGGTGTATTGAATGAAGTAAGCCGGTTTAAAAGCGATTACGTAAAGGAAATGTATCTCGCATGGCTTTTGAAAAATGAAAAAGTATCAAAAGATGAAATGGTAAGTCTGTTGAACAAAACAGATCAATATCTCAGCAGTGATTATTACAAATCCGAATTATTAAATGGTGTCATGACTTCTTTTCTCAGCAATGACGCGACCTCCGATGCCTATCTTAAAACGGTAGCCAATATGAAATCGGATTATTATCAATATACCACCATCAATAATTTGTTGAAATCAGCATTGAATGGAAAACAATTTGACGGAGTGTTATCTATTGTGGATCACATGAAGTCGGATTATTACCAGTCTGAAATATTGAAAAACCTTTTAAATCACAATACCATTTCTGATGAAAAATTTACCAGGTTAATGAAAGTGGTTAAAAGCATGAAAAGCGACTATTATAAATCAGTGATCCTCTCATCATTGCTTGATAATAAAGACATTCCCAATGATCGCTATTCACAAACTATTGCCGCCATGCAGGGAATGAAAAGTGACTATTACCAATCGGAAATCTTAAAAAAGCTGATCGATCCAAATATAAAAGATGAGTCTGAATGGAGCAAGCTGATTCAATATGCCGGAAATATTCATTCTGATTATTACCAGTCAGAAGTGTTGATGAAAATTGCCGGTGAAATGCCCGACAGTCCATCGCTGAAAAAGCAATTGAATGAAGCAGCAAAGAAAATAAAATCAGATTATTATTATGGAAGATTGATAAGGGCCGTTGATAAGCAAGGATAAAATAAACAACTGAAATGACAGGAGCAGAGTTTGGGGAAGCTAATTGTATAAATTCGGTAAAAGCAGCGATAGCAATCCGGTGAAGAGTTGGAGAAGTGAGTAATGTACCAGTTTGAAAATGAGGGAATGCGAAAATGAAAATTCAGATTATTGGTTGGTTTCTAAATCGAAAAACTAAATCATGTTTATAAACTATTTCAAAACAGCGTGGCGAAATCTTGTAAACAATAAGATCTACAGCGCATTGAATATTCTTGGTCTTGCAACAGGTATGGGTGTGGCGTTAATGATCGGGCTTTGGGTGTATTACCAGCTTTCTTATGACCGTTTTTTACCCGGTTATCAACAAGCTTATAGTGTAAAATTAAAAACGGATAATAATGGAATCATAAGCGTGAATGGATCCACCCCGCTTCCGCTCGCAGGTGCTATCAAACAAAATGTGCCCGGTTTAAAATATGTATCACAACCCAACTGGATTGGCGGTCACCTCCTGATGAACGGCGATAAAAAGATTTTTCAAACAGGCGCAATAGAAGACAATAACTTCCTTAAAATCTTTCAATATCCATTCCTGGAAGGGAATAGCAACACGGCTTTGCAAGATCCTTATTCAATTGTGTTGACTGAATCAACTGCAAAAGCATTGTTTGGCAATGAAGATGCAATGAATCAATCCGTACGGTTTGATAATTATCACGATTTAAAAGTAACGGGCATATTAAAAGATCTGCCCGCTAACTCTACTCTTCAGTTTAATTTTATTGTTCCCTTTAATTATGCAGTTCAAAATTTTAGTTGGGTAAAAGAAAATCTTTCCAACTGGCGTAATAATTCTTTTGAAACATTTGTGGCGTTAGAACCAAATGTTTCTTATGCCCGGGTAGAACCTGCGCTGCGTGAATTAGAAAAACAATATAATCCCGAAGACTATAAAATAAATCATGCAGAAGTAATGCTGCAGCCCCTTAAAGATTGGCATTTATATTCTGATTACCGGGATGGTGTGGCAGGCGGTTTTATCGACTACGTCAGAATGTTCAGCATCATAGGTTTGCTTGTTCTCATTATTGCGTGCATCAACTTCATGAATCTTTCTACAGCCCGCTCGCAAAAAAGAGCGAAAGAAGTAGGCATCAGGAAATCAGCCGGCGCACATCGCAGCAACCTGGTTTATCAGTTTCTGGTCGAAGCTATTTTTACTGCGTTCATCGCTTTTTTATTTGCATTGCTGTTTGTGGCGCTTGTGTTGCCTGCCTTTAATTCGCTCACCAAATCAAACATCAGTATTCCTTACCATAACATTTTCTTCTGGCTCATCATTGCAGGCTATGTATTAATAACAGGGTTGCTTGCAGGAAGCCGGCCGGCATTCTATCTATCATCCTTCAATCCTGTAAAAGTTTTAAAAGGAACATTTCATCCGGGAAAAACTGCATCATTACCAAGAAAGATTTTAGTGGTGTTGCAGTTCAGTTGTTCTATTGCTTTAATTATAAGCACGGTTATCGTTTACCAGCAAATTGAATATGCAAAAGAGAGGCCTGCGGGTTATAACGCAAATCTTTTGGTAAGCACCGATATCAGCGGCAGCCTGCAGCAAAACTATGAACCGCTAAAAAATGAAATGCTGCAGAGTGGTATGGTAACCAGTGTAACAAAATCATCCAGCCCTGTTACAGACATTTGGGGAAATCAAAGAATAGATGATTGGGAAGGTAAGCTGCCCGGTGAATCATTAGCTCTTTCAACTGTTGCTGTATCGGATGCAGATTATTTTAAAACGATGGGAATGCAAATTATTAACGGCCGCAATTTTACCGGTTCGCTAGGTGCAGACTCTCTTACCGTTGTTTTAAATGAAGCTGCGGTAAAACGCATGCGTTATAAACAACCACTCAACCAGATCATTACGTGGCATGATGTGCCGCAACATGTAAAAGTTATCGGTATCGTAAAAGACGCTATAATGGCTTCACCATTTGCGGATGCGGAGCCAACCATTTTTGCTTATGTACCCGACTGGTCCAATGTTATTACTTACCGGTTATCACCAACAGTAAATGCACAACAAGCCATAGCCAAACTTACCAGGATATTCAATAAATACAATCCGGCCTATCCTTATGAGTATCATTTTGTAGATGAAAGCTATGCTGCAAAGTTTGATTTTGAAACGCTTATCGGGAAGCTCTCCGGGTTATTTGCATCATTGGCGATATTTATTTCATGCCTTGGGTTATTTGGCCTGGCGGCTTATCTGGCCGAACAGCGCACTAAAGAAATTGGAATCCGTAAAGTTCTGGGAGCAAGCGTACCGGAAGTATGGATGTTGTTGTCAAAAGAATTTGTGGTGCTGGTTTTACTAAGTTGTGTTATCGCGTCACCTGTTGCCTATTATTATTTGCATAATTGGCTACAGCAATACGATTACAGAATCAGCATAAACCCATTTGTTTTCATAGGGGCAGGCGTTGCAGCGATCATAATAACCATTATCACGATCAGTTTCCAGGCAATAAAAGCAGCCAGAGCAAATCCGGTAAAGAGTTTAAGAAGTGAATAGCCTCACATGCATTTGGGTAGGACTAAAAGTTGAATGGATGCTTCCCCCTCGAGGGTGTCCCCACCCGACAGTTCCAGAACACAAATGCCCATTAGAACATCATTGCGAGGCGCATAAAATTCCCCTTGGCGGGTGTCCCCACCCGACAGTTCCTTCGTGCACCTTCAAGCCTTCGCACCTTCGTCGCAAAAAACCTTTTGCGCCAGCAAAAAAAATCTCCTTCCCCCTGGCGGGTGTCCCCACCCGACAGTTCCAGAACACAAATGCCCATTAGAACATCATTGCGACGCGCATAAAAAACATTCATCGTTTACCGGCAAATCCCTTGCGTCAGGGAATCTCCTTCGTGCACCTTCGCGCCTTCGCGTCTTAGTGGCAAAAAACTTCTTTTTCTCTCTTCTTGAACCTTTGCCTTCGCGCCTTTGTGATAAAAAAAACTTTTGGCCAGCAAAAGAAAATCTCTTCCCCGTCAACGTTCCCCAAAATACAATTCCCCCACACCGCCTCCCCAAAAACTTTTATTTTCATATATCGCTTACATTTGATTGTAAGCAGACAAAAAAGAAGAAAACATCAGTAAAGCCACAAACAGGCACATTTTTTTTCTGATCAACTATTTTTCACTCTTGCTTGTAAATAAATAATATATGCCGAGGCCCCTCGTAAATACACTTCCTAAACCTACACTCAAAGAAAAATTTGCGGCGCTCGGAAACCTTCCCCGCTTTTTTAAACTGGTTTGGGAAACCAATCACTGGTACGCTATCTTAAATATTCTGCTCAGGCTGATCCGGTCAGCTATACCGGTCAGCATATTATATGTAGGTAAATTAATTATAGACGAAGTAATCCTGTTAAGCAAAACACATAGTTCTGATTTGGGTTATCTATGGAAGCTGGTGTTGGCAGAA
>DASTXM010000182.1:0-29633 GCA_035765495.1 Hanamia sp.
GGAACAATATACAGGCTCTGCCTCCACTTTCCAGGGAGATCTTTCATGGGCGATTGAAAATTTAATTGTTGGAGCAAGCCGCAACTGGAGCAGGAATGTTTTGGAATGGAATCTTGCATCTGATCCGAATTTGGAACCGCATACTGATGGCGGCTGTAATACGTGTTTGGGCGCGGTCACCATCGACAAAGATCAGTTTAAGAGAAATCAATCTTATTATATAATCGCACATGCCTCAAAATTTGTGAGGCCGGGATCTTTTCGGGTAGAATCAAATCAGATCAATGACTTACCCAATGTGGCTTTCCAAACTGCGAAGGGAAATATCGTCTTGATTGTGTTGAATGCGGGTAAAGAGCAAAAATCCTTCAAAATTAGTTATGAAAGTAAATCCGCTGTTACTTCGTTGAACCCGGGAACAGTAGCAACCTATGTTTGGTAAGGCAAAATCTTCCCTGCTTAATTTTTTTTGTTAAACAATCCGTTTTTGAATAATTACTCCTTAAAAGACTATACTTTTTTATAGATTCTTCGTACCTTTGCGCCCTCTAAAGAAAGTATGCTGGATCTTTCGTTTGAAAGAGCAGATTTTTCAGCAAAAAACTTGGGAGAAACGATTAAAAATTAATAATAAAAATAAAAACAAGCCAAATGGCCGATTTAAGATTTCAGAGAAATTTTGGTATTGCCGCTCACATTGACGCGGGCAAGACCACTACTACAGAGCGTATTCTGTACTACACGGGCGTGAACCACAAGATTGGTGAAGTTCATGACGGTGCTGCTACAATGGACTGGATGGAACAGGAGCAGGAAAGAGGTATTACCATTACCTCTGCCGCTACCACCTGCTTTTGGAATTTTCCAACCAAGCAGGGACAGAAGTTGCCTGATTCACACCAGTACAAGTTCAACATCATCGACACTCCGGGCCACGTGGATTTTACCGTGGAAGTTGAACGTTCTCTTCGTGTTCTTGACGGGTTGTTGTCCTTGTTTTGTGCAGTGAGTGGTGTTGAACCTCAAAGTGAAACCGTTTGGCGCCAGGCTAATAAATATAAAGTACCGCGTATTGGTTTTGTAAATAAAATGGATCGTTCCGGTGCAGACTTCTTAAATGTTGTTAAGCAGGTAAAAGAAATGCTCGGTGCTAAGGCAGTTCCATTACAATTGCCCATCGGTGCTGAAGACTCTTTCAAGGGTGTAGTTGACCTGATCACAATGAAAGGAATTGTTTGGGATGATGCAACCCAGGGAATGACTTATACAGAAGTTCCTATTCCGGATGACATGAAAGATGATGTAGCGGAATGGAGGCAGCATTTGGTGGAAGCTGTGGCAGAGTACGATGATAAATTACTCGAGAAGTTTTTTGATGATCCTAATTCCATCACTGAAGATGAAATGCACGAAGCGATTCGTAAAGCAACGATTGATTTGTCTATCATCCCGATGATGTGTGGTTCAGCATTTAAGAACAAAGGTGTTCAAACCGCTTTGGATGCGATCGTTCGTTATTTGCCGGGTCCAATGGATTTGCCTGCGATCAAAGGAACTGATCCTAATACCGGTGATATTATTGAACGTCATTGCGATCCTAAAGAGCCATTCTCAGGTTTGGCATTTAAGATTGCTACCGATCCTTTCGTTGGCCGTCTTGCCTTCTTCCGCGCTTACAGTGGTAAATTGAATTCCGGTTCTTATGTTTTGAATACCCGTACCGGAAAGAATGAGCGGATCTCAAGAATTATGCAGATGCACGCCAACAAACAAAATCCGGTCGATTTTATCCAGGCTGGTGATATTGGTGCCGCTGTTGGTTTTAAAGATATCAAAACAGGTGATACTTTGTGCGACGAAGATCATCCAATTGTCTTGGAAGCAATGACTTTCCCTGAACCGGTAATTGCAATTGCTATCGAGCCGAAAACACAGGCCGACGTTGATAAAATGGGAATGGCAATTTCAAAGCTCGTTGAAGAAGATCCTACACTTCGTGTTAATACGGATGAAGAAACAGGACAAACAATTCTTCGCGGTATGGGTGAATTGCACCTTGAAATTATCATCGATCGTTTAAGACGCGAATTCAAAGTAGAAATTAACCAGGGTGCTCCACAGGTAGCTTATAAAGAAGCATTTAAAAAAACAATTGAACATCGTGAAGTTTTGAAGAAACAAACCGGTGGTCGTGGTAAGTTTGCAGATATTGTTTTCAACATTGGTCCTGCTGACGAAGAGTTTGTGAAAGAAGGAAAAGGAAATTTCCAGTTTGTAAATGACTTGTTTGGTGGATCAATTCCAAAAGAATTTGTTCCTGCTATCCAGAAAGGTTTTGAAAGTGCAATGGGAACAGGTGTTTTGGCAAGCTACCCGATGGAAAATATGAAAGTGCGTGTGTTTGACGGATCTTTCCACCAGGTTGACTCTGATGCGATGTCTTTTGAATTGTGTGCCAAGCAAGGTTTCCGTGAAGCAGGGCGAAAAGCAAGCCCGGTATTATTGGAACCGATCATGAAAGTGGAAGTGTTGACTCCTGATCAATACATGGGTGATGTTACAGGAGACTTAAACCGCCGTCGTGGAATGCTGGAAGGAATGGATACCAAACATGGTGTCCAGGTGATAAGAGCAAAGGTTCCGTTGAGCGAAATGTTTGGATACGTAACCCAGTTGCGTTCAATTTCCAGCGGACGCGCCACTTCAACCATGGAGTTCAGCCACTATGCACCGGCTCCGAATAATATTGCCGAAGAAGTAGTTGCCAAACAAAAAGGTAAACTGAAAGTAGAAGATTAATAGGGTTGGAATAATTTATAAAGAGGTTGTCTGAAAAAGGCAGCCTCTTTTTTTGTGCTGATTCTGCAGTAAACGAACAAAATTGGAAAATTTATTTTTTGATCTGCGGCTTTACCTGCAAATAGCTCCATGCTGTAAAAGGCATTACCAACAATAAAAAGAAGGATAAAACATTTCGTGTCACAAAAAACAAGACAAGAGTGAGTGCCAAAACATATACAGGATAAAAGAAAAATAAAATTCCAGTCATGATTGAATCATAATGATCTTCTGCGCGGTCTTTAATGAATAAATGAATGATAAAATACAGTGGTGCATTCAGGATAAAACCAATCACAGCTGGAATAAATAAAATGATCTTTTTAAAAGTGGATGGTTTTTCATAGAAATGTTCATGATGCTTTTGACGATCATTTGGTTCAATGTGATATACCAGGTTTTTTAATTGCGCTTCTAATTTTTCGTTGAAAATATTTATGGCTTTTCCTTCCTGGTTGATAAATTCAAGGTCATTTGGCGTAATTATTTTTCCAAAATTCAGATGCACATTTTTGCCAAAAGAGCGGAACGAATTGTAATTAATTCCCAGTGGTAATACTTTTAAAGGAATACTTTCTTTCCATGCACTTATTGCAAGGCGGGCTGTTCCCTTTTTCAGCGGACGAAGTTTCCATTCATTGGTGCAGCCGCCTTCACTAAAGATCAATACGACATTTTGTTCTTCAAACAATTTTTTGCATACCTCAAATGTGAGATAATTGTAACCAAGATTTTCCGCGCCTTCACTTAGCCTGTAAACCGGGAGCATATTTACTGACTGCAAGACTTTTGAAAAAAATCTATTGGCAAAAACATCGCCACGCGCCAGTGAATAAACCGGTTGTTTAAAAACGGTACTTATAATTATCGCATCAAGAAACGAATTCGGATGATTCGCGGCAATAAGCAAAGGCCCCTTTTCACTAAGTAAATCCTTATAGTTGATAACAATTTTCCGGCAATAAAAATGCAATGCTGCCCTCGATGGATATAATAAGATTTGATAGAGCAATCGTTTTTCGATAAAAATAGGAAACTAAACCAAGAGTCACTCAACGACTATTTCTTTTTTGGGAAAATGTGTTTTTTTCAATTTCTTTTTGGTTAGCTGCCCTCTTTCTTTCACTTCTTTTTTGTCTTTATCCATCATCATCCACCAAACGCCCGCGCCCATTAAGACAAGCAAAATCAATAATCGTTTCATAAAACAAATTTTATTTTGCTCAATCAAGAAACCTGCCATTAATTCAATTGGGGATCGATTGGATAATTGGCCATCATTTTATAATCGCCGCCTAAAACATTCAGGGATTCTTTCCATGTGTCGGAAGCGCTTATCTCAAAAATTAGTTTTCGTGTAGCCGTTGCCGTTATCCAGCTATCTTCTTTCATTTCCATATCCAGCTGGCCTTCTGTCCATCCGCTGTAACCAACAAAAAAGCGGATCTTTTCTGGACTAATATCATTGTTTCGTAAATGGATCTGCAGACTTTCAAAATTTCCTCCCCAATAAACTCCTTCGAAAACTTCAACACCTCCAATAATGAGTTCGGGGTATTGATGCAAAAAATGCAGGGAATCGGGTTGAACAGGTCCCCCGGTATAAACGGGGAAAGCTGGCATTTCCAGGTCAGGAATTAATTCATTTAACTTTCCGGGAAATTGTTTGTTCAATACAAACCCGAAAGTTCCTTCTTTTACGTTTTCACAAAGGAAGATGACTGTCCGGCTAAAATTCGGATCTTTCAAAAACGGGTTAGCGATCAATAGTGTTCCTTTGGATGGTGATATCATAATTCTAAATTAATTTTATTTGCTCAAAAAAAATAAAAAATCCTTTCTTTATTGATAAATTAAAAGATAAGAGTTAGTTAAAAAACCGAACCAACTCCCTGCTATGGCTGATTTGCGGCCATTGAAGATTAAATTTGCCTGAATGAAAAAAATTTTCCCAATAATAACTTTACTGGTTTTTATCTCCTTACTGGGAATCATTTTTTTTCAAATTGTTTGGATCCGGCAAGCACTTCAAGACAAGGAATACCAGTTTGAAGAAACCATCAAAATGGTAACTACCCAAGCCGCACAAGACCTTGTGAACGAGCGCGCCAAGATCACTGGCATGGATAACAGAAAAAATGCTGACCTGCTTTTTCCCCTTAATGTTTTTCCATCCACAATTGCCCACAATTTTACAGAGCACGAAATCCGTTCCATAATTAATAAAGAGTTTGAAAAGAACAATGCAAAAGGAGTGGATTTTGAGTTTGCAGTTACCACTACTTCGATGATTGGTGATGACCTTCAATCCAAAAATTTCTATTCGGCCTATAGCGATTCTGTGAACAACTTTTCTGTGGTTTATCCTCTTGATCCGCCAGGCAACAGCTTTGCCAATGCTTTGGCGCCGCAGGAATTATTGGTTGTGGTTGTTTCGCATGTGAAAAATGTTGTTTGGAAACAAATGGTTTGGATGCTTATAGGGGCGCTGATCTTCACCTTTATTATTTTCACTGCGTTTTTCATTACTATTCGGGCATTACTTCGCCAGAAAAAACTAAGCGAGATAAAATCGGATTTCATCAACAACATGACGCATGAATTTAAGACACCAATTGCAACTATTTCTCTTGCGGTTGATGCTTTAAAAAATGAAAAAGTGTTGAAAGATAAATCTAAGATGGAATATTTTTCGGGCATAATCAAAGACGAAAACAAGCGGATGAATAAACAGGTAGAAACCATCCTGGAAGCTGCTTTGATGGACAAACAGGAAGTGCAATTGAATTTGGTTCCACTTCATGCACATGAATTAATGCGTTCTGCGATCAACAATATTCAACTTCCCGTAAAAGAAAAAAATGGTGTTTTGGAAACCGATTTCAAAGCTACCAATGACCTGATCCTGGCCGACGATGTTCATTTTACCAACATCATCAACAACCTGCTTGATAATGCGGTTAAATATTCAAAGGAAGAGCCCAGGATCAAGGTAACTACCTGCAATTATAACAGCCATTTTCGGATCAAAATTGAAGACAACGGTATTGGTATGAATAAAGAAACGCTCAATCGTGTTTTTGAAAAATTCTACCGGGCACATACGGGCAATATTCATAATATCAAAGGTTTTGGGCTTGGCTTGAGTTATGTAAAAACCATTGTTGACGCTCACCGTGGTAAAATAAAAGCCGAAAGTACCCCCGGAAAGGGAAGCTGCTTTACACTTGATTTTTCGGTAGTGAAAAAAAGTGCCTGATATTTTGCTCACATTAATTTTACTTCTATTTCTATTGCTTTCATCCTGATTTCTTCGCAGAATAAAATTTCACTTTAAAGGTTTATCCACTGCTTTTCAACATCTAATTCACACCTATTTTATTAAAAAAACCCATCTTTTCCACTCAAAGTTGTGATGGCGCTCGTTTCTAAACTTGTGGATAAAAAAGTTTTTTGAGAAAATGTTGCAAAAGTGGGAAAAAGTGTTATTTTGTGGAGGATATTGAATTTTTTCAACAAACAAGTACAACATGACCGGCTTCATAGGCGAATACGAAGCTACCCTCGATGCGAAAGGACGCTTTCTGCTGCCGGCAGGTTTTAAGAAACAATTGCCGGAAAACGGAGTAGATGTTTTTGTTGTAAATCGTGGATTTGAAAAATGCCTCAGCTTGTACACTTCAGCGAGCTGGGAGCCTATTTTTTCGGAGCTGGGCAAGTTGAATGATTTTGATCCAAAAGTAAGGCAATTCAAACGCTATTTTTTAAACGGGGCCACGCAGGTTAGTCCTGATGGAGCGGGAAGACTTTTGCTTCCCAAAAACCTCATGGAATATGCCGGTCTTGAAAAGGATATCGTTTTGGTTTCCGCAATAGACAAAATAGAAATTTGGGATAAAGCCAAATACCAGGAGTTCTTTGAAACTTTTTCACCGGAGGCATTTAGCGACCTGGCTAAAGAAGTAATGGCGGGTGATAAAACAATCAAACAATAATTATGCAACAGGCATATCATGTGCCGGTATTATTGAATGAAGTGATCGACGCATTGCAAATCATGCCTTCAGGAATTTATGTGGATTGCACTTTTGGCGGAGGTGGCCATAGTAAGAAGATCCTCGAAAAATTAAACGCTGATGGCAGACTGATCGTTTTTGACCAGGATGAAGACGCGCGAAGAAATTTACCGGATGACAAACGGGTAACTTTTATTCCACACAATTTTCGTCACCTTAAACGGTTTCTTCGCCTGCACAAAATCGATAAGGTGAACGGAATTCTTGCTGACCTGGGTGTTTCAAGTCACCAGATCAATGTAGCCGAAAGGGGCTTTTCTACAAGATTTGATGCAAAGATGGATATGCGGATGAACAGGAACGATCGAAAAACCGCTGCCGAAATTGTTGCTAACTATTCTGAAGAACAATTACACAAAATCTTTGAACAGTACGGTGAGGTTACTAATTCGAAAACATTGGCTAAACGGATTTTAGAAGCACGAAAAACACTAAACGTTTCTACTATCAATGGATTTAAAAATGCGATTGCGCCAGTAGTGAAAGGAAATCCTGAAAAATATTTTGCCCAGGTTTTCCAGGCGTTGCGCATTGAAGTAAATGATGAATTAGATGTATTGAAAGAATTGCTTGTTCAATCAGTTGAAGTGTTGGCTGAAGGTGGAAGAATCGCTGTTATCACTTTTCATTCTTTGGAAGACCGGTTGGTAAAGAATTTTTTCAGGAACGGAAATTTCGAAAATGAACCATCAAAAGATCTTTTCGGAAAACCTGTGAAAAGCGTATTGAAGGTTATCACTAAAAAGCCAATTGTCCCGTCAACTGAGGAACAGAAAATGAATCCGCGATCAAGGAGCTCGAAATTACGCGTTGCTGAAAAGATAAAAGTTTCATAGAAAATGATTGTTGCATTAATAAATGATCTGTAAAGGATGACAAGTGAACAAAATAATATTGAGGAAAAAAATCCTAAAGTAACATCTAAAAGAAAGCATTGGCTTTGGATGTACAACCGCTGGATCGTAAAAAATATTCCTTTTTATTTTTTCATAGCTGCTATCGCAATTATCTATATCGCAAATGGTCATTATGCAGATAAGACGATGAGAAAAATAAATGAAACTGAAAAGAATTTGAAGGAAATGGAATATGAGTTTAAGACAGTAAAACAGGAAGTGATTTTCAGGAGTAAGGAAAGTGAATTGGCAAAAGCGGTTGCGCCATTAGGATTAAAACCATTAACGGCGCCTCCTTTGCGGATCATTGATACGTTGAAGGAAAATGAATAAGGTTTGAATGAAAAAGTTGAAGAGAATTTAAACCCTAACATTAAACTCTAATACAACTTGGATATAAAAAAAGACATATTATGGCGCGTCCACCTTTGCTTTCTTTTCATGATCGGATTGGGAGCAGTGGTTTTGGGACGGGCAATTTATATCCAAAAGGTCCAGGGAAATTATTGGAAGAGCATGAGCAATAAACAACATTTGAAGTATATGGATATTGACGCTGAAAGAGGAACTATCTTCAGCGAAGACGGAAATATGCTCAGTACATCGATCCCTGTGTTTGACATTTATATTGATTTTGGTGCCGATGGCCTCCTTGAAAAAGACGGGAAAAGATTCTACAAAAATGTGGACTCATTAAGCATTTGCCTTTCACAACTTTTTAAAGACCAAAGTGCATCTGCCTATAAAAAATTGCTTCTGTCAAAATACAAAAAGCGCTTGCGCTACTATTGTTTGAAAAGAAAAATTTCTTTTGAAGACTACCAGCACCTGCGTGAGTTCCCCTTAATAAGGGAAGGCAGAAACAAAAGTGGTTTCATTGTGGAAGTGAGGGACAACAGGGTAAATCCTTATGTTTTGCTTGCTAACAGAACCATTGGGCTTTCCCGTGGTGACACAAGTAAAAACGTGGGTTTGGAAAGATCGTTTGACAGTGTTTTGAAAGGACAAACCGGGCAGAGATTGATGCGTTACACAGCTGGCACTTATGTTCCGGTTGATGGCGCAGAAATTGAACCTGAAAATGGTAAAGATGTTGTTACGACTATCGATACTTACATACAGGATATTGCTGAAAATGCATTGTTGAAAATGATGGATCAGAATAAATCCGTTCATGGCAGTGCGATCGTTATGGAAGTGAAGACCGGCAAAATAAAAGCAATCGCCAACCTGGGAAGAATGCCTGATGGCACTTACTGGGAAGATTATAATTACGGTTTGGGTATGAGAACTGAACCGGGTTCCATATTTAAATTGGCAACGCTAACTTCCTTATTGGAAGATAAATATGTTGATACCGGCAGTATTGTGGATTGTGAAGGAGGAAGAAAGAATTTTTATGGATTGAACATTACTGATTCTCATTTGGGAACCGGGAAGATTACGGTGAAAGAAGCTTTTGCCATTTCATCCAATGTGGCTTTTGCAAAAATGGCGGATATGTATTATCACAATCAGCCACAGAAATTTTACGAGCATTTGCACGATTTGCGGCTCGACCAGAAGCCGGGAATTGACATTGTGGGTGTGCCAAAGCCTTACATTAAAAAACCAACCAGTAAATATTGGGCAAAGACAACCATTCCATTTATGGCCCACGGATATGAAGAGTTGGAAACGCCACTAAATCTGGTGATGCTTTACAATGCCGTAGCAAACGACGGTAAAATGATGAAGCCTTATTTGGTGAATTCCATAAATGATTTAAGCGGTCCGATTGAAACTTTTAACCCTGAGGTATTGATTGATAAAATTTGCAGCGATGCCACTTTGGGAAAACTAAAAGGTTGTTTGGAGGCGGTTGTAAATTATGAAGATGGAACCGGCCATGCATTGGCGAATAACATTTACCAGATTGCCGGAAAAACCGGGACTGCAGTTTCGGCAATGGACAATCACGGATATAATAAAGGCAATAAAATTTACCAATCTGCTTTTATGGGGTTTTTCCCAGCTGATCATCCTGTTTACACAATTGGTGTGGTGATCCAAAACAGTCGGGAATCAGAACATGTTTATGGCGCTTCAGTTGCCGGCCCCGTGTTCAAAGAAATTTCTGATAAACTTTATGCTACACGCATCGCCAAAGATTATTTCAATCCACATACCGTTCCGGCAGATAACGATCTCTATAAATTTTATGGAATGAAAAAGGATGTCAATGATATCCTGGAACAGTTTAAATACAATGAAACCGATTCATCAGCTGGAAAGTGGTCAACAGGTTTTTTGCAGGATGATAAGGCAAAACTTCTAACAGACAATGTGTCTGTTTCAGATAAAAAAGTTCCTGATGTAACAGGAATGGGATTAAAGGACGCAGTTTATTTATTAGAAAATATGGGCTTAAAAGTTTCGGCATCAGGCAGGGGCAAAGTAATCTATCAATCATTGGCACAAAACACAGCATTTAATAAAGGACAAACGATAAAATTACAATTGAATTAATGGCTTCATTGCAGGAAATATTATACCAGGTAAAACTTGAATCGGTTGTCGGCGACACAGCCATACAGGTTTTGGATTTACAGATCGACTCACGGAAAGTGAAGCCGGGTTCCTGCTTTATCGCAATAAAAGGAACTGTAAATGACGGACATGACTATATTGATACTGCAATAAATAATGGTGCATCTGTTATCGTTTGCGAAGATCTTCCGGGTGCGTTGAAAGAAGAAGTTCATTATGTCGTAGTTAAAAACAGCGCCGGAGCAGCAGCAGTTATGGCCCATAATTTTTATGGTCGGGTAACCGAAAAAATAAAATTAGTCGGCGTTACGGGAACCAACGGAAAAACAACTGTTGCTACTTTATTGTTCAGGTTATTTAGTTCGCTTGGAAATATATGTGGTTTGATCAGCACGGTTCAGAACCAAATTGAAAATGAAGTGCTTCCCGCAACACACACGACTCCTGACCCAATAAGCCTGAATGAGATTTTGGGAAAAATGTACGCTTCCGGTTGCACGCATGTTTTTATGGAAGTGAGTTCGCACGCAATTCATCAGCAACGAATTGAAGGGCTTCATTTTGCAGGAGGAATTTTCACCAACATCACCCACGACCATCTTGATTACCACAAAACTTTTGATGAATACATAAGAGTAAAGAAAGCATTTTTTGACGGATTGCCTTCAACAGCTTTTGCATTGAGCAATGCAGATGACAAAAGAGGAAGTGTGATGCTTCAAAATACGAAGGCAAGAAAATTTTTGTACAGCCTTAAAACAATGGCTGATTTCAAGGGAAGAATTCTTGAAGATTCTTTGCTGGGGCTCGAATTAATGATCGATGATGTGGAAGTACACTTCAGGTTGATAGGAACATTTAATGCATATAACCTGCTGGCAGTGTATGGCGCGGCAGTTTGTATGGGTGAAGATAAAAACAAGGTTTTGCAAATTCTCAGCAATACAAGTGGTGCTGAAGGAAGGTTTGATTATATCGTTTCACCAAATGAAAAGATTGTCGGGATTGTGGATTATGCACACACTCCGGATGCATTATTAAATGTGTTAGCAACAATAAAAAATCTTCGGCAGGGTGAAGAAAATATTATTACGGTAGTTGGATGTGGTGGAAACCGTGACAAAGCAAAGCGTCCACAAATGGCGGAAGTGGCCTGCGAGTACAGCGATAAAGTAATTCTCACTTCTGATAACCCACGAAATGAAGAGCCTGAAGAAATTATCAAGGAAATGGAAGCCGGGGTCCCCATTACTGCACGAAAGAAAACGCTTTCAATTACCGACAGAAAAGAAGCGATCAAGACCGCGGTTTCTTTCGCACATAAGAAAGATATCATTTTAGTTGCAGGAAAAGGACATGAAAAATACCAGGAAATAAAAGGAGTAAGGAAACATTTTGACGACAAAGAAATTTTGGCCGAAATGTTTCATTTACTGGAAAAATAAAAAGTAGAAATAAGAACAAAATGCTCTATCAACTATTTGAATGGTTTGCAAAAAATGGAATTAAGTTTCCCGGTAGCGGGCTTGTCCATTTTATCACCTTCAGGGTGCTGGTGGCAGTTTTGTTATCACTTGTCATTACCATGATCTATGGTAAAAAACTGATCAGGATTTTAAAGAAAAAACAAATTGGCGAATCAGTAAGGGAATTGGGACTTGCCGGCGAACAAATGAAAAGTGGCACGCCAACGATGGGAGGAATTATAATCCTGCTGGCCATTTTGATCCCTACATTATTATTAGCCAACCTGGGCAAAGTGTATGTACGGTTGATGCTGTTGTGTACTGTTTGGTTGGGAGTGATTGGATTCATAGATGATTATTTGAAGATTCGTGCACGGAAAGCAGCGAAAGTTAAAGGAATAGCTCATAAGAAAACAAATGCCGATGGGCTGGCAGGAAAGTTTAAAATTTTCGGACAGGTAATGCTGGGAATTATTATCGGCGCTACACTTTATTTTAATCCAAATGTTGTAGTGAAACGCGAAATAATGGGTACTCCTTCTGCCGCTTTTGTACCACAACGCGGAGAACATAAAGTTGCAGAAGATACGGTTGTATCGAACGGACAGATACACAGGTTTGTAACCGTAAAAACGCCGATAACCACGATTCCGTTTGTAAAGACACACGAATTTAATTATGCTCGTTTGTTGCCCGCAAGCCTTGAAGATTACACTTACGTTTTGTACATCCTGATTGTAATTTTTATTGTGACTGCGGTTTCCAATGGTGCAAATATTACGGACGGTTTGGATGGATTGGCAACAGGTGTGAGTGCCATCATTGGTGTGGGTTTGGGGGTCTTTGCTTTTGTAAGCAGCGACCTCAACATCGCTGAGTATTTGAACATCATGTACATTCCTAACCTTAGTGAACTATCCATTTTTATCGCAGCCTTTGTGGGTGCTTGTGTTGGGTTCCTGTGGTACAACGCTTATCCGGCACAGGTTTTCATGGGGGATACCGGAAGCCTCGCTCTTGGTGGAATTATCGCTTCGCTTGCCATAATTGTAAGAAAAGAATTGCTGATACCTATTTTTTGTTTTGTGTTCCTGATCGAAAATATCAGCGTAATGATACAGGTTTCTTATTTCAAATACACGAAAAAGAAATACGGCGAAGGCAGGAGAATTTTTTTAATGAGCCCGTTGCATCATCACTATCAAAAGTTAGGTTATCACGAAAGTAAGATTGCCGTTAGGTTTTGGGTGGTTACTATTCTGACAATGGTGCTTGCGGTGGTCACTTTAAAACTCAGGTAAAAATTTAAGAATTAAAACAAATGCTTTGATTATGAAAAAATAGAAAACTATAAGCCACAGGAGACTAAAAAATTTGTCTTTATGAAAACTGATTTTTTAAGAAAAGTAATTAAACATACCAATACCCGTGATGCACTTTTCTGACCCGTTAAATCTCATACCGTTGAAGAACCTTTTTTTTAATTGTTATCCATCAATTAAAAAGCAGAATGAATAGAATAGTAATACTGGGTGCCGGTGAAAGTGGCATTGGTGCTGGTCTTCTGGCTAAAAAGAAAGACTGGGAAGTTTTTGTAAGTGACGCCGGATTGATTAAGCCGGTTTTGAAAAAAGAACTGGAATCTGAGGCAATTGATTTTGAAGAAGGGAAACATTCAAAAGAAAAAATATTGAATGCTTCGCTGGTGGTGAAAAGCCCGGGAATTGCCGAAAAAAATGAAATGGTAAAAGCCATTAGGCAAAGTGGAATTGAGATCATAAGTGAAATAGAATTTGCTTTTCGCTACAAAGATGATAGTAAGATAATCGCGGTTACAGGCAGTAATGGAAAGACGACGACAACAGCAATGATTTACCACATCTGTAAAACGGGAAATGCAGATTGTGCGATGGTTGGAAACATTGGTTATTCGTTCGCGCGACAGGTAGCTAAGGAACCAAAAAAATTGTACGTCGTAGAAGTAAGTTCTTTTCAGTTGGATGATATAAAAACTTTTAAACCCGATGTGGCCGTATTGACAAACATAACCGAAGATCATCTTGACAGGTATGATTACAAGTTTGAAAATTATATCTACAGCAAGTTTAGGATAATCGAAAACCAGGATGAAAATGATTTTTTTATTTACAACGATGATGACGAAACAACAATAAAATATTTGAACAAATTTTTAAAAAACTCTAACCCATTACCAATAAGTATGAACCACGAATTACCAGAAGGCGCTTACATCACTAATGCAAAAATGCATTTAAAGTGGAAGAATGAAGAAATGCAAATGAACGTAGAAGATTTTGCAGTAAAGGGAAAACATAATCAATACAACACAATGGCAGCAGGCATTTCTTCAGCCGTGATGGGCATAAGGAAAGAAAAGATCAGGGAAGCTATCCAGACTTTCAAAAGTCTGGAACATAGGATGGCCACTGTAGCAACAATCCGCGGAGTTGAATTTATCAATGACAGTAAAGCCACTAATGTCAACAGCACCTGGTATGCTCTTGAATCAATGACCAAACCGGTGATACTTATCCTCGGCGGCGTGGATAAAGGGAATGACTATTCTTTCATAAAAGAATTGGTAAAAGAAAAAGTAAAAGCAATTGTGTGCATGGGATTGGATAACACAAAGATTCATGAAGCTTTTGGTAATGATGTTCAACTGATGATCAATACACAAAGTGCCAAAGATGCTGTGCAGGCAGCTTTTCACTTTGCCGATAAAGGAGATGTGGTATTGTTGTCTCCTGCCTGTGCAAGTTTTGATCTTTTTAAAAATTATGAAGATCGCGGCAACCAGTTTATTGAAGCGGTCAAAGACCTTTAAAATTGAAAACTTTTTTTTGTAAATGAGTGAAGCAAAACAAATAGTGTCTAACACTTTTTCTTCCGCACAGAATATGACAGGCAATCTTTGGAGCAGAACCAAAGGTGATAAAGTGATATGGGCTATTGTGATTTTGCTGACGATGATGAGTATTTTAGTTGTTTACAGTAGCATTGGTTCCCTTGCATACAGGTTGAATAAATCGACCGAGAGTTATTTGTTTCGGCAAATTGGATACATCTGTTTGGGTGTTATTATTATTTATTTCGCTCATCGGGTGAACTATACAATTTATTCACCATTGTCATCGATCCTGTTTTTGATTTCTATTCCGTTATTGCTCTACACTTTAAAATATGGAAGTCATATTAACGACGCGAGTCGCTGGATAAAACTTCCGGTTATCAACCTTACTTTTCAAACTTCCGACCTCGCAAAACTTGCGCTCTTCATGTACATGAGCAGGCAATTAAGCAGGAAACAAAATGTGATTAAAGACTTTAAAAAGGGATTTCTTCCACTCATTATTCCGGTAGGAATTATTTGCTTGTTAATAGCGCCGGCAAATTTGTCAACGGCTCTGTTAATCGGGGGAATTGGATTGCTCCTCATGTTTATCGGCCGCGTTCAAGTCAAACATATTATGATGGTAATTGGATTAGCGTGTATCCCTGTTATATTTTTAATAACCGTTGCATCGCATTATTATAATCATAAAGATCACGTAAGTAAAGAATTACCGGCTGTATTTTCATTTGGAAGATTTCCGACCTGGATAAAGCGAGTCCAGGATTTTATGTATGCAGATAAGGAGGATGCTTCTTATCAAATTCAACAGGCAAAAATTGCAATTGCAACAGGAGGAATTTTTGGTAAAGGACCTGGCAAAAGTGAGGAAAGAAATTTTCTTCCACATCCGTACAGCGATTTTATTTATGCAATAATCATAGAAGAATATGGACTTGTGGGTGGAACCATCATATTGTTGATCTACATGCTTTTTTTGTTTCGAAGTATACGGTTGTTCAGGCGATGCCCTTATGCATTCGGAGCATTCCTGGCGGTAGCGCTCAGCTTTACTTTAGTGATCCAGGCATTGGTGAATATGGCAGTGAACGTAAACCTGTTTCCCACTACAGGGGTCACTTTGCCATTGGTAAGCATGGGTGGAAGCAGCTTGTTGTTCACCTGTTTTGCAATAGGAATTATTTTAAGTGTGGCAAGAAATGTTGAACAGGCAGAGGGAAAAAATTTGCAGTTGGCCACTCAACAAACAGAGGAACCGGTAGAATAAAACAGAAATAAAAATTTTGCTTTTTAGTTTGTTTACTGGCAACGAAAAGGCAAGAATAAAATAAAACCTGGCTATGAAGATAATAATTGCCGGCGGTGGAACAGGAGGTCATATTTTTCCAGCTTTGGCTATTGCCAATGCGCTGAAAAAACGTGACGAGGCAATTGAAATTTTGTTCGTCGGCGCGAAAGATAAAATGGAGATGGAAAAGATTCCGGCAGCAGGTTACAAGATTGTAGGATTGGACATTGCCGGTTACAACAGGAGTTCTTTGATCAAAAATATTTCACTGCCTGTAAAACTAATAACCAGTTTTTTGCAGGTGCGAAAAATTTTAAAACAGTTCAGGCCGGATGCAGTGATTGGAGTGGGTGGATATTCAAGTTACCCGGTTTTGCGGGTAGCGCAGGGAATGAAAATCCCAACATTCATTCACGAAAGCAATTCTTTGCCGGGTAAGAGTAATATCATGCTTGGAAAGAGAGCAACCTCCATTTTTGTTCCTTCTGAAGGAATGGAAAAATTTTTTCCTTCAGAAAAAATAAAGGTAACGGGCAACCCTGTACGAAAAGTTTTTACTGAAACAATTCCGAAGGAAGAAGCGCTTTCTTTTTTTGGATTGACAACAGAAATGAAAACTGTTTTTGTGATGGGAGGAAGCCTTGGTGCAAAAAGTATCAATGAAACAGTAGAAGCGAATATTGATTTTTTTAAAAAGAACAATCTTCAGCTTATCTGGCAAACGGGTAAAGGTTTTGCAGCGCAGGCAGCAAAAGCCGAAGAGGAGAGAAGCAACATTTGGTCAAACGCTTTTATTGATAAAATGGAAAACGCTTATGCCGCAGCCGATGTAGTGATTTCGCGTTCAGGGGCGATGGCTGTTGCAGAATTGTGTGTAGTGGGAAAGCCGGCCATATTTGTTCCTTATCCATTTGCGGCCGAGGATCATCAAACAGTGAATGCCTCAGTTTTGGTGAATAAAAAAGCAGCGTTGTTGGTACCTGATGCAAAAGTAAAATCTGAATTATTTCCTTGTTTACTGCAATTGGTAAACGATGAACAACAAATGAAAGAGCTAAAAGAAAATATTTTAAAACTCGGCAATACAAATGCTGACGAAGTGATTGCAGACGAAATTTTGAAAAGTATTGAAAGTTGATCTTTTATAAATGAAGGACATTAAAAACATATCGCGCGTTTATTTTTTGGGTATTGGCGGCATCGGCATGAGTGCCCTTGCACGGTATTTTTTAAGCAAGGGAAAAGAAGTAAGCGGATATGATAAAACTTCAACATCGCTGACCAGGCAAATGGAAAAGGAAGGAATGAAAATTCATTATGAGGATAATGTCGATTTGTTGGATAAAAATGCAGATCTCGTTGTTTATACTCCTGCAATGCCAAAGGATAACGAAGAGTTGAATTTCTATCTTGATCACGATTATGATCTTGAAAAAAGGAGCGATGTCTTGCAACAAATTACTTCTGATTCTTATAACATTTGTATAGCAGGCACTCATGGTAAAACAACAATAAGTACTTTGGTGGCGCACATTTTAAGGCATTCCGGCTATGGCTGTAATGCTTTCCTGGGTGGCGTCTCCATCAATTACCACACAAATTTCTGGAGTAATGATAATAATGTGAGTGTCGTGGAAGCAGATGAATACGACAGGAGCTTTTTAAAACTTTCTCCTGATGTTGCTGTGATATCTGCAATGGATGCGGATCACCTGGATATTTATCAAACCAAAGAAAAGATGGATGAAGCTTTTGCTGCTTTTGCTGAAAAGCTGAAACCCGGCGGAATGCTTTTTACAAAATATGGATTACCGGATAAAATGTTTCCTGCGTCTAATCATATCCGCTACAGCCTTCAAAATGACATGGCTGATGTGTATGGCTCAGAAATAACGATGCGCGATGGTGGTTATCTTTTTGACATAAAGGCGAAAAAGTGGGAATTGAAAAATGTAAAATTGAATATGGGGGGTATGCACAATGTAGAGAATGCTGTAGTTGCCACGGCCATTGCTTCGTATCTAAAAATAGATCCATTAAAAATTAAAAATGCGATAGGCACTTTTAAAGGAGTTAAAAGAAGGTTTGAATATATTATTAATGCTCACCAGGCAGCCGGTTTGAAAAATAATGTCATCTACATTGATGATTATGCACATCATCCTGAAGAGCTGGCAGCGCTGATTAAAAGTGTAAAAAGTTTATTCAGTTTTAAAAAATGTACGATTATTTTTCAACCGCACTTGTATTCACGGACAAAAGATCTTGCAAAAGAATTTGCAGAAAGCCTTGACCTGGCCGACAGGATACTTGTTCTGCCGGTCTATCCTGCAAGGGAACTTCCGGTCGAAGGAGTTTCAAGTCAATTGATCGTTGATAAAATGGAAAATGAAAATGTTGCAGTTGTTTCAAAAGAAGAACTGTTGAATTATTTACAAACCGATTATTTGAACCTGGTTCATGAAAGTTCATTCGGCGGAGTGCTGGTGACCGCTGGTGCAGGAGATATTGATCAATTGGTGGAACCAATCAAAAATATTTTGTTGAACGACTAATATAAAATGGCGACCAATAAAACATACAAGCTCAAAAAGATCCTTACTGTTTCAGTTTGGTTCATTCTCTCATCGGGAGTGATTGTGCTGTTGGTGGCTGCCATGAGTAAAAAAAATACAGAACACATTAAAGGAGTTGAGATCAGGATATCGGGCATTCAGAATAATTATTTTATAGACAAGAGTGATGTGCTGAAACTTCTTACAAAAGTCAATGGCAAAAAATTGGAAAAATCAACAGTTTCTGCGCTTGACCTTACGACAATGGAAAAGCAATTAGAAAAAAGTGATTGGATCAGGAAGGCGGAATTGTTTTTCGACAACAATAAAGTATTGCAGGTAAAAATTTCTGAACGCGAACCTATTGCGCGACTGTTCACTGTTTCAGGAGCTTCATTTTATATTGACAGTTCCCTCAACATCTTGCCTCTAAGCGATAAATTTTCAGCTAGGCTTCCTGTATTTACCGGATTTCCTGTTGTTACAAAAAAAATAAATAAGCAGGATTCAACTCTTCTTGTCCAGGTGAAACTGTTGAGCCAGTACATTAATGAACATCCTTTTTGGATGGCGCAAATAGACCAGGTTGATATTTCTTCAGAAGGCCATTTCGATTTTATCCCGAAACTTGGTAACCAGGTTATTCACTTTGGCGACCTTACTAATTATCAGCAAAAATTCAACAAGCTGCTTGCATTTTATCGACAAGTAGAATCAAAAGTGGGTTGGAATAAATATGCTGTCCTGGATGTGCAATACAAAAACCAGGTTGTCGGAGTAGTGAGAGATGCTGCCGAAATAAAATCTGATTCTCTTCGTGCAGTGGAAATCATGAAGCAAATAATTTCAGAAGCCGAAAAAAATGCAAATGATTCAACAAAGATTCAATTGCCTCAACCTGTTGATAACAATGAGAGAATTATTGAATCACAAGTAATCGATAATCCACCCGTTGAAAATCCTGCTACCGAAAAGAGCACAGGTCCTGTTACCCCCATCCATCATCATGAAAAACCAATTTTAAAAGAGCACATTTCAACTGGGAAAAAACCTGAAACCATACATTCATCATCCAATGAAAGACCACGTCCAAGCCCTGTTGTAAAACCCGTAGAAAAGAAACAGGGCCCGGAAAAGAGGGTGCCAAAGGCAGTAATGCCACCAAAAAGCGATTATTAAAAAATGAAACAAACACAATAAAACAACATAGTACAACAACTGCTTCAACATTGAAAGGATAGGACAATGGCGAAGTAAAAAAACAAACAGCATGAACAACGAACAACCCATTATTGTCGGGCTCGATATTGGTACTACCAAGATCGCAGCTATTGCCGGTAGAAAAAATGAATTCGGCAAGTTGGAAATTCTCGGTTTCGGACGCGCCAACAGCAACGGTGTGCAACACGGAATGGTGTTGAACATTGATCAAACCATTAAAGCCATTCAAACTGCACTGGAAAATTGCCATGCAAGCAATCCGAACTTGCCGGTTAATGAAGTGTATGTCGGCATTGCAGGCCATCACATCAAAAGCCTCCAAACACGTGGCGATATTGTAAGGCAAAATACTGAAGAGGAGATCATGCAATCCGAGATTGATCAACTCGTGAATGATCAGTACAAGACTTATATCCCTGCCGGTGACCAGATCATTGATGTGATTCCCCAGGAATTTACAGTTGATAATTTTCAAAATATTCCTGATCCGATTGGCTACAGCGGTGTAAAAGTTGGAGCTAATTTTCACATCATCACCGGTGATAAAAATGCAATCAGGAACATAAACCGCAGCGTAGAAAAAGCAGGGTTACAAATTAAAGACCTCGTGCTTCAACCTCTTGCTTCAGCCGCGGCCGTAATGTGTGATCATGACCTTGAAGCAGGCGTGGCCATTGTTGATATTGGCGGTGGTACAACTGATCTCGCTGTTTTTTATGAAGGAATTTTAAAACATACTGCAGTGATTCCTTTTGGTGGTGAAAATATTACCAACGATATAAAAACAGGATTGGGCGTTTTAAAAACCCAGGCCGAACAAATGAAAGTTCAATTTGGAAGTGCGCTTACCGATGAAGCAAAAGCAAATACATTTATCACTATCCCGGGATTGAGAGGAATGGCGGCAAAAGAAATTAGTGTAAAAAACCTGGCAGCAATCATCCAGGCACGCATGAGCGAAATAATGGATTTCGTTTCTTATCATTTAAAACAAGTGGGTTTGGACAACCGCATGTTAAATGGTGGAATTGTACTGACTGGTGGCGGCTCTCAACTCAAACATTTGATTCAATTGACTGAATACGTTACCGGGTTGAACGCAAGAATTGGTTATCCAAATGAACATTTGGCACCGGGACACATTGAAGAATTGGCCAAACCAATGTATGCGACTTGTCTTGGTTTGATCCTAAAAGGATACAACGATTATGAAAACAAACGCAAACAATTTGAGCAACAATTTCATAAAGTGAATATTCCTGAAGGGCTGCAGCAATCCGCTTTTGATGAAGAAGAATTTGTGGAAGAAAGAACCAATATCGTAAAGCCAAGGAAAACCCTGAAAAGTTTTTTGGACTCTTGCAAAAACGGCTTGATCGAAATGTTCAAAGATGAAGAAGACGCAGAATTGTAAATGTGAAATTCTCAAAACCCTAACAACAACCACAACAATTACTAACCAACAAAACAGACCTTACTATGATTCAATTTGATTTGCCAAAAGAACAATCATCAATCCTGAAAGTAATAGGAATTGGTGGAGGCGGCAGCAACGCTGTTAACCACATGTTCAGCCAAAATATAGAAGGAGTAAACTTTATTATTTGCAATACAGACGCGCAGGCAATTGCCACCAGTAAAGTGCCAAATAAAGTCCAACTCGGTCCGCATTTGACACAAGGACTTGGAGCCGGGGCGAATCCTGAGATCGGCCGGGAAGCAACTGAGGAAAGCCTTGAAGAAATAAAAAAGATACTTGAAGTAAATACTAAAATGGCTTTCATCACTGCCGGAATGGGCGGTGGCACGGGAACGGGTGGCGCTCCGATCATTGCAAAAATTTGCCAGGATCTTGGAATATTAACCGTCGGAATCGTAACTACTCCATTTGCTTACGAAGGCAAAAAAAGGATTGCGCAGGCGGAAGAAGGAATTAGAAATTTGAAAGATCATGTGGATACTTTGCTCGTGATCAGTAATGATAAACTTCGTCATCAATTTGGAAACCTCACAATGAAAGCAGCGTTTGCAAAAGCAGACAATGTATTGGCAACAGCTGCCAAATGTATTACCGATGTGATCAACAGCACCGGACAGATCAATGTGGACTTTGCCGATGTTTGCACGGTTATGAAATGCGGTGGAGTGGCCATCCTCGGAAGCGCTGAAAGTGAAGGAGAAAACAGGGCGCAAAACGCGATCGAACAAGCTTTGAATTCGCCATTGCTGAATGACAATGACATTCGTGGGGCCAAGTGGATCCTGATCAATATAAATTCTGCCGAAGGCGATTTCGAATTTACTATGGATGAAGTGGAAACAATTCAAAATCACCTGTTAAGCCAGGCGGGTGAGGATTCTGATGTGATCCTCGGTTTGGGTTATGATAATTCTCTCGACAAAAAGATCGGAATCACTTTGATCGCTACCGGCTTTGAACATAAATCCCCTTTCAATAAAAAACAAGAACCAGTAAAAGAAGAAAAAAAGGATAATAATGAAAAGGTAGTTGTTGTTTTGGAAGAAGAAAAGAAAAAGCCAAGTCAGCCTTTGTTTTTGTTTGATGAAAAAAGTGAATCGCTGGTGCATCAGAAGGATTTGAAGCAGGAAGAAAAACAAAAGTCTGATGAAATGGAAAGGCTTGCGCTTAAACAGAAGGAGTTGGAAGAAGCTGCAAGAAAGCTCGAGGAGAAAATGCAGGATTTGGCGCCTAGGATCGTAGAAACACCCGAAGAAGAACGCGTAAAAATACCAAACACGAATAGTAAAATCACTGTTGATAATTCTTCTGAGGAAATAATCCGTTTCGAATTATCTTCGGATTACAATCCGGAAACTTCGAAAAGCGATTTGAACCAAAACGAAAAGACCGAAATCGTAAATAAGTTTGTAGAAACTAAAGTTAATAAAGACGCTAGCACCGCCCCGACGTCAGGCGGTTATTTGGCCAAACCGAAGCAGATTTATGCAGAGGATAAGCCGGAAAAATCATCCGAAAATCCTGATAAACCAAACCCCGTGATTTCCAAGCAGGAAGACGAGCCTGTGGAAGAAATGCACCTGGTGGTTAAAAATTCCAGTGATGCGGCGGAGAATAATCAGGAAGAGAAAGTACGCCAAACGAAGCCTATCATGATGTCAACTGTTGAGGAACCGCCGATGGTGGACGAAGCAGAAGAACTAAAGCGCCGGGCTATGGATCGAATTGCGAAACTGAGGAATTTATCCTTTAACGTAAACGCTGCCGATCCTAACAATGAGTTTGAGTCTGTTCCGGCATACCTTCGCCGCAACACGGAATTGCAAAATTCTATTGCTGATATTGAAAGCTTTTACAGCAATTACACTGTCAAATCTGACGAGAACAACAAGGCAGAGATCAGCACAATCAATACTTTCTTGGATGGCGAAAAACCGGATTAAATAAAATTCCCCAAAGGGATCTTTATATGTCGTTGTTGTGTGTACTATTGTAATGTTTACTTTCCCCGGAGACTTTAAAAGTTAGCCGGGGTTTTTTATCATCAAAATGAAGGAAAAATTGAAGTAAGTTTGGGAGAATAGTTGCTTCTTTCCTTCAAAAAAAATTTATTTCAATGACACCGTTGTTCAAAAAACTCAATTTTAAAGACCAGGAAGAGATTGCGATCATTAATTCGCCGGAAGAATTTGAAAGCGAATTAGAACAAATGAAATCAGAAACTGGTATTCACAACAACCTTTCTGATCTCACCAACGCCGATTTTGTGATCAGTTTCGTATCATCAAAAATCGAAATCGACAAGTTGGCGTCGCAATTAAGAAATAAAATAAAAGGCGATCCGGTAATTTGGCTTGCTTATCCCAAAAAAACTTCTAAAAAGTATAAGGTTGAAATCAATCGTGATAGCGGGTGGGAAAGTTTGCATGAAATTGGCTTGGATACAGTCCGCGCGGTTTCTATTGATGACGACTGGAGTGCTTTACGTTTCAGGAAAGTAGAATTTATTAAAAAATAATCGGCCACTTTTTATTAAATAAAATAAAAATCGTGCTTAAAAATTGGTTTACTGGTTAGTAATCATCAAAATAAAAATTGCTGCAAAAACCTGGTTTACTGGTGCCAACAAAATAAAAGATTCTTCTAAAAGCTGGTTTACTATAACTTTTATAACTTCATTCTTTTACAATAGGACAGGAAAAGTTTTTTCATGATTTCAAAGTTATCAATAGCATTATTTACACTTCTCATTTTTACTTTAGGCTGTAAGGAGAAGCATAAAAAATATGATCATCCAACAATTGCCATACAAACTTATTTTGGTGACATAGTCGTTGAGTTGTATCCGGAAAAAGCACCGAAAACTGTAAAAGCATTTCTTTCTTTTGTAGATTCAGGCTATTTTAAAAACACTTCTTTTTACCGTATCCTCACAAAGGACGACGAATCGATGAATGCATTTAAATCTAATTTGATTCAGGGAGGACTTTGGCAAACAAAATTGAAATTACAGCAGAAACTCCCAGGGATTCCTTTGGAAACAACCAAACAAACCGGCATTCTTCATAAGGCAGGTGTCTTTTCATTGGCGAGGGGTGTAGAAGAGAATTCAGGAAATACAGAATTTTTTATTTCACTGGACGATGAACCGGATTATGATTATGGCGGAGAGGCAAGTCCCGATAAAAAGGGATATGTAACTTTTGGCCGGGTGATCGAAGGAATGAAATACGTAAAACAAATTCATAAACAGCCGGAATTCGAAACGAACTTCCTCCCTCCGATCAAAATCATAAACATCAAGAGGCTTAATTAAGGTTTATATTTTCTGACATTTCAGGCAAAAAATGTAATTTGATGGTCGATAAAACGTTTCATTTTACATTTGCAAAATTATTTATTGCAAAGAGGAATGTTGAAAAGAGGGTGGTGAAAGCATTTAAAATTAAAGTGTGCAAAAAAATATAAACAAAGCGACCGCCGCAGGTTTGCTTATCGCCCTTGGAATCATCTATGGCGATATTGGTACATCGCCTCTTTACGTTGTCAAAGCTATTATTTCTGATAAAATTATTTCCCCTGAACTGATCATTGGTGGCCTTTCGTGCATCATCTGGACGCTTACTTTGCAAACGACAATCAAATATGTTATTCTCACATTAAAAGCGGATAATAACGGTGAAGGAGGTATTTTTTCTTTGTATGCACTTGTCCGGCGACAAAAAAAATGGTTGGTTTTCCCTGCAATGATCGGCGGCGCAGCCTTGATTGCGGATGGAATGATAACACCAACAATTTCTATTACATCTGCTATTGAAGGATTAAAACAACTGCCTTTTCTAAATGAAATCCCACAGACAATCGTTGTTTATATTGTGATTGCTATTTTGTCGGCGTTGTTTTTTGCACAGCAATTCGGAACCGCTTCTATTGGTAAATTATTCGGGCCGATTATGTTGATTTGGTTTAGTACACTTTTGATCCTGGGCATTACTCATATTTCTGCTGACTGGGCAATCTTAGAGGCTTTTAATCCCTATTATGCTATAAGATTGTTGACAGTTTATCCCGGAGGGTTTTGGATTTTAGGTGCTGTATTTTTGGCCACAACAGGTGCGGAAGCGCTCTACAGTGATCTCGGCCATTGCGGACGGGGAAATATTCGGGTATCGTGGGTTTTTGTAAAAATTGCACTGATTGCCAACTACCTTGGGCAAGGTGCATGGGTTTTAGCCAATTACAATGGGCAAATTAAAACCAAGGCGATGATCGATAATGGCTTTAATCCTTTTTACGGCGTGATGCCACATTGGTTTTTAATAGTTGGAATCTTTATTGCCACGGTTGCGGCCATCATTGCCAGCCAGGCGCTTATCAGCGGGTCTTTTACTTTGATCAGTGAAAGTATGCGCTTGAATTTATGGCCCAAAATGAAAATCAATTATCCAACTGAAGAAAGAGGCCAGTTGTTTGTTCCGGGCATCAATACGATGCTCTACATCGGATGTATTGGTATTACACTTTATTTTCAAACTTCCTCCAACATGGAAGGGGCTTATGGACTTGCGATCACTTTGACGATGATTGCCACATCTATTTTATTTGCCAATTACCTCGTTTCGCAACGCACAAAAAAGCCCTGGATTTACTTGTATCTCATTGTTTACCTCACGATTGAATTTGGTTTTTTAACAGCCAACCTGGATAAATTTCCACATGGTGGTTTTGTTACCCTTATCGTTGGTGGCGGTTTATTTTTGATAATGTATGTCTGGTTCAGGGCGCGAAAAATTAAAAACCGTTATGTTGAATTTGTTCGACTCGACCAGTATTTACCAACCATACAGGAGCTGAGCAATGATATGTCGATCCCAAAATATGCAACCCATCTTGTATATCTAACGAGCGCGAATAATCCTAAAGAAATTGAACACAAGATCATTTATTCAATTCTTAATCGTAAACCCAAACGCGCCGATATTTATTGGTTTGTGCATGTTGACACACAGGATGATCCTTATACTGCTGAATACACAGTTGATGCGATTGTTCCCAACGAAGTGATCCGTGTGGAATTCCGGTTAGGATTCAGGATGGAACCACGGATAAATCTTATGTTTAAGAAAGTGGTTTTGGATATGGTTGCCAATAAGGAAGTCAACATCACCAGCCGGTATGAAAGCCTTCAGAAAAATAATGTTGTAGGAGATTTTCAGTTTATTGTAATGGAAAAATTCTTATCGCAGGACAACGAGTTGCCTTTGTTTGAAAAAATGATCATGCGCGCTTATTTCTGGATCAAGAAAATCAGCCTGAGTGAAGAAAGAGGCTTTGGCCTGGACCAAAGTAACGTTACCGTCGAAAAGTTTCCACTGATTGTTGCTCCCGTCCGCAAGCTCAAAATGCACCGTGTGTTTACTGATGAGGAAGGGAATTAAAAGTTAGATCCCGGAACCATTGATGCAGCAGGTAAAACACTTGTTTACAATTGATTGATAATAGTAAGTGTTCCTATTGTCTTCTTTTAATCAAATCTATAAAAACCAATGAAGTTTTATTCTTCTAATCCCACGTTTAACGAGGATCGCGAACCGTGGTATTCATCCTAAAGTTAAACCTCCTTCAATTCTACTTTTCCTTTCTGCACGTTCAGTTTATATTTAATTCCAATTTTCAATGCATAATTTTCTTTTTCATGGCTTACAGGAAAATCAAAACAAACCGGGAAATCGTAATCTTTTACCAAGTCTTTTATTGCTTCTTCAATTGTTTGTCCGAAAGGATTAGTAGCATCTTTCATTTCAGAAAATTTACCGATGATCAATCCTTTCAGATCCTCAAGCATTCTGGATCTTTTTAGTTGATACATCATTCTATCGGCCGCATAAATATATTCACCCACTTCTTCAATAAACAGGATCCTGTTTTTTGTTTTGATGGCAGAGCGCGTTCCAATAAGGTTTACCAATAAGGATAAATTACCACCTACCAAAATTCCTTTCGCTTTTCCTTCGTGGTCAAAAGGATGACCGGAAGTGATGTAATCAGCTTTTTCACCCAGTAGTGCTGCATGCAAACTTTCAATGTATTTATTTTTTGCTTCGCCATCGTTGAACGCAGCTGCCATTGGAGCATGAAGCGAAGCAATCTTGAAATTTGAAAAAAGATGGTTGTGCAAAACAGTTATGTCACTAAACCCAATGATCCATTTAGGATGTTTTGCAAACTTTGAAAAATCAAGCCGGTCGATAATTCGCCCTGTTCCATAGCCACCGCGTCCGCAAAGTATTGCATCAATGTTTTTATCGTCCAGCATTTGCTGAAGATCCTGAGTTCTTTCTTCATCAGTTCCCGAAAAATAATGAAACTGGTTGCCAAGCGTTTTTCCTATTTTTACTTTAAAACCCCATTCGGTAAGCGTTTCAATGCATGTTTGAGCTTTTTCAAGAGGCAGATAGCCGGCAGGGCAAACAATTCCAATTGTGTCGCCGGGCTTTAGATATGGTGGTATGATCGTCATTAATAATTTTATAGAGTAAACAAATAAAAAAACAAATTTTAAATCTGCTCAAGGAACGTTCCTGCTTCCGAAACATGTAACTTATGTGGGGCGCCACATTTCAAAGCGTAATTTTCAATTACATGTCCAACAGGAAAATCAAAACAAACGGGATAATGATATTCTCTTACTTTTTCCATCACCATTTCTTCCAAACTACTTCCAAATTCTTCGCCCGGATCGTCTTCCTTAATTCTAAATTCGCCGACTATTAATCCTTTCAATTTCTGCAATCTTTTGCTGCGTTTTAAATTCCACAACATTCCATCAATTTTATAGCGGTATTCTCCCACATCTTCAATGAAAAGAATTTTTCCATCAGTTTCTAATTTGGAAATACTTCCATCGAGCATTTCGATGATTGACAAATTTCCTCCTACAAGGGTTCCTGTTGCCTGGCCAAAACGGTTATTATAATTGACCGCGCGATCGTATACAATTTTTTCACCAATAAGGCATCTCCTGATTGAATCAATCGCATCAACCTGGACAGGAGTAGCTTTTGAAAAATCATCCGGAAAACTGTTACACATTTTGGAATGGATCGTCGCTATGCCATAATTCGAATTGATATGACAATGAAAAACCGTTGCATCGCTGAATCCAATGATCCACTTTGGGTTTTTTATGAATTTAGTAAAATTGATCTTGTCAATGATTCTTACCGCTCCATAACCCCCGCGTCCCAACATAATTGCATTTACAGAATCGTCGTCGATCATTTCCTGCAACTCTTTTGCTCTTTCTTCATCCGTGCCTGCCAATGAAAAATGTTTCAATCCAACGGTATTGCCTACACGAATATTAAAGCCCCAGGATTCCATTTTATTGATTGCAGGAACACACTCATCAAGACTGATGTATCCTGAAGGGCAGGTAATTCCAATCGTATCGCCTTTTTTTAAATGTGGTGGAATTTTGGAAGGTAATTTTTCATTATTCCCTCGAACGTTTTCGCCAAAAGCAGTAGCAACAGGAACTAAAGGAATAACAGCAGATAAGAAATCTTTTCGGTTCATAAATAGTAAAAAATAGGTTCCGGTCTTTATTCAAAAGAATGCATTCCGGATTGAAGCGCTTTCTTGTATTGTCGCAGATCAAATTTATAATAAAACGGCGCTTTGTGCGCTACTCCTTTTTTAGTTTCATCTAATCTTTTTAGAATTCCGGTAGAAAGCATTTTTCGTTGAAAATTTCTTCGGTCCAGTTGTTTCCCAAGAATGGTTTCATATAATTTTTGTAATTCCGGCATTGTAAATTTTGGACGTAATAAATTGTATCCCACAGGGTGAAAATTAAGTTGCATTCTCAGATTTTCCAACGCTTCGCGGATAATATCCCTATGGTCCAAAATCATTTCAGGAATTTGATTAATGCTAAACCACTCGCATGCTTCTGAAATGTTGTCGGTTGAAGGATTCACTTTTGTGAAATCCACAAGGGCATAATATCCTATTGTGATAAACCGCTCGAACATCCAGCTATTTTCAGCCTTTAAACCAATATTTTTCAGGAACTGCGTGTTGATTTTTTTTGTAGATCTTTCCGGGTCGCCAAATACATGAAACTGTTGCAGGAAAATTTCTCCCAGGCCGGTTCTTTCTTTTAAAATCCGTTGCGCGGCAGCATCCATGTGCTCTTTTTTTAAAATAAATCCACCCGGCAAAGCCCATCTTCCGTCATACTTTGTCTTAAGCAAAAGAACCTTAAGGTCGTTCTCATGAAAACCGAAAATGACACAATCAACCGAAATGTGGCTGAGGAATTTGGAATGGCCTTTTAAATAATGCTGTTCAATTTCTTTTTCAAAATTCATCTCTAAAAGTAAAAAGGTTTGGTGGTATTAAAAA
>DASTXM010000183.1:0-186797 GCA_035765495.1 Hanamia sp.
AAAAGCATAAAGGCAGTAAATGACGCTTATAAGTCTGACAAATTGGTAGGTGTTGTTTCACAAAAGGACAGCCAGGTAGAAGAGCCTGTTGCAAATGATTTGGTAAATATTGGAACGGTAGCCAAGATACTGAAACTGATAAAAATGCCGGATGGCGGAACGACAGTGATCATCCAGGGCAAAAAGCGTTTCCATACAGAAGAGATCACTTCTGATGATCCTTATTTCAAAGCGAAGATTACGGTGCTGGCAGAGGAAGAACTGAAAAACGATACCGATTTTGAAGCAATGGTAGCTTCCATAAAAGAACTTGCAGGGCAGATCATCCAGCTTTCTCCCAACATGCCTTCAGAGGCAACGATCATTCTAAAAAATATTGAAAACCCTGCTTTCCTGATCCACTTTGTGAGCAGTAACCTCAACAGTAATATTCTTGAGAAACAAAAGTTGCTTGAGATTCAAAACATAAAGGAAAGAGCTGAATTGTTGCTGAATTTGTTGCAAACTGAATTGCAATACGCAGAACTTAAAAATAAAGTAACAAACAAAACCCGCGCTGAACTTGACAAACAGCAGAAAGATTATTTTTTGCAACAGCAATTAAAAGCGATCAAGGAAGAATTGGGCGGTGATAATGTGGCAGAGGTGAAGGAAATGCAGAAAAAGGCAGAAACAAAAAAATGGCCTGCTGCAGCGAAGGATATGTTTAACAAAGGCATTGAAAAACTCGAAAGGATGCATCCTTCAACGCCCGATTATTCCGTCGTTTACAACCACCTGGACCTGATGCTGGATTTGCCCTGGGAAGATTATACAAAAGACCAGTACGATTTTAAGAAAGCTAAAAAGATCCTTGATCATGATCATTACGGAATGGAAAAGATCAAGCAAAGGATATTGGAATACCTTGCCGTGTTGAAATTAAAAGGGGATATGAAAAGCCCGATACTTTGTTTCATCGGGCCTCCGGGGATTGGGAAAACATCACTGGGAAAAAGTATTGCCAATGCTATCAACCGCAAATATGTACGAGTAAGCCTTGGCGGACTACATGATGAAAGCGAGATCCGCGGCCATCGTAAAACCTACATTGGCGCAATGCCTGGCAGAATTTTGCAATCAATACGCAAAGTGAAATCTTCAAACCCGGTGATGATCCTTGATGAGATTGATAAAGTGGGAAGTGATTTTCGCGGCGATCCGTCTTCAGCTTTGCTGGAGGTTTTGGATCCGGAACAGAATAATAATTTTTACGACAATTATCTTGAACTGGAATATGATCTGAGTAAGGTGCTTTTTATAGCTACTGCCAACAATCTTCAAAACATTCAGCCGGCTTTGCGCGACAGGCTTGAAATTATTGACCTGAGCGGTTATGCGATAGAAGAGAAGATCGAAATTGCGAAAAGACATTTGGTGCCCAAGCAAAAGGAAGCTCACGGCTTGAAAAATGTTTCATTCAAAATAAGTGATGCCGTTTTGGGGAAGATAATCGCAGATTTTACAAGGGAAAGTGGAGTGCGTGAATTGGACAGGCAACTGGCGAGCGTAATGCGTAAACTGGCGCGCGAATATGCTGAGAAGGGCAAATTGAAACCAACCGTCAGCATGAATGATGTCGAAAAAATTCTGGGTAGGTCAAAGTACAGCAATGAAGTTTATAAAAGTGCGAACATGCCCGGAGTGGCGGTGGGGCTCGCATGGACTTACGCCGGTGGTGATATTTTATTTATCGAATCGGCTACAAGCGAAAATGGTAAAGGCGAATTGAAACTTACCGGTAACCTCGGTAACGTGATGAAGGAAAGTGCTTCCACCGCATTGAGTTATCTTCAATCAAATGCCAAAAAGTATGGGATCAATCCCGAAACCTTTTATAAGAAAAATATTCACATTCATGTGCCTGAAGGAGCAGTTCCCAAAGATGGACCTTCAGCAGGGATCACCATGATGACTGCGCTTGCTTCTTCTTTTACCGGAAGAAAAGTGAAACCTTACCTTGCGATGACAGGCGAAATAACTTTGCGTGGGCAGGTTTTGCCGGTTGGTGGCATTAAGGAAAAAGTTTTGGCAGCAAAACGGTCAGGCATACGCGAAATTATAATGTGTGCACAAAATGAAAAAGATGTTCACGATATAAATCCGAATTACATCAAAGGAATTAAAATTCATTATGTAAAGACCATGCAACAAGTGCTGGAGCTGGCATTGACGTAATAGCGGATGATACAATTCAAAATTAACCCAACCTTTTACCGGGTTGGTTTTTTTTGAATAACCTTCGGGTGAACGAATGATTTCCGGCAAATTTAATTTTGCTTTTGAAACTGCTTCCAATTTTTGTTGAATAATCCCTTAATTTGTAGCTCATTTCCAAGAAAGAATTATGCGATATTGCCTTGCACTTGACCTGAAAGATGATAAACAATTGATTGCCGAATATGAAGAATATCATCAAAAGGTTTGGCCGGAAATTATTGCCTCCATAAAAGATGCGGGAATTCGGGATATGGAAATTTACCGTGTGGCCAATCGTCTTTTCATGATCATGGAAACGCATGAAGATTTTTCGTTTGAAAAAAAGAATGCAATGGATAACGCCAATCCAAGGGTGCAGGAGTGGGAAGAAATTATGTGGAAATACCAGCGGGCTTTACCGGTTGCCAGGCCAGGAGAAAAATGGATATTGATGAAAAAAATCTTTGATCTTAATGTTACCCAGGGCAATCAGGCAATAGGCAAAAGGCAGGAAGCAACTTAGGAATTAAATAATAACTAATAAAATCAGCAAACCAGTAAACCAATAAACCAATAAACCAATAATCTTTTTTCATGCCGTTTTCATTAAAAAATAAAAAAGCAGTTATAACAGGCGCGGGCAGCGGAATCGGAAAGGCAATGGCGGTTTTGTTTGCGAAAGAAAAAGCAGAAGTTCATATCATAGAGATCAGTGAAGAAAGCGCGCGTGTAACTGTTGAAGAAATTAAATCCGCATCCGGAAAGGTTTTTTCTTATGCCTGCAATGTGGCCGATCAAAAAGAAGTTGTTTCAACATTTGAACAAATAGGTGCTCATGATATATTGATCAACAATGCGGGTATTGCACATGTAGGCAGGGCCGACAACACAACTGAAGAAGATTATGACAGGGTAATGAGTGTGAACGTAAAGGGCGTTTACAACTGTTTGTTTGCATCCATCCCTATTATGAAAAAAAATGGTAGAGGAACGATCATCAATATGGCTTCGGTAGCTGCATGGTGTGGCCTTAATGACCGGTTTGTTTATTCAACGGCAAAAGGTGCTGTGGCTGCAATGACCTTGTCCGTAGCGAAAGATTACATTCATGACAATATCAGGTGTAATTCAATTTCTCCTGCCAGGGTACATACTCCGTTTGTTGATGGTTTTCTCAAAAAAAATTATCCGGGCGAAGAAAAGGAAATGTTTGATAAATTGTCCAAAACCCAACCAATAGGGAGGATGGCAAAACCCGAAGAAGTGGCTGCGCTCGCCTTGTATTTATGTAGCGATGAAGCGTCATTTATTACAGGCACTGATTATCCCATTGATGGTGGATTCTTAAAACTAAACACATAAAAAAGAAATATGAAAAGACTGGTTATTTGTTTGTTTACTTTTTTTATGCTTGCTAACGCTGATGCACAAACGTACACGCCTACGAAAGCAAATTTGGAGGCAAGGCAGCAATTTGAAAATGCGCGATTCGGGCTTTTTATTCACTGGGGCGTTTTCAGTATTTTGGGAGATGCAGAGTGGGTAATGCAAAATGAGAACATCCATGTCAGGGATTATACAAGGCTGATGCACTTTTTCAACCCGACACAATTCAACGCACATGATTGGGTGAGCATGGCCAAAAATGCCGGGATGAAATACATCACTTTGATAACACGGCATCACGATGGATTTAGTATGTGGAATACCAAATATTCTGATTTCAATATCATGAATACCCCTTTTCACAAGGATGTTGTAAAAATGATCGTGGAAGAATGCCACAAACAAAACATGAAAATTTTCCTCTACTATTCTTTGCTTGACTGGCGCAGGACTGATTATTCTTACTGGACGGGAAGAACAGGGCAGGGCACAGGCAGGACGGTACACGGAGATTGGGATCATTACATTCAGTTTATGAAGAACCAATTAACAGAATTGCTGACGAATTATGGAAAGATCGATGGCATCTGGTTCGATGGATATTGGGATCAAACGGCTCCTGAAGGTGCGAAAGACCGGACGCCAAGGGTTGATTGGCATTTGCCGGAAATTTATGCAATGATCCACAAACTGCAACCGGCTTGCCTGATTGGAAACAATCATCACCTAACACCGTTTCCCGGCGAAGATTTTCAAATGTTTGAAAAAGATCTTCCTGGTCAAAATAAATCCGGTTTGAGTTTTCAAAAACCTTCGGAACAACTTCCGCTTGAAACCTGCGAAACCATGAACAATTCATGGGGCTTCAATATCAAAGATGATAATTACAAATCTGTTCCCCAGTTGATTCATTACATCGTTAATGCTGCCGGCAGGAACGCGAATTTCTTATTGAATGTAGGGCCACAACCGAATGGAATTATCCAGCAGGAATTCCGCGACACGCTTAAACAAATAGGAGAGTGGATGCATAAATATGGTGAAAGCATTTATGGAACAAGAGGAAACATAATGCCTCCGCAGGATTGGGGTGTTGTGACCTCAAAAGGTGATAATGTATATGTTCATATTTTAAAGGATCCCGAAGAAAAAAGTTTGCTGATAACAGGAATAGATGGCAAGGTGAAAAAAGCCTCCGTTATGGGCAAAGATCTGAAGGTAAAGTTTGACCAGGATAAAGATGGCGTGAAGATCGACCTGGATGGAATTGCTTTATCAGATAAAGATACAATTGTTGAACTTGAAATAAAAAAATAGGAAATGAGATTAATTCGCTTTGGAGCTGCCGGTAAAGAAAAACCGGGTATTATGAAGGATGAAAGAATATACGATGTTTCAGCGTTTGTAAAAGATTATGACGAAGAGTTTTTTGCAAGTGATGGCGTTGCTAAATTGAAAAATATTATAACAGAAAACCAACTTCCTGAAATTGATTCAAATGTAAGATTAGGACCGGTCATTTACAGACCCTCCAAAATAATTTGTATTGGTTTAAATTATGCAAAGCATGCAGCCGAGACGAATGCTGCTGTGCCTAAGGAGCCTATTATATTTTTCAAAGCCAACTCATCTGTTAGCGGGCCAAATGACAATATTGTTATTCCCAAAAATTCGAAGAAGACTGATTGGGAAGTGGAACTTGCGGTCGTAATAGGAAAAAGGGCTTTGTATGTTGAAGAAGCAGAGGCGATGGAATATGTAGCCGGTTATTGCCTTCACAACGACGTAAGTGAAAGGGAGTTTCAACTGGAACGAGGAGGCCAATGGGTAAAAGGCAAAAGTTGCGACACTTTTGCTCCTTTGGGTCCATGGCTTGCAACAACTGATGAAATAAGTGATGTAAATAATTTGCGTTTATGGCTTACCGTTAATGGGAAAAAAATGCAGGATGGGAATACGGATGACCTGATCTTTAAAATTCCTTTTTTGATTGCTTACATCAGCCGGTTTATGTCTTTATTGCCTGGCGATATCATTTCAACGGGAACTCCTTCCGGTGTGGCACTGGGAATGAAATCTCCTGCTTATTTGAAAGAAGGAGATGTGGTAGAATTAGGAATTGAAGGGCTTGGAACACAAAGGCAAAATGTTGTAAACTGGTCAAAATAATCAGGAATGATTGATGCTCATGTTCATTTCTGGAAATTTGATAAAGTGCGTGATGCGTGGATCACGGATGATATGAAAAACATCAGGAAAGATTTTTTTCCTGGTGATTTAGAAGGGTTGCTGTGCGAAAATAAGGTCGCTGGTGTTGTTGCCGTTCAGGCGGATCAAAGTGAAAATGAAACAGAATTTTTATTGTCTCTTTCAAAGCAATTTTCATTTATAAAAGGAATTGTGGCATGGGTAAACCTGCAAAATAAAAATGTGGCAGAAAGGTTGGTACACTATTCGAAAGAGCCGGTAATAAAAGGTTTCAGGCATATCGTGCAGTCGGAAGCAGCTGGATTTTTGAAAAGGCAAAACTTTCTGGACGGAATTCGTTCTTTGCAAAAATGGAATTTCACTTATGACCTTTTGATTTATGAAAACCAGTTGAAGGAAGCGGTGGAATTTGTAGATCAATTTCCGGATTTGCCATTGATCATCGACCATTGTGCCAAACCTTCGATAAAATGCAAGAGCATTGCCGACTGGAAAAAGTGGATGAAAGAAATGTCCAAAAATGAAAATGTGTATTGCAAACTTTCAGGATTGATTACCGAGGCGAAGTGGAATGGATGGACTGAGCAGGATTTGTATCCATACTTCGATGTAGTTTTTGAATATTTCGGAGCAGGCAGGATTGTCTTTGGAAGTGATTGGCCAGTCATGCTTTTAAGCGGAAGTTATTCAGGCTGGATATCAGTTGTGAAGAAGTATTTGTCTAAATTTCCCCAAGCCGAAAGTGACAACGTTCTTTCAAAAAATGCAATGAATTTTTATAAATTAAATGGCTAACCCTTTAACCATTCAACTATCTAAACCAAGTTAAAATAAAGACTCAGAAAAAAATATCCAAATGTATCTTCACCTCGACAAAAAAATCATCATCGTTACCAACGGTGTAAAAGAAGTCACCGGTGGAATTGTGAAGATACTTGCAAAAGAAGATGCGATTCCTGTAATTATTGGAAGAAATGAAGAAGATAATCTGGAAGCACTTGAGCGTATTGACAACAAAGGCTTTCAGCTTGTGACGGAATTAAACAATCCGGAAGAATGCAGGAAAGCAGTTAAAAAGGTGGTTGAAAAGTATGAGTGTATTGATGGGCTTGTCAACAATGGGGGTATAAATAATGGGGTTGGTTTGGAAAATGGAAATTATGAACAATTTGTTGCTTCACTGCACAAGGATTTGGTTCATTATTATTTGATTGCGCATCATGCGTTGCCTTATTTGAAAAAGTCAAAAGGAGCGATAGTGAACATTGGTTCGAAGACTGCGGAAACGGGGCAGGGCAATACTTCGGCATATGCTGCTTCCAATGGCGGAAGAAATGCATTGACTCGTGAATGGGCTGTGGAGCTTCTAAAATATGGCATCCGTGTCAACGAAGTTGTAGTGACTGAAGGTTACACGTCATTGTATGAAAAGCGATTTCTGGCATATGAAAAGCCGGAAGAAAAATTAAGATCGGCACCTGGCGAGATTTCGTTGGAAAAAAGCAGGGTGACTGAAGAAGAAATTGCCAAAGTAGTTGCCTTTCTTTTGTCTGAAAGATCAAGTCACACGACGGGGCAATTGATTCACTTGAATGGAGAATATGCGCACCTTGATCGTGCACTTTGAAAAAATATTTATCTTAAAAATTACGCTCAATGAAATGGACGCACACTACGAAATCTTTTTTAGCCGCAATATTTTTGCTCATTTTTAGTAATGCGATAATGGCTCAGGCTCAGGAAACGATTCCGCTTTATAAAGAAATACCAAACAGTAAGCCCACGCCCACCGATTATATAGAATATGCCGATACAACCGCGGATGGAGTGATCATTATTCATAAAGTTTCGGTTCCAAATATTACGATTTACAAACCTGAACACCAGGATAAAGATGGTTCAGCTGTAGTGATTTGTCCCGGCGGAGGCTATGCGATTTTAGCTTACAATCTTGAAGGAACAACCGTTGCGAAGATCCTGAACAGTTGGGGTGTGACTGCTGTCGTTTTAAAATATCGTTTACCGAGCGATGAGATAATGAAAGACAAATCCATCGGCCCGTTGCAGGATGCCCAACGTGCGTTGCAGTATACAAGGGAGCATGCATCTGAACTGAATTTGAATCCAAATAAAATTGGCATTATGGGATTTTCAGCCGGTGGACATTTGGCAGCATCTGCTTCCACACATTTTGATCATCCGTACATTGATAATCCAAAAAATACTTCCTTGCGTCCGGATTTTTCTGTTTTGGGTTATCCCGTTATCAGTTTTACCGATTCATTAGCGCATATGGGGAGCCGTGAGAATCTTATAGGCAAAAATCCTTCACAGGAAACGATTGATAAGTTTTCCAACGAATTGCAGGTGAATAAAAATACGCCGCCGGCATTTCTTGTTCTAGCAGCCGATGATAATGTAGTAAAACCAGATAACAGCATCGCTTATTTTGATGCATTAATAAAAAATAATGTGGCTGCAGAAATGCATATTTTTCAAAATGGAGGACATGGATTTGGTACACATTTACTTGCAGGAAACAACTGGATGGATTTGCTGAAGAACTGGATGAAACATAATGGCTACTTGAGTGCAGAGTAAAATGTAAATGTGTTGTATTTATTGGTTTACTCCGTATTCGTTTGTCCGTAACCGTTAATACGGATCCGGTTACTTCTTAAATTTTCTTTTCAATTGTTCCATGGCATCTTCTAAACTCGCTCTGTCATTGGAATTAGAAGGCTTTTTGCTGAAGTTGGAATGATTTTGCTTTTGCCCGAAGTTTTTCTTTTGACTTTTGGCCGGTGCCTGCTGTGTTTGCTTTATAGAAAGAGATATCCGTTTTCTTGGCAGATCTACTTCCAGTACTTTCACCATTACCTTGTCATTTAGTTTCAAAGCTTCGCCCGGATCAGAAATGTAATGATGCGCAATTTCAGAAACATGAACAAGGCCATCCAGTTTTACACCAATATCCACAAAAGCTCCAAAACGGGTGAGGTTAGTAACCTGTCCCGGAACGATCATCCCTTCTTTTACATCTTCAATAGAAAAGATGTTGGCGAATTCAAACGATTGTGCTTCTTTTCTTGGATCTAACCCGGGTTTTTTCAGTTCACGAAGAATGTCGTTTATGGTATGCAAACCAACATTTTCGTTTATGTATGACCGTGAGTTTATCGTATCAAGTACTTTTTCATTAGCGATCATTTCCTTTATGTCAACTCCTGCATCTCTGGCCATTTTTTCAACAATTGCATAAGATTCAGGATGTACGCCACTTTCATCTAATGGATGGTCACCGTCTTTGATCCTTAAAAAACCAGCGCATTGTTCAAATGCCTTATCACCAAGTCTTGGTACTTTTTTTAATTGTTGCCTGTTGGCAAATCTTCCGTTCTCCTTTCGATAAGTCACAATGTTTTCAGCGATGGAAGGGCCGATGCCGCTGACATAGCTTAATAAATATTTTCCTGCGCTATTCAGGTTTACACCTACCGCGTTTACGCAGCTTACAACTGTTTGATCCAGTTTTTCTTTTAAGCGAGTCTGATTCACGTCGTGCTGGTATTGCCCAACGCCGATACTTTTGGGATCAATTTTTACCAATTCCGCCAGGGGATCCATTAGTCTTCTGCCGATACTCACTGCACCACGAACGGTAATGTCTTCATCAGGAAATTCTTCACGGCCAATGGCCGAAGCAGAATAAATTGAAGCGCCATCCTCATTGACTAAAAATATGGGAAGCCCGGTATTTAATTCTTTAAAAAATTGCTGGGTTTCTCTTCCCGCTGTTCCATCGCCGATAGCAAAAGCCTGGATGTTATAATCTTTTACAAGTTTTTCAATAAGGCGTTTTGCCTCATCGAGTTTATAATTTTTTTCATGCACGAAGATCAAACCTGTTTTTTGAAGGTCTCCTTTTTCGTCCAGAACGACCACCTTGCAACCGGTACGGTAGCCGGGATCAACAGCGAGTATGCGTTTATTTCCCAAAGGTGAGGAAAGCAGCAATTGGCGAAGGTTTTCAGCAAACACACTTATTGCTTCTTCATCAGCATTCGTTTTTAGAGACATGCGGAATTCACTTTCAAGGCTTGGTTGCAAAAGCCGACGATACGCGTCCCTGATCGCTTTTTTTACCTGTTCCGCCGCTTCATTATTTGCTTTCACAAACTGCTCTTCAATTTTTTGCAGTGCAATTTCTTCTTCCGGTGCTATTGTCATTTTCAAAAATCCTTCTGAGAAGCCACGCATGATCGCGAGAATCCGGTGAGAAGGAATTTTCGAAACAGGTTCATAAAAATCAAAATAATCTTTGTATTTAATTCCTGTTTTCTGTTTGTCGCTCAGAATTTTACTTTGAACAGTTGCTGACTGCTCAAACAATTTTCTCATTTTAGCCCGTACTTCTGCATCCTCATTTACGATCTCAGAAATAATATCACGCGCACCTTGTAAAGCTGCATCAGTATCTTTTACTTTTTCGTTTACAAATGCTTTCGCTTCCTCTTCTATGGAAATATTTTTCTGTTCGAGCAACAGGTTTGCCAGCGGTTCCAGGCCGTTTTCACGTGCCGTTTGGGCTTTTGTTTTTCGCTTGGGTTTGTAAGGCAAATAAATATCTTCCAACTCGTTAAGTGTAGTTGCTTCATTTATTTTTTGCTGCAAAAAATCGGTCATTTTTCCCTGTTCACTGATGGTCTTTTCGATAAAGGATTTCCTGTCAGAAAATTCCTGCTGAAACTTCGCTTCATCCCGGATCTGTTCTATCTGCACTTCATCGAGGGCGCCGGTTTTGTCCTTCCTGTAACGGGCTATAAAAGGGATCGTTGCGCCTTCATCCAATAATTCAAGCGCGACAGTAACCTGCTTTTCGGGGATTGATAATTTGCCTGCAACGATAGAAGCGAAGTCTTTCATAGTAAAGAAACAGATTGATTTTTTTGAGGCGGCGAAGGTAAAAAAATATTGAAGGCGGGAAGAGAATTATTTCAATTTCTTTCTCAGTTTGAAAGGATTTTGTCTTGTATCAAAAACCGTGAGTATCTGAACTTCTTGTTTGCTGACGCGATAATAAATAATGTTGTGTCGGGAAACCAAATACTTTCGAATATTTTTAGATTTATTATGTAAAGAGAACAACTTCGGGTTGACAGAAACAATGAAATGGAAAGTGTCCAGCTTTTGGAGGAATTGTTTAACGACCTTATGGTCCCAATTTTCAGATAAGTAAGAAAGGGTATTTTCTATGTCTTCTTTTGCTTGAGGAGAAATAACAACTTTTCTTCGATTGTTATTTCTTAGGGGCATATTTTGAATTCATTTCATTCAAAAATTGAGGAAAGTCGCTTCCTTCTCCGTTATCCAGCTGACTTATTCCTCTAGCAATTTTCTCCTCTACTTCATTTTTTTCAATTTTTAAATTCGAAAACTTTTGCTGATTTGCCAATTCCTTTATGATAAGGTAGGTAGACTGCAATTGTGCAACATCCATTTCTTCAAGGCTTTTAAAAATTTTATTCTTTATTTGAGCAGATGACATAGAATTTATTTCTTTAAAAATAACTTTTTTTATTCAATTACATTTTGATAGTGAAGTAATTAATAAAAGTTTTTATTCTTCCCTTTCGCCACTGGAAAGATTGAGCAGTTTGCCCTTGTTCCAGGCTTTCAATTCCTTTTTGTAATTCTTTTTATTTTGTTTAGTAAGATGCGGATCATCGAGTGAAAGAAGATCAGGTTTGCCACCATTTATCCAGGCCGTATACCAATAGGAAGCGACATCATAAATTGAAAGTTGTAATTGATGCTCAACCATTCCATTCAGGGCTTCATTAAATTGCTTTTGGTATTCATCAGAAAAAACAGGCGAATTGTAAAACTTTACCACATTTCCTGCACTATCTTTTTTGTACATATTATCTTCTGTAAAGAGGCTTCGCACTTGTTTTTCCTTTATCAAAACAGTATCGACTAGTTTATGTGATTGTTCGATCATTTTAAATGTTTCCCCAGGAATGTCGGTGATGTATTTTGCTTGCGGCACTTTAAAATTATAACTGCCACCAAACTTTTCAGGCAATGCAGATTCCCAGAGAGAATGAATTCCTTTTTGCCCGGTCATTTGACCATTGTAATTGCTCGATGTGTGAAGCGGCATATGCGCGTCGGCAACATAATGTGATAACTCTGCAGATAAAAAAAGTATTTCAGATTTGTCCCTGTGTTGGAAAGCGTTCGTAAGTTTTTCCATTAAATCATCAATATACCACGGCAACCAGCCATTCCTGTTTAGAAAAGAACTGTCAAATTTTTCGACTGCTTCTTTCGATGTTTTCGGCAGATCTTCTATTGGCATTTTGAAATTTTCAATATCGATAAAATGCCTTGAAGGTTCGTTTTTGTCATTCAACAATGCACGCCTCAAATCAGGAACGACAGCGCCTTCGGTTATAAAATCGATATGGTTGTAATAAAATTTTTGCATTTGCGCAGGAAGTGCGAAAACCGCGCCGCGGCTGATATGTTTGTGCCCCCAACGGCCCCAGGCAAAAGCCAATGAAACACTTCCGGAAATAATAATGATAACTAAAGAAGCTTTTAAAAACTTATTTTTCATTCAGGTTTAAATGTAGTGATGGATAATTTTTATTCAAGTGGTAAATATAAGTAAGAAGAGAATGGAAAATGTTGCTGAATTTTTGGTTGGCAAATTTTAATGACAGTAAACAAAGGAATAATTGGAATTTTTATATTGATCACGCATGTGCAAAATCTTCTTCAAAATTTCCTTTGATCCTTTCCATCGATGGATTGAAATAACCAAATTTTAATTCGGGAAATTCTTCGCGCAGCAAATTCATCATTTTCCTGATGCCGATTCTTTCACCTGTTTCTGAAACATTGATTTTACCTAAATACCAATCAGGATCAATATTGAAATTTCGCCATTGGATCATTTTCAAACCTGTTTCTCTAACCAGTTTTCTTAACGCTTCATATTCGTCAACACTATCTGTCATCCCCGGGAAAACGAAATAATTAATACTTGTCCAGCCACCGAAACTGATTACTACTTTCAGGCTTTCAACAATGTCTTCAAAACGGTAATTATTGGGGCGGTAATAAGGGGTATAAATTTCCGGCCTTGCAGAATTGGTGCTAACACGAATACTGTTCAAACCGGCTTCACACAAAGCTTTCACCGCTTCAGGATCGCTGCCATTTGTATTTATATTAATGCTGCCTTTTTGCGTATGTTTCCTGATCTCTTTGATCGATTCGGCAATGGTTTTCCACATCAGTAGTGGTTCGCCTTCGCAGCCCTGGCCAAAACTAACAATAGGGTAGGGCGCGGTTTCCAAATGTGGAACCGTATATTCTACAATTTCTTCAGCTGTTGGTTTAAATGTTAATCGATCCTGCGTTGAGACAATGCTTTCTTCCTGCGGCTGAAAAGAAATACATCCAATACAATTGGCGTTACAAGCCGGCGAACTTGGCACCGGGCATTCCCACCTTCCCATGAAGTAATTTCTTGCCGCCGGGCATTGATAAGTGAGGCAACAATTTTCAGCCAAATGCTTCACCAAACGGTTATGCTTATACGCAGTTAATAAACTTTTTACGCCATTTTCGATTCTGTCTTCTTCAAATCCAGCGCATTCCTGGCGGATGTCTTTTTCAATTCTTACTGCAGTTACATAAAATTTATTTCTGTACCAACCAGCTGCAGTGTAACAAAACAAAGGCAAAGTTTCTGCATCCGGAAGGGTTTCATAAGCGGCGAGGTAAGTGCCGGTAAACGCCGGAGGAATAAAAGCGGCAACGGCCCAGCCTTTGTCACATAAACGCATTTCGCCTGTTGTAACGTCAATGCCTATCCCATGACGCCCCGGCAGTTCATATAATTGTCCTCCTTCCGGCAATTCAATCCATTCTTCCTTTTCAACCGGCAAAGCTTCCCATCCGCTTCTTCCACAAACATAAAGCGATGTGTCTTCAAAGGTGTTGCCTTTGCCGTCTGAGTACAATAAAAAAGGAGAATGTTTCATTACGTCACTTTTCGGTTTAAACAGATTCTGTTACTGAAGCAGTTTTCCTCTTCAGTTGTTCCTGCGCAAATGCATTAAATTTCTTTTCGTCAATATTTTTTGGCTCTTCAACTTCTGCCTGTATCAGGTGGTTGTTCTTAAAATCCATGGTCAGAATATTATCTTTCAGCACCACATTATTAAAGACAGTCCATGAATATTCTTTCGAGGGGAAGTTGGGCTTTGAAATTATTTGTGGTGTGAACACAAACAATAATTTTTGCAAGGCAAGGTGATAAAGAGCACCAACGATTGCAAGTGCCGCCACCATGTAATAATTTTGTAAGCCAAGCCAGCATCCCGCAAGCACAAAAAACAAAACCTGGTCCAGATAATTTCCCTGCTTGTATTTCCGGATAAAATATAACCTCATGAAAATGTAAATACCGGTTAGTAAAATTGCCGAAGCTGCTTCATACCGGTACACATCGTAGAACAACATCAAAATAAATATGGCGAGATTGAGTAACAGTACGATCAGCGCAATCGCCCGGTAAGATTTTATTTTTTCATTTTTTAAAACTATCTCAAACTGCATATTTATCATTTGATGCAATCAGCAAATTGCTTAATTTAAAAAGAATTCGTGCTCCTACATTTTCATCATATTCATTGGCGCTTACGCCTACTTCGTCAAGATCAAAACCAATAATTTGTCTTCCTGACGTGAGGATCTTTTGAAGAAGGTAATAAACTTGTTCCAGTTCAAATCCGCCGGGAACAGGCGTTCCCGTGTTGGGACACAATTTCGGATCAAGCCCGTCTACATCAAAACTTATATAAACTTTTTGAGGAAGATGAGTGACGATTTCTTCAGCAATTTGTTTCCATGTTTCTCCTTCATACATCCGCTCTTTTATGTTTTTATCAAAATAAGTAACTACCCGACCATTACTATTATTGATAAATTCATATTCACCCGCTGAATAATCGCGAATGCCCGCTTGAACCAGTTTGATCAGTTGAGGGATTTCATTTAAAGCATTGTACATCACCGATGCATGCGAATAAATAAAATTTTCATAAGACGAACGAAGGTCACAGTGTGCATCTATATGCAATATGCCAAAATCACCATGTTTCTCAGCGATGGCTTTATAATATCCAAATGGAACGCTGTGATCCCCACCAAGAATACCTACAAGTTTGTCCTGGTCCAACAATTCTTTCGTCTGTTCGTATACCCAATCGTTCAAAAATTCGCTTCCTTCATTTATTTCGCGCAAAACCTTTTGCATGAATTTATTATCGCATAGTTCTTCGCCTTCAGTAATGTAGTTGATATATAATTCAGCTTCTTTGCGCAGGTAATCGCTTTTCATCATTATATTTCTTTCGGGATCGCGCAGAAAAATACCTTGTTTCCATCCTTCAGGGTTATCGATGTCAAAAAGATCTACCTGGAGACTTGCATGGCAAACACGATCTGAAACCCTTGCTGTTCCTGCTTTGTAGCTCACAGTTACTTCCCACGGAACTGAAAGAATGATGACTTTCGATTCTTCTTCTGTGAAAGGAAGCCCGAAAATTCCGTTGTTGGGGTTTGAAACCGAATCCGCATCAAAATTTGTTAGGTCGATCATTATGCGTTCTTAAAATTTTTTTGGACGGCAAAGGTACAGACTATAAAATTAATGAATGAAGGCGGCTCGTTAAAATTCGCGCCAGGCAAGGGACAGGCAGTAAAGCAATTTATTTTGATAATTTTTATTTTGTACCTAACAGGGAATGGAAACCTTCAGATTACAACCCTTCCCGGGTGCGGAATTTAAGTCTACCTTCCCGGAATAAAATTCCACCCGGTTACTGATATTTTGCAGGCCAATACCCTTGGACCTTTCAGTTGGGTCAAAGCCAATTCCATCATCACTAATGGTCAGCATGATATTATTTCCGATTGATTTCAATTCGATCGTAGCTTTTTGCGCTTCCGAATGTTTCAGGATATTGTTGATCTGTTCCTGCACCACCCGGTAGATCATTAATTCCTTTTTGCTGCCAATGATCTTGCCTTCTTTTATTGCATAATCCAGCTTAACGTGCAATGCATGCGTTTGGTTCACTTCATTCACCAGATCGTTTAGTGCCTGCTTTAAGGTGATATTTCCCAGAGAAGGAGAAACCAAAGATTTTGACAATTTGCGTATCTCCTCGATGGCGGCATTCACATATTCTGTGGCTTTTGAAAGCAGTTCGTCGTTGTTCCTGTTAGTGCGCAACATGCTATGGTACAATTTAACCGTCGCGAGGATTTGGTTGATGTTGTCGTGTAATTCCTTGCCTATTTCATTCCTTTCTTTTTCCTGTACAAGAATGGCTGTTTCAGTAATTAATTTCTGCTGCTTCAATTGATGTTCTGCCAATTCTCTCTCCAGTCGTTTTCTTTCAGTAATATCTGTTGTAGATCCAAACATGCGAATGGCTTTGCCATCATTATTATACAATAAATAACCACGGCTGTACACATCTTTATAGGAACCGTCTGCAGCCTTGAAGCGGTATCCATCCTGCCAGTTTTTAAGTTTATTTTGGATGTGATAATTGACACTTTTTATCACCTTTTCTTTATCGTCGGGATGAATCCATTTTTCCCAGATTTCAAAATTGAAAACAAGGTTTTCTTCGGGATATCCAAAGGTTCGCATCAATCCTTCTCCCCACTGGCCTAAGTTTTCTTCGAAATTAAAATCCCATGTAGTGTCGAGCGTGGCTTTGTTGATGAGTTTAAACCGCTCATTACTTAAATGCAATTTTTCAAGTATTCTTTTTCTTTCAATGCTGTGCTGAATTGTTTTTGATAATAATTTTTCATCAAAATCTCCTTTTACAAGATAATCCTGTGCACCAAGAGAAATCGATTCTATCGCCAGTTCCTCGGCAGCCGAACCTGAAAGACAAACGATAGCGGTTTTGGGCAAAAGGCGATCCATCATGATTACAGAATCAATGCCCATGCTGTCGGGCAATGAAAGATCGAGTAATACCACGTCAAAATTCGTATTGGCAATCAGCGGGGAAACCGTATCCAAGTTTACCGCATGAATCATCTTCTTAACCGGCAATTTCATCTGCTGCAGGTATTCTTTAAGAATCATATAATCGCCTGCATTGTCCTCCACAATTAAAATGCTGATTGGATCGTTGGAAATCATGATTCGTTTTTGATATTTGGTAATTCGGCAATGTTAATCCAGAAATCTCTTATTGTTTCAATAACCTGCGAAAATTTTTCAGGATCTCCAGGTTTCGCGATTATGCAATTTACATGGTTTTGATAGCAATCTGTAAGAAGGTTTTTTGTGAGTGAAGTGCCGATTATTATCACCGGTATTACTTTGAATTTCCTGTCATTCTTTATATAAGAAAGCAATTCTATTCCCTGTTTTTCTTGTGTATCCAAATCCAGGAGGATAAGGGTAGGCGTTTTTGCATTTACATATACATCTTCTTTTCTTAAATAAGCAATCGCGGTTCCAACATCTCCAAAGATCACAGTTTCTTCAATTGAATGGGATAAATAGAAAGTTTGTAAAATGCTCTTTTGAATATCTTCGATGCTTTCTACTGCTAATATTGTAATGTGCTTGTTCATTTTGCTGGGAGAGAATTCTAAAAAGCATTTGATGCAAGTTACCAACAAAAAGAAGAACCATTGAAATCGGAACGTGATTTTCGGCGGGTTCGATTTGGAATTCTTTTTGTGTCCTTTAGTGAAAAAACAAAATGATATGGAAGAAAAAAAATTTGATTTTACGGTTCAGGGTATTCCTTATGAGGTAAGCATTAAACCATTTGATTTCAATAATGAAAAACGATTTCATGTAAGTTATAACGGTGGTCCAAAAGACACTTTTGTTTGGGACTCAGATGTAAAAAGACTTAGGGCAATAGATGATGATGCTTCTACATTGCCTGATGGTTTGGAACTGGCTATATCTACGAAGATCCAGGAGATGGGCTATTAAAATTCTGTCTATTATTTATATGCTGATTTATGTTGAATTGAAAGAGACTTCCGGCTTATTAGTAATAAAAGAAAACCTGTTGCTATTTGTTTTTTTACTGCCATGATAGGGTATAAATAGAGTGCTCCTGTAGAAACAGGAGCACTTTACCAAAACTAACTGCTTATGAGTTGCCGGAAAATTAGAACTTTTTTGGTTAGTAAAATAATTTCTTTTTATTTTTTTACTCATTTATTGCAATTTGTCATTTTTTTTTCCTCTCATAAAAGGAGTTATAATCAATAATTTTAAGTAATTTGACCGGCAATAAATTCCCTTATTTTAATAAAAAAAACCAATTGTAATCAATGAAAAAAATTCTTTATCTATTGCCTGTAGCGGCTTTCCTGTTATTTTGCCAAAATGTAAAAGCAGGTAATTTTAATTCAAGCGAATCTGACACAGTTGCCATCCAGGGGCGATGGGATTTATCTATCCACATTGGTGGAAAACTTTTTCCTTCCTGGCTTGAAATTCACCATTCAGGATTAAAAATGCTGGTCGGAAGATTTGTGGGTATAGGAGGAAGTGCCCGGCCGATCTCAAGAATTAATTTGGAAAATGGCAAAATGAGCTTTTCAATTCCTCCGCAATGGGAAGCCGATCCCAACGATCTGAAAGTGGAAGGAACTTTTGCCGGTGATTCTCTTCAGGGAACAATGACTTTTCCAAATGGAAAAACTTACGATTGGGTTGGGAAAAGAGCGCCGCGTTTAAGGAGAGATAATGCACCTCAATGGGGAAAGCCAATCAAATTATTCGACGGAAAAAATATGGATCAATGGCATGCAACAGGAACAAACCAATGGATTGTTTCAAATGGTGTTTTGACAAGTCCGCATTCCGGTTCAAATTTGGTGACCAACCAAAAGTTCAAAGATTTTAAACTGCACATTGAATTTCGTTATCCTGAAGAAAGTAACAGCGGCGTGTATTTGCGCGGGCGCTACGAGATCCAGGTGATTGACAGCAAAGGAATGGAACCATCAGATGTGTTGCTTGGTGGCGTTTACGGCTTTTTGACACCCAGTGATATGGTAGCAAAATCACCCGGTGAATGGCAATCATTTGATGTTACACTTGTTGGAAGAATGGTTACCATTTATGCTAATGGCAAACGAATTATTTGCAACCAGGAAATTCCGGGAATAACTGGTGGTGCTATTGACAGTAATGAAGGTGATCCCGGACCAATCTTATTGCAAGGAGATCATGGACCGATAGAATACAGGAACATAATTATCACACCTGCAAAATAATTTTCGAGCTAATTTTTGCCAGTAAACAAACAAAAGATCCGGAATTTTTTTCCGGATTTTTTATTGAAATGAAATTGAAATTATTCGTTTTTCAAACTTGACATGTCGATTACGAAACGGTATTTTACATCATTTTTTACCATTCGGTCAAATGCTTCATTAATGTCCTGCATTTTGATCACTTCCACATCAGCCGTGATATTGTGATCGGCACAAAAGTCAAGCATTTCCTGCGTTTCCCTGGTTCCCCCGATCATGGAACCGGTGATGGAACGCCGGTTTTTTATCAATGCAAAAGGTTCAATTTTTGGATTTTCTTTTGGCAATCCAACCACGAGTAATTTTCCATGCAAATCCAGTAGATCAAGAAACCTGGCATAATCATGATCCGCACTAATTGCATCAAGTATGACATTGAAATAACTCTTTAATTTTTTCATTTCTTGTTTGTCGTTGCTCAAAGCAAAATGTTGCGCGCCGAGGTCAAGGGCATCTTGTTTTTTGGAAGGTGAAGTACTTAAAACGGTAACATCAGCGCCCATTGCCACTGCAAATTTTACAGCCATGTGTCCCAAACCTCCAAGTCCGGCGACAGCCACTTTATCGCCCGGTTTTATGTCAGCATATTTGAGCGGAGAATAAGTAGTGATTCCAGCGCAGAGCAAAGGTGCTACTCCCAGCAAATCCAACTTATCCGAGATATGATAAACCCATCTTTCATCGGTAACAATTTTGGTGCTGTATCCTCCCTGTGCTATTGTCTTTTTATCTCTTTCGTAACCGTTATAAGTTCCGGTCATGCCTTCGACGCAATATTGTTCCATGTAATTTTCGCAAGGTTTGCACTGGCGGCAACTGTCAACCATTACTCCAACCCCAGCCAAATCACCTTCTTTAAATTTAGTAACTCCACTTCCAACTTGTAAAACTCTTCCGACAATTTCATGGCCCGGAACCATTGGGTACATTGAGTCTCCCCATTCATTGCGTGCCTGGTGAACGTCAGAATGACAAACACCAGAATACAAAATGTCTATCAACACATCTTTCTCCCTTAAATCCCTTCTTTCAAATTCAAACGGCGCCAGCGCCGCTTCGGGCCCCTCCGTCGCGTATCCTTTTACTGCTATCATAGTTATTAATTAATTTTTCAAAATTATAAAACTTCTTAATTACACGCGGAGGAACACTTTTTTCCTAAAGAGGAAATAAAGAAAAGTCCACTTTACCAAGATGTAACAAAGGGCCATGATAACGATTGTATAAGGCGTTTGTAAAATTTGAGGTATCCAACCAAAGAAGGCTTTGGTGCTGTATTCCCAATCGATAAATCTGCCCGACATGTAAATCAAAATTGAGTTCATGCCAATCACTTTAAAGAAAAAAGCCCAACTCTTATAACCAAGGACGTCGATGATGTAATAGAATAAAGCAAGCAACAAAAGACTGATTCCACCCACATTCAAAACGAAAGAACTTGTCCAGAGATTTTTATTGATTGGAAAATCGAAATTCCAAATCAACGCGACAACAATTAAAACGATTCCGGTGATCGCCATCACACCAGCTTTTCGTTCTTTGCTCATGGGGTTGTTTTTCAAAAGCTGCCCGGTTAATATTCCCAGAAGGCCGGTTGCAATTGCAGGAATTGTCGACATAATTCCTTCCGGATCATGAATGCCGCGGTACAGTCTTCCAGGCAAATAAAGCCGGTCAACATAAGAAGCGAAATTTCCTTCTATTGTCAAATCGCCATGAGGAAAGCCAGGGGCGGATGTAAATTTGAACATCAGCCAATAGCCAATCAGAATGCCAAAAAACCAAATGATCTGCATGCGGTATTTGGAATAGATATAAATGATGTTGGCGAACATGTAAGCAAGGCCAATCCTTCCCAAAACACTGGCGAAACGCATTTTGGAAACCGGTTCAATTACCAATCCATTGTTATAAATAATTCCCAGAAGTACCAGGATTAAGCCACGTTTTACGACACGCCATAAAACCTGTTGTCTTGTTTTTCCTTTTTCCAGTTCCCTTCCAATTGAATAAGGTGTAGCGACGCCTGCAATAAAAAGAAACAACGGGAAAATGAGATCGTAAAAATGAAACCCGTTCCAAAGGGGGTGAGTAAATTGATTGGCTAAAGCTTTCCAAAAAGGAGCGCCGTTGGTAGCTTTGTCCATCCCGTGAAAAATTTCTTCACCGCCCATAATCCAGAACATATCAAAACCACGGAGTGCATCAAGCGAATAAAGTCTTTGTTTGGGTAAATTCTCTGACATAATAGTTATTGGGTTTTAAAGTTGAGGCTGCAGAAAGCTTTTCTGACAAGCAAATACGTTGGGCTAAAGATAATGGTAAAAGTAAATGAGCTGAAAAAATTTTTATCAGATCAGTGTAAACAAAAATCTGCCTAATAAGTTGATTTACTGTTATATTTAACCGCCAGAAATGAATAAATCGCACTTCATTTCGATAAATGATTTATTTTGGCCTTTTCCCGTTTTGAAAATTTTTTACATCAATATGAAAAACGTTCTTTTTGTTTTTGCTGCAGCTTTTGTTTCTCTAAATGTGACTGCGCAATGTTCTGATTCGCTCACTGCAAAAGATTATGCCCACGCCGAGCAATTTCTATCTTACAATACAAGCCAGCACGTGGAGCAAAACATTGTTTATTCAGAATGGATATCTAACGACAGTTTGTGGTATGCCGAATCCAAAAACGGCGGTTATGAATTTGTAATGGTAGATGCGCCCTCAGGAAAGAAATTCATCGTTTCGCGTGAGAGTTTGCCTCGTGAATCTGAAAAGTTCAACGATAGAAACGCTGTCGTTTCTCCGGATGGAACAAAGGCTGCCTACATTAAAGATTATAATTTGTGGGTAAAAGATCTTGCAAGCGGAAAAGAAACACAACTTACAACTGATGGTGTAAAATATTTTGGTTATGCGACTGACAATGCAGGTTGGAAACACAGTGACAAAGCCATTTTGCGCTGGTCGCCGGATTCAAAAAAGATTGCCACTTTTCAGCAGGATGAAAGGAAGGCCGGAATGATGTATTTGGTTTCGACAAATGTGGGTCATCCCAAACTGGAAGCCTGGAAATATCCTTTACCCGGCGACACAAATATTATTATGATCCAGAGAGTGATCATTAATGTGGACACTCCGAAAGTGATTCGTTTACAAATTCCTCCCGATCCTCACCGCGGCACTTTGAGCGATGATGTTTCGAGCAGCGGCACTTTTGATGATGTGGACTGGAGTCGCGACGGAAATGAATTGGCTTTTGTTTCAACTTCCCGCGATCATAAAGTGGAAAAATTCAGAATTGCCAATGCAAACACAGGCGCCGTTCGTGAAGTTTTTGAAGAGAAAGTTCCTACACAATATGAATCGGGCCAGGGAGCGATCAACTGGCGTTATCTCCCGGCTACCAATGAAATTATCTGGTATTCAGAGAGAGATAATTGGGGGCATCTTTATTTGTATGATTCCAAAACCGGCAAATTGAAAAATAAAATTACCTCAGGTGATTTTGTGGTAACGGAGTTGTTGAAAGTAGATCAAAAAAATCGTCGTGTTTATTTTCTTGCGGATGGATTGGAAAAGAAAAATCCTTATTTCACACAATTGTGTAAAGTTGATTTTGACGGAAGGCATTTCAATATATTGACACCTGAAACAGGAAATCATTCCATCAAATTTTCGCCGGATAATAATTATTTTATTGACAGTTATTCCCAACCGGATGTTGCCGGGAAAAGTGTCTTGCGCAATTTGAACGGAAAGGTAATTACTACTCTTGCAAAAACAGATGTTTCCGAATTGAAAGCTACCGGTTGGCAACCGCCAAAAGTATTCACGGTAAAAGCCGCAGATGGCAAAACAGATATTTACGGATTGATGTACACACCTACAAAAATGGACCCTTCCAAAAAATATCCAATCGTTGATTACATATATCCCGGTCCGCAGGGTGGAAGCGTTGGCAACTGGTCTTTTGCTGCTTCCCGCGGCGACAACCAGGCATTGGCAGAATTAGGATTTGTCGTGGTTGAAATTGAAGGAACAAGCAACCCGCTGCGCAGCAAAAGTTATCATGATATGAGTTATGGTCATATGTCTGAAAATACCTTGCCCGACCAGGTGACCGGCATTCGCCAATTGGCGCAAAGATTTCCACATATGGACACAACAAGAATCGGAATTTGGGGCCACTCAGGTGGTGGATTTGCCACTGCCGATGCAATGTTCACTTATCCTGATTTTTTCAAAGTAGGTATTGCTGAATCAGGAAACCACGACAACAGGAATTATGAAGACGATTGGGGCGAAAGGTATATTGGTCTTGAAACATACGGACCTGATGGTGTTTCCAATTATGCACCGCAAGCGAATGAATTGTATGCTAAAAACCTGAAAGGCAAATTGATGTTAGCGCATGGAATGATGGATGATAATGTGCCACCTTCCAATACAATGCTCGTTATTGAAGCGCTTGAAAAAGCCAACAAAGATTATGACCTCGTGATTTTTCCAAACAGTCACCACGGATACGGGCAATATTCAGTCTATATGATGCGCAAGCGTTGGGATTATTTCGTGAAAAATTTGCTTGGCGCAATTCCTCCAAAAGACTACGAGTTCCATGATCCATATACCAGGAGATAAAGAATATCTAACGGTAAAGAACACACGAAAATGATCTGGAGCAGAAAAGTAGCAAATAAGGCAGATTTTTTTCTGCTAAACACCAATCTTATCGCATAATTTCATAAAATCATCCTTTATTTCAGGAAGGGTGGGGAGGTGCAGGTGCCTTAATTCCTTATCCACTTTTTGGGCCGCATCTGAACGCACGTCGCTCAGGAAACCTTCTTTCACTTCTTTGGCGTTTTTATAATCGTTGTGAAACTGCTCTTTTTCATTTTTGGTTTTGCGCTGGATGTCTTTAAGTTTTTTTCGGTCGTTTTTGTCGTATTTATGCGGATCTGCATTTATTACCACATCAAATGCTTTTTTATCAATAAAGTCGAGTAACTGCTTTTTTTTATCTTCCGCCATGATTCAGATTTTTTAAGAGATTTGTCTCAATGATGATGCCACCGGTGACGACTGTGGAAGTAAACTAGCAATTAAATATGGTATGATTTTTTCATACGTTTTAAGAAAAAAACAATGCGCATTATTTTTGCTTTCTCTGTTTTTACTGCATTCATTCTTTCTTCATTTTCATGCAGTACTTCGTTAAAAGTCAGTAGTTCTGCTTTTGGCGACAATGAAAGTATTCCAATGAAATACACTTGCGAAGGCGAGCAGGTGAGTCCTCCACTTGATATTTCAGGAGTTCCTACTTCTGCAAAATCACTGGCGCTTATTGTGCACGATCCGGATGCGGCAATGCAAGGTGGATTTACGCATTGGGTTGTTTGGAATATTGATCCGGCTATAACTTCCATTCCTGAAGGTTTTAAAGGAGGTGAGCAGGGTTTGAACGGTGCGAAAAAAGCCGGTTATATTGGAATGTGTCCTCCTTCAGGCACCCACCATTATCATTTTATTGTTTATGCACTTGACACGAAACTCAACATTAGCAACCAAAGCGGGAAAGCCGAATTGGAAAAGAGTATGAAGGGACATATTCTCGCTCAAGCCGAACTTATTGGCTTATACAAAAAGATCAAATAAAATTTGCTGCATTCATTTCCTGATAATAAATCTGGCCACCCACTGGGCAAAGATTTTTTTTTTGGGAATTAAACTCTTCTCAACAAAAAATTTGGCTGTGAAATAAATTTATCTATCTTTAATATATACTAAATCCTATCTCTGAAAAAAACTACCTGCGGGAAGCACAATTCATTTACAAAAACCAAATTTACTATCATGAAGAAAATTTTTTTTGTTGCATTAGCAGCAACAATTGTGGCTTGCAATGCCAACAAATCAGGTACAACGGAATCCCCGGCAACTTCAACGGACACTACCTCTCAAAAAATTAATTCGCCTTACCCGGTAGCTTATTCCTCAGATTTTGCAATTGATGAACCTAAGAATGCAGAAACAATTTTAACGATCTGGAAAGATTGGGACAATGGAGATTTATCTGCTCATAAGGATTTGTTTGCCGATTCGATTTATATGCATTTTGCCAATGGAATGGAAATGAATGGCCCGAGGGACTCTATGCTTGCCATGGCTCAAAAAGCAAGAGATGCCTCCGCAAAAGTAGTAAGCTCTGTTGACGCGATCATCCCTGTAAAAAGCAAGGACAAAAATGAGCGCTGGGCTTTAATTTGGGGTAAGGAAGTAGATACAGACAAAAGTGGAAAAGTTGATTCTGTGAATATCCAGGAAACATGGAGATTTAATAAGGATGGCCAGGCTGATTTGCTTTATCAATACCATGCAGCAACTAATCCTCCTCACCATTAATTTTAATATTGAAAGAATTAAAAATTCCTTCAAATTCATTCAGGGACTGGATGCTTGAAATGTGGAAGAAAATTTTAATGAGTAATCGATTCTACAAATTGTCTTATATATTCCAATCTTTTGTTGACGGAGCTAGTTTCAATAGAAAAGCCTCGGATTTGAAAACAAAAAAAATCCTGTATTGAAACTGAATACAGGATTTTTTGTACCATAGAATTTTGTGGTATTGTCATATAATAGCTGATAAATCAGTCATCAACTGAAAACTTTTCCTCCAAATATCAGTGTTAATACAAACAACACCAGGAAAATCCAGAATAATACTTTTGCAATTGAGGCAGCTCCCGCTGCGATACCACCAAATCCTAGAATGGCGGCAATTATTGCAATTACGATAAAAATAACGGCCCATCTAAGCATAATAATAAATTTTTAGTTCATATAGGAAACATAAAAACACGTGCCAAAATTCCTTCTGTAAAAGAAATTGGACGACTTTATTGAAACTTACTGCTTATTTTTTGTATATATTTTATTATTCATACTTTTATTAGAGAAAAAGTCCTTTCTATTTATCCTCAAAATAATTCCGATGCAACAAGGTAATCTGGCAGCAACAGTTGATACTGCCACTCACGAAGCAACAGTGAGCAATAAAGCATTAGTTGAAAAAAGACGAATCGAATCTATTGATATACTTCGCGGCCTTGTCATGGTGATCATGGCGCTTGATCATGCGCGGGATTATTTTCATTTTGCAGATGCGCCGCTCGATCTATCGAGGACAACTACTTTATTATTTTTTACAAGATGGATCACGCATTACTGTGCGCCGGTCTTTGTTTTTCTTTCGGGCACTTCCATTTTCCTGCAGGGAATGCGAAAAAGCAAGAATGTGCTCCAGTCATTTCTTATCAAGCGTGGGCTATGGCTCATTTTTGTCGAAACGGTTATCATTTCGTTTGCATGGACCTTTAACCCGAATTATAACTTAATTATTTTCCAGGTTATTTGGGCCATCGGCATCAGCATGGTCTTGCTTGGTTTGTTGATCAGGTTGCCATTTAACTTTATTCTTGGATTGGGGTTGATAATTGTTCTGGGGCACAATCTTCTCGATTTTCCTGAAGCAGCTCCCGGATTTAAAGCAGGTTTCTGGTGGGATCTTTTTCATCACGGATTTTTTGCAGCATATCCCATCACTAAAAATCATTTCCTGATTATTTTGTATCCTTTTGTTCCATGGACAGGATTGATGATGCTTGGCTACTGCACTGGCGTTTTCTTTTCATCAAAATTTTCTGTTGAAGGAAGAAGAAAAATTTTGACCAGGATTGGCCTTGGCCTCATCCTGTTTTTTGTCCTGCTTCGTTTTTTAAATTTTTATGGAAATCCCGAACCGTGGAGTGTGCAAAAAAATGGATGGTTTACCGTTCTTTCTTTCATTAATGTACATAAATATCCTCCTTCACTTTTATACATGTGCTTGACAATGGGACCTGCATTTCTGTTATTGGCCTTTTTTGAAAAAATAAAAAATGGTTTCACGGAAGTGATGAGAATTTACGGAAGGGTTCCGTTTTTTTATTACGTTGTTCATCTTTATGTAATTCATTTGATATCTGCAATCGTTTATTTGGCAAAAGGGCATACGATAGCTGAAGCAACTACCATTGGCAAAAATATTCCTTTTTATTTCCTGGCTGCCAACGATGGTTACAGCCTTTTGATCGTTTATATTGTTTGGATCGGCGTAGTGATCGCATTATATCCTTTGTGCAGATGGTTCAATAATTACAAGACAAATCATCGTGAAAAGTGGTGGTTAAGTTATCTATAATTACAGATTGAATAAATAGTCAGAGAATCTTTTTGGCACTGTCTGGCATATTCATTGCGACTTTTGAATTGAATTAAAAATTTCAAAAATCAATATTATGAGTAAAGAACAACAGACCAAAGAGCATAAAGGGCGCCCCGGAGGAACGAACAAAAGTGAAGGAACAGGATTGTCATCAACAATGCAAAACCAGGATGTAAAAGAAGATCAGAAGATTACTGAAAAATATATGAAGGGAACGGATGAAGTAGCAGATAATGTTGTTCATAAAAAACATCCGAACAGGAATACTGACAAAGATGAACCAATTGATGGAAGTGGTTTCCAGGATTGATACTCCAAAGAAAAATTTATTTTAAGAATTCATAATGTGATAACAGTTTATTGGTTGAAGTATTTCCAGTAAATTTTTTTAAACAAAAAAACTGTTTGCTGGTTGATTGAAAATATGTCAATTCAGTTTATTTTTATCGCCAAAATAAACTGCTCATCTATGACAAAAAAAATCAAACCAACTAGCTTCATCACTTCCATTGCAATTGCAATTCTTTTTTCGACCGGTTTAAAAGCACAGGAAATCCAATCTTACAAGGCGACAGAAATTAAGCCTTATAAATCCGAAGAAATAAAACCATATAAACCAGGAGAAACAAAGCCGGTAAATGACGATGAAAGGCAACAAAAATCTCCTTTGATTGAATCGAATCTTCAAACTTATTTTGGTCTTTATCAATACTGGATTCCGGGAACTTCTTACACAGTTCCTGATTACAGCAACCACCAACTGGTTCTCCACAACTCCACAGGCACAGGTGTCTTGCCGGGAGGAATTAAGATCAATTCCAACGGATCTTACATCTGGAACAGCAGTTGGGACGGAAAAATTATCAAAGGGAATTGGAGGAAGACTGGTGACAAAGATTACCCAATCGAATTAGTAAATGCGCAAGAGGGTAAAACATGGAAAGTTGGCAAATCAAAAGACAAAGGAGCGGACATTTACGTTTGGGACGGCTCTACCTGGTATGATGCCAAAAAGTTGCATCATTAAAGGCTGATGCTCGGGTGATCAGAAAAAAAAATCACCTAATTTCTTTATTTACTATTCAAAGTAGATCAAAACAAAAAAGGGTTTCAATAGGCAGAAACCCTTTTTAAAATTAGTATGAAAATTATTTTTTGAACATTATAGCAGAAGCGCCTTTGCCACCATCAAAAAGCATAGCATCAGCAGCACGGCTTTGGAGTTTTTTCACCATCTGTTCCACGTCATCTTCAATAGAGTTGTTTACAATTCCTGCAGTAAATAATGATTTCCATTTAATGCTTGGTCCTCTTGAGTTAATAACAGAATAATTGGTCAAAGGTTCGGACATAACAAATACCGGGTAACCATTTACTTTTGACACACGACCTATTTCTTTGGTTTGTGGAGTAGCCTGGTCGGTAAACTGCACACCAACAATCCTTTTACCGGCGCTGTAAATAACTGCGTCTACACGGGCATTTTGCTTGGTGATCTTGCGGATAAATTGTTCAACTCTTTCTGCGATACTTTTGTTGACGATACCGCCTGTTAATAATGATTCGGCTTTAAGACCGGTTCCTGCATCGACGAGTGTTGTGTAATCTCTTACAGGTTCGCAAAGAATGTAAGCTTCCACTCCGTCAACACGGCGAACCCGTGCAAGTAGTTGATCCTGGTTTTGGGCAAAAGTAGTTAGCGCCAACATCATGGCGACAACAGTTAAGTAAACGGTTCTCATTTTTTTGTTGTTTGTTTATATATTTTGGTTAAAAAATACGTCTGGGTGTTCTTCACTTGTTTCAAATAAAGCAAAAACTCTTAAGGTCAGCATTGACCAAAAAATATTAAATGAAAACCTTGGATGTTGGAAAAATTGTGTTTGGTAAAACTTTTTCAAAAATATAAAGTATTACGAATCGGCAAAATCTTTTTTGATTTTTAAAGCATTTGTTTTGTAAATAGTTAATGACAATCAAAAACAGTGAACAAACAAATAGAAAAGAAATTTATTTTGTTGCTGAAGTGGATTTTGTTTCTTCTTTCAAAAGTTCTGCAATCACCTTCGGATAATACTCGTGCTCAAGCTTATGGATCTTTTCAGCGAGGGAATGCGGCGTTTCATTTTCGTCTATGCCGCACCGTGCCTGGAAAATAGTTTTGCCATGATCATACTTTTCATCCACATAATGAATGGTAATCCCGCTTTCTTTTTCTCTTGCATTAATCACGCTTTCGTGTACCGCACTTCCATACATTCCTTTTCCACCATAAGCAGGCAGTAAGGCAGGATGAATATTAATGATCTTATGAGGAAAATCCTGGATGAGTATTCCAGGGATCATCCATAAAAAACCGGCAAGAACGATAAGAGCCGGATCATATTTTTTGATTTCTGCTAAATAACCTTTTTCACTGAATTCCTTTTTTGAAATTAATAAAACCGGAATGTGTTCGTTTGCTGCTATTGTCAAAACGCCGGCTTTTGGGTTGTTGCAAACAATGAGTGCTACGCGAGCGGTTTTATCTTTTTTGAAATAATTAATGATTTGTTGGGCATTGCTTCCTGCACCTGATGCAAAAATGATAATGTTCTTTTTATGATCGCTGCTCATGTTTGAATTGAAATAATTGTGTAATTTTTTTTATAATTGGGTGAGTGTATTATTAGATTTTATGTTCCTGTTTCTTAAAAGAAAATTTCTGCAATTTATTAAAGAGGATTTGACAACCAGAAAATAGATTGAAAATAAATTTATGTTTTGTCGATTTTTTTATTGTTGCAAAATCAATTCAGAATTTCTTTTCTAACAGTTTTTCTTCAACCTGCTTGGAACATTTTCTTCCATTTTCAAATCCTTATCCACCAATAATTTTAAGCAGGAACCACAAAAAAAAAATTTACCGGTAAAAGTTCTTTTACTGAACAATTCAAAAAACTATTGCGGGTCAAAGATGGAGTATTTAAAATAATCTTCCGGTAATTCTATCATCGTGAAAAGTGCAATTTCATCTTTAATAATGTTGCCATATATATATGCAAATGCAGAAGGATGTTTTACAAAATTTTTCGATGAATCCTTTACTAATAACGAAAAAAAAAATTTAAGAATGTTAAGATTTTATCAACATGCTTTGTTACTTTTGCGGCCAACAATGTAATTATTCTATAATTCAAGATAGGAAATAAGAGTATGAACCAAGTCAAAGGGCTTTTTATTAAAATAATCTCGGTTTTCATTTTTCTGACTTTAATTTCTTCCCGGGAATCTCTTTACGCACAATCCTCTAACGGAGAAGCTTTATTTAAGGCGAATTGTGCAAGTTGCCACAAACCTGATGAACAATATGTAGGACCTGCACTTAAAGGTGCGCGTGACCGCGAGCCATCAAAAGATTGGGTTTATAAATGGGTGCATAACACCACAACAATGGTAAACACCGATCCTTATGCAAAAAAATTAAAAGAGCAGATGGGTGGTGTGGTAATGACTGAATTTCCGGACTTATCCAATTCAGACATTGATGCGATTCTCGAATACGCAAATAATTACAAACCAGCTGGAGCCACAGCAACAACCGGAACTCCGGGAGCTGAAAGCAATGTAAATACCACTCCTTCTTCTGATAATACTGTATTATATGGTATCCTCACTCTAATTCTTGCAATTGTTGGCCTGATACTTTTGCAGGTAAACAGCAATCTTAAAAAACTTACTGACGAAAAGGATGGCATAAAAAGCCCTGAACCGGTTCCTTTTTACAGGAACAAAGCTTACCTGCTTCTGATTACCATCATTCTTTTCATATTTGCAGGTTACTTCCTGGTTGAAGGAGCGATGGGGCTTGGTCGTTCCCAGGGTTATCAACCTGATCAACCGATCTTCTTTGTACATAAAGTTCATGCGGGAGTTAACCAGATAAGTTGTTTGTATTGTCACGGTGGTGCGCAAGACAGTAAGCATGCTACTGTTCCTTCGGTAAATGTTTGTATGAACTGCCACATGGCCGTGAAAGAATATACAGGAGCGCCGATCACCCGTGACGATGGTACCACTGTTGATGCAAACGCAGAGATTCAAAAGTTATATAAATACGCCGGCTGGAATCCAAACACAAAAACCTACGACAAGCCAGGCAAGCCTATCGAGTGGATCAAGATCCACAATCTTCCGGATTTCGTTTATTTCAACCATTCCCAACACGTAAAAGTTGGTCAGATTGCCTGCCAGACATGTCATGGAGAAATTCAGAACATGACCCAGGTAAAACAATTTGCAGACTTAAGCATGGGTTGGTGCGTCAATTGTCACCGTACTACCAAAGTTCAGTTCGACGATGGCAAAGGAAATGGAAATAAATTTTACAGCATTTACGAAAAATTCCACCAGGACATTAAGGATAAGAAGTATGATAGTGTAACAGTTCAGATGATCGGTGGAACTGAATGTGGCAAATGTCATTATTAATAAATTCAAGGCCTCTTATGAGGTTGGCTAAAAGTAAAAGAAACAATATTGTTCATTTCTTAAATCAATTCTGATTTAAGCTAATAATCCGCCGGGGCGGATTGGATTAATATGAGTGAAAAAAAATACTGGCAGAATTTTGGGGAATTAAACCAATCAGAAGCCAATAAAAAAGCATTAAAAGATGAATTCAGGAAAGAACTTCCTTTTGAAGATTTAGCTGATGAAAACATTTTCAATGCAAAAACTCCAAGAAGGGATTTCCTCAAGTACATGGGATTTAGTACAGCTGCTGCCGTTGTTGCCGCAAGTTGTGAAATGCCGGTGCGCAAAGTTGTTCCGTATCTTCATAAACCCGATGATGTTATTGCCGGTATTCCCAACTATTATGCCTCTACTTATATAAGTGATGGAGACACAGTTCCGGTTGTTGTAAAACAAAGAGAAGGTCGCCCCATAAAGATTGAAGGAAATGATCTTTCCACATTGACTGAAGGCGGAACAACAGCACAAGTTCAGGCATCCGTTTTGGATCTATACGATACAAGCCGCCTGCGCTATCCAATGGTAAATAAGAAAGAAGCGACTTTTGAAGCGATTGATAAGATGGTTGCAGACGGTTTAGCTGCGAATGCTGGAAAACCTCTGGTGTTGTTGACGAGCTCTTATAATTCTGTTACCGGTAAACAAATTATTAATGATCTTTTAGCCAAATTTCCCGGAAGCCGTCATGTGCAATATGACGCGGTTTCCTGCAGTGGAATGATCGAAGCCAACGAGGCCTCTTATGGCAAAAAATATATTCCTGCTTATCGCTTCGATAAGGCGAAAGTTATTGTAAGTCTTGATGCTGATTTTCTTGGACACTGGATCAGCCCTGTAGTTTTCGCAAAACAATATGCTGTTGGAAGAAGGATAGATGAGAAAAATCCTTCAATGAGCAGGCACATCCAGTTTGAAGGATATTACAGTATGACCGGTGCCAACGCAGATGAGAGATATCTTCATAAACCATCCGAAACAGGAGCGATTGCTTTGGCATTATTGGGCGCTTTGGGCGGAGGCACTTCAGCTTCACTTTCAGGTGATCTTGCTGATGCGGTTAAAAGAACTGCTGCAGAACTCAGTGCTAATAAGGGCGCTTCACTTGTGGTTTGCGGAAGTAATGATAAAAATATCCAGATCATCGTAAATGCGATAAATGCAGCAATTGGTGCGAATGGAAACACAATAGATTGGAATACAAAAGTTAATTACCGCCAGGGAATTGATTCAGATATGGTTCAGCTCACCAATGATCTGAACGCCGGAAATGTTGGTGCTTTGATCGTTTACGGAGCTAATCCCGTTTACAATTATTTTGATGCGGCAAAATTTGCTACAGGATTGAAAAGGTGTCCATTCACACTTTCTTACAGTGAAAAAATGGATGAAACAACCGAATTGTGCAAGTATGTTATTCCATCTCACCACTGGTTGGAAAGCTGGGGTGATTCTGAACAACAAACCGGCTTTGTTAGTACAATACAGCCTTTGATTCATCCGCTTTTCAAAACCCGCCAGTTTGAAACATCACTTTTAAAACTGATTGGGAATCCGGGCGATTACGAAAGTTACTTCAGGGGCTACTGGATCCAAAAGTTAGGTAGCCTGGATAAATATGAAACGTTCCTCCAGGATGGTGTAATGGAAAATTCCAGGTTGCAGACTCAACCTGTTGCTGAAGATCCTTCTGATCTCACTTCCGGAGACGCTACGGCATTGGCGGCAGTTGGATTAGCTGCAGATTCCATTGGTACAACAGCTCCGGGAAAACTTATCAACAAGTCTTTATCCGATTCATCAATTGTTGCTGCCGCACAACCTTCGGGAACGGTAACTACTTCTGGCTCAGCCAGTGTATCCGATGCAGCAAACAAGATTGGTGCTGTGAAAGGTGGTGAAATTGAAATGGTTTTGTACCAGAAGATCACCATGGGAACCGGGGCAAGAGCAGGAAATGCATGGCTGCAGGAGGCGAGTGATCCTATGTCGAAAGCAACATGGGACAATTATGCAATGATCTCACCTGAACTTGGAAAGAAACTTTTTGGAATTGACATTTTCAACGCACGTCAATCAGACCAATACGAAATTCATCCGAACAAACCCGTTGTAAAACTTACATCCAATGGCAAAACTCTTGAGCTTGCGGCGATGATTACACCGGGTATGCATCCGGATGTTGTTGCAGTAGCAGTTGGATATGGCCGCGAAAGCAACGATAAAACAAAGACTGCCGAATATATCGGACCTGCTGCTGTAGGTGCCGGCAAGAACGCTTATCCTTTGGTAGTGTTCAATGGAACTAACATTGTTTACAGCGCACCTGTCCAGGTTGAAAAAACAGGTAAGGAATATAAGATAGCCACTACACAAACACACAGTCTTACAGAAGGACGTCCTGTAGTAAGAGAAACCACTCTTGCTGACTTCATCGCCGATCCTGAAAGAATGAATAAGGAAGAAGAGGAAGAATTGAAAGCCTACGGCGAAAACTTCACAAGAGATGCCACTCTTTATCCAACTTATGACAGGCCAGGCATCAAATGGGGTATGAGCATTGACCTGAACACTTGCATTGGTTGCAGCGCGTGTACCGTAGCCTGCGTTGCTGAGAATAATATTTCGACAGTAGGAAAGGACGAAGTTGCAAGGTTCCAGGATATGCAGTGGATAAGGATTGACCGCTATTACACAGGTGATCCGAAAAAACCGGATATAGTATTTCAACCCATGCTTTGTCAACAATGTGATAATGCACCTTGTGAAAACGTTTGCCCGGTTTCTGCCACTAATCACAGCAGTGAAGGATTGAACCAAATGATTTATAACCGTTGTATTGGTACAAAATATTGTGCAAACAACTGTCCTTATAAAGTTCGTCGCTTCAACTGGGCCGACTGGAATGGTTCTGATAGTTTCCCCGACAACCAACGTGGTATCATTTCTGCTGCAACCATGGATTTGCAGGATGATTTGAGCAGGATGGTGTTGAACCCGGATGTGACAGTTCGTTCAAGGGGTGTGATGGAAAAATGTACTTTCTGTATTCAACGTTTGCAACTTGCGAAATTGAATGCGAAAAAAGAAGACAGGGTGATGAAAGACCAGGAAGCGAAGACCGCTTGTATGCAAGCTTGTCCTACACACGCCATACAGTTTGGAAATGTAAACGATCCTGAAAGCAAGATTGCCAAATTAAGAAAAGAAGAACAGAAGAACAGGAAATTCTACGTTTTGGAACAATTACATACACTTCCAAATCTCAACTATCTTACTTTGGTGAGAAACACCAACAGGAAAGTTGGCAGTACAAAAGAAATTGTTTAGAAACCGATAATTTAAAAAAGCTTACAGGTAAGAGCTGGGGCTAAAAGCTAATAAAAAGTATGTCATTATTAAGATATGAATCGCAACTACGGGAGCCTTTGATTGATGGCGATAAAACCTATCACCAGGTAACAGAAGATATTATCGGTCCTGTAGAAACAACGCCAACCCGTCTTTGGTGGATTGGTTTTATTATTGCAGCATGCATGTTGCTTTTTGGTGTCTATTCGGTTTACCGTGAAGTTGATTATGGTATTGGACAGTGGAACCTGAACCATACTGTTGGTTGGGGTTGGGACATTACCAACTTCGTTTGGTGGATCGGTATTGGTCATGCGGGAACGCTTATCTCCGCCATCCTTTTACTGTTTGGGCAAAAATGGAGGACAGGTGTAAACAGGGCAGCTGAAGCAATGACGATCTTTGCGGTAATGTGTGCCGGACAGTTCCCCATATTTCACATGGGACGCGTTTGGATGGGATTCTTTGTACTTCCTTATCCTAACTCCCGTGGTCCGGTTTGGCCGAACTTCAACTCAGCTTTGTTGTGGGATGTATTTGCGGTATCAACTTATTTTACGGTTTCCCTTCTCTTTTGGTATACCGGTCTTCTGCCGGACCTTGCAACCGTGCGTGACCGTGCGAAAACCAAATTCAGAAAAATGTTTTATGGCCTTGCCTCCTTCGGGTGGACAGGTAGTACCAAACACTGGCAACGCCAGGAGAGCCTTGCCCTTGTGTTGGCAGGATTGGCGACTCCACTTGTATTGTCAGTTCATACTATCGTGTCATTTGACTTCGCAACATCGGTAATTCCAGGATGGCATACTACGATCTTCCCTCCCTACTTTGTTGCTGGTGCAGTGTTCTCAGGGTTTGCCATGGTTCAATCATTGTTGTTGATAACCAGGAAAGTTCTTCATCTTGAAGATTATATCACAGTTGGCCACATAGAGGCGATGAACAAGATCATTGTGCTTACAGGTTCAATTGTGGGATGTGCTTATATATCGGAGTTGTTCATTGCATGGTATAGTCAAAATACTTACGAATGGTGGGCATTCCGCCAAAACAGGGTAAATATTTTCAGTCCCTATGGATGGGCTTATTATGGAATGATGTTTTGTAATGTTGTTTCGCCCCAACTTTTCTGGTCAAGAAAATTGAGGAGAAATGTAATGTTCACTTTCTTCCTGGCCGTTTTGGTAAACGTGGGAATGTGGTTCGAACGTTTTGTGATCATCGTTACCTCAATCTACAGGGATTATCTTCCATCATCCTGGACAACTTACTACAGTCCTTCCATTTGGGAGATTGGTTTTTACATAGGCACATTCGGCTTATTCTTCTGTTGTTACTTCCTTTTTGCAAAATACTTCCCGGTTATTGCGGCAGCTGAAATTAAAGCGATCCTGAAATTAAGCGGAGAAAGCTACAAAGATAAAATGACGCCAATGGAAGAAATGAGTGCCGATGAATTTTATAAAGAAGAAGTTGAAGCACACGCTCATTAATAAGCGGGCGAAACTAATTTCATAAAATAAAAAGCCCAATAAGGGCAGCAGAATATGATTAAAAAATTTGTTGTTGGTTCCTTCGAAGATGAAAAAGTTTTATTTCCTGCAGTAAAAAATGTACGTAGGGCAGGCTATAAGATCCATGATGTTTATACGCCATTCCCGATTCACGGGTTGGACAAAGCAATGGGTTTAAGAGAGACCAGCCTTCACACGGTGGGCTTCATTTTCGGTATCACGGGAACATCGATCGCCGTCGGCGGAATGGGTTATATTTTTGCTGTTGATTGGCCGTTAAATATCGGCGGTAAACCCCACTTTCCCCTTCCGGCTTTTATCCCTATTACCTTTGAACTTACAGTTTTGTTGTCAGCCGTTGGTATGGTTTATACATTTTGCTGGCTTTGCCAAATGATGCCGGGCGTCAAGAAGCACCACTTCAATTTACGGTCAACAGATGACCTGATGACAATGGTAATAGAATGTACACCAAATTCGAACCCTGCAGAAATTGAAAACTTTTTGAGAGAAAACGGGGCAATCGAGATCAACACGCAGGATGCAGAAGACGGATGGTGGTTTGGCAGGTATGATAAGGAACAAAAGTTGTACAGAACTGAAGAAGTGGCTGTAGAAGAGTAAAACAAAAATCCGGCGGATTTGTTGGTTTACCGGAAGAAATTTTTAATTGATTAAGAAAAATTCGAAATAAGAATTTTAGACATGAAAAAAACAAGAATTCTTTTATCTTTTGTGATAATTGTTGCGGCAGCCACTTTGATGAACAGTTGTGGTAATAAGCGCGAACCGGGATGGACTTATATGCCGGATATGGCTTACAGTCGTGCTTATGAGGCTTATACTCCAAACAACCTGGCAAAAGAAAATATCCATTATGTTCCTTATCCGGTTGTAGGAACGATCAGGCGTGGAGATCTTTTTCCTTATCCATTGCCAAATGACAGCACAGGTTACAGGTTGAGCGCTCAGATAAAAGATCCTTTGCCCCCGCTTGATTCAAATCAAATGAAAGAAGCCCAACGCCTTTTTAATATTAATTGTGCTATTTGTCACGGCCCTAACATGGATGCGCAAGGACCATTAGCCACAGGTGGTAAAGTGCCTGCAGTTGCTAATCTTACTTTATCGCAATACGTGAAAATGCCGGTAGGAACGATGTTTCATTCTGTTACTTACGGTAAGAACAATATGGGAAGTTATGCATCTCAATTGACACGTAAGCAAAGATGGATGGTAATCCAATATGTGAAGAAACACCAGCTGGAAGTTGCCGGAGGTGGAGGAACCGCAGGAGGTTCAACAAATAGTGGTTCAAGTGATTCAACAGCAACAAAATAAAGTCTATTACAACAAAATATCTTTTTTAATGAACAATCAGTATGTAGCACCGGCGGGATTTAAAAAGTGGTCAACCGGATTAATGATAGTCGGATTACTTACCCTTATTCTCGGATTTATATTTTTAAATCCTTTTGCAGGCGCAGACGGAAGCAATTTAAATAGCACGCGCTTTTGGGCAGTATTATTACAAAATAGTGTTTTCTTTTTGCTTATTACCAACATAGCTACATTTTTCATTGTGATAAATACCCTGGCTATGAGTGGCTGGCAGGAAGCTTTCAGGCGTGTGACTGAAGCGGTTTCTTCAGTTGTGCCCATCATGGGGGGGATTGTTATGGTTATTTTCCTTTGCCTTGTTTTTGGTCATCGGGGAGACGTTTATGAATGGTTGGATAAAAAGGCAGTGGCCCATGATGTTGTATTAAATGGCAAAAAAGGATTTTTGAACCCTGTCTTTTTCCTCGTTTATTCAGCCTTAACTATTTTTCTGTGGTCTTTCTGGGGAAAAAAATTGAGGGATTTAAGTCTTACCACTGATAGAGCCGGAAAACTGGATTATGAAACATCGAAAAAATGGTACAGGAAGTCTTTGAGCGTCTCCGGTTTCTATGTTGTATTTTATGTTGTAACAATGGGATCAATTATTCCATGGCTTTGGCTGATGAGTTTGGAAGCACATTGGTTCAGTACCATGTTTAGTTGGTACACATTCGGCAGCTGTTTCGTAGCTGGTATTGCGTTGCTTACATTATTTGTTATCTATTTTAAAAATATCGGTCAGCTTGAATTTGTGACCAATGAACACTTGCAGGACTTGGGAAAATATATGTTTGCCTTTTCAATTTTCTGGACTTACTTATGGTTCGACCAGTTTATGTTGCAATGGTATGGCAACATTCCTGAAGAAACTATTTATTTTAAAATAAGATTGCAGGGGCCTTATGAAGGATTGTTTTACCTGAACCTTATACTGAACTTTGTGGCTCCGATCCTTATTTTAATGAAAAGGGCTTCCAAGAGAAATTATTTTGTGATCACCTTTATGTGTATCCTGATTCTTATTGGCCATTGGGTTGATTTTTACCAGATCGTAATGCCGGGTACAGTGAAAATGCATCCACACATTAGCTGGTTTGAAATCGGGATTCCTTTAGGATTTGTTGGTTTGACAATGTGGGGTGTAAGCAGGTATGCATCGAAAGTTTCTATGACACCGAAAAATAATCCTTTCCTGAAAGAAAGCATTATTCATTTTGTGTAATGAAAATTAGGGATTTACATAATAAAACGGTTACGAACTGAGTGTTTGAATAAATCTTAAAGTTACCTTTGTTCGTACCGGTATTTATTACTAAAGGTTTAATTAATTACTAAGAAAGCATTTAAAAGCAGGAGCGAATCCGCAATCAACAGATAGTAAAAATAAAAGAATCCGTAAAGCGGATGAGGAAAAATAAAGTAACATGAATACCTTTTTTTTAATAGCGATTATTCTACTTGTTTTTATCGTGATTTTTCAGATTTCAAAGGCCAGCGAATATGTTAGTGTCTTAAAAGGTGAAGAAATATCGCGTAAGCAGAATAACAAGATCAACGGGTTTTTAATGATCCTTTTTCTGGTGCTTGGATTGATAGGCGTTTGGTGGTGTAATGATCTTTTTTATCACAAGACGCTTCTTTCTGTCGGCTCTTCCTCTTTGCAGGGAAAGAAGATAGACGAGATGATGTGGATTACACTTATTATCACCGGTGTCGTATTTTTCATTACACAAATATTGTTGTTCTGGTTTTCATTTAAATACCAGGAAAGTGACAAGAGAAAATCTCTTTATTTTACCCACAGTAATAAACTTGAATTGATCTGGACAGGTATTCCCGCTATTACGATGACTATTTTGGTAGTTTTTGGATTAAAGTATTGGTTCAAGTTTACAGCGGATGCACCAAAGAATGCGCAGGTAATTGAGGTTACAGGTCATCAGTTTGGATGGGAATTCAGGTACCCGGGAAGAGATGGCGTTTTGGGAAGGAAAAATTATAAGTTGATCGATCCGGCTAAAGGAAATCCTTTGGGTGTGGATTGGTCCGATGCAGCAAGCCATGATGATATCCACGTTGCTGCAACCGTTCATGTGGTAGTAAACAGGCCGGTGAAATTTGTGATCAATTCACAGGATGTGGTTCATGATGTTGGTCTTCCTCAATTCAGGTTGAAAATGGACGCCGTTCCCGGAATACCGACAACTGAATGGTTCACTCCAATCTATACAACAGAACAAATGAAAAAAAGAACAGGCAATCCTGATTTTCAGTATGAAATTTCCTGTGATCAAATGTGCGGGAAAGGGCATTTTGGTATGCGTGGAGTGATCGTAGTAGAAACACAAAAGGAATTCAATGCGTGGATGATCAAACAAAGACCCGAATACCTGAGAGCTCAAAAATTAATGGCGCAGGCTTCTACCGATTCAACCAACACGGTGGCAATGGGCCAACAACCAAATAAAAAATAAGAATAATTTCCTTCGGGAATTTAAAAATACATCGATATGAACAACGACGAAGTTTTGCATGAAAAACCATTGGTGGTGCATGAAACTGAGCACGGTACCCATGAACATCATAAGCAAAGTTTTATAACTAAATATATTTTCAGCCAGGATCATAAGATGATCTCACGCCAGTTTTTGGTTACCGGAATTATCTGGGCTATTGTCGGCGGTTTATTTTCTGTGATTTTCAGGTTGCAGTTAGGTTTTCCAGATCAAACTTTTCCAATACTTGAAGACATTTTTGGCCATTGGGCAAAAGGAGGAAGGCTTGATCCGGAATTCTATTACGCTCTTGTTACAATGCACGGTACCATCCTTGTGTTCTTTGTATTGACAGCTGGTTTGAGCGGAACTTTTTCCAACTATCTTATCCCGCTGCAAATTGGCGCACGGGATATGGCCAGTCCCTTTTTGAATATGTTGTCTTACTGGTTTTTCTTCGCGGCATCAGTAGTAATGTTTTCTTCTTTATTTCTTACAACCGGGCCTGCAAGTGGAGGTTGGACCATTTATCCTCCATTGAGCGCCTTGGGCGATGCAATGGAAGGTTCGAAAGCTGGTATGGATTATTGGCTCACCAGTATTGCCTTGTTTATTATCTCTACCTTGTTAGGTGGTTTAAATTATATCACTACCATTTTGAACATGCGCACCAAGGGTATGTTCATGACAAGAATGCCTCTTACTGTCTGGTCTTTCCTTTTCACTGCAATTCTCGGTGTTCTTACCTTCCCGGTTTTGTTGTCAGCAGTTGTACTTCTTTTGTTCGACCGCCATTTGGGAACCAGCTTTTACCTGAGTGATATATTTATAAATGGAAAGATATTGCCAAACCAGGGAGGAAGCCCGATCTTGTTCCAACACCTGTTCTGGTTCCTGGGCCACCCCGAGGTTTACATTATTGCACTGCCGGCTATGGGTATTACTTCTGAAGTTATTTCGACAAATGCCCGCAAACCGATCTTTGGATATATGGCGATGGTTGCTTCATTCTTTGCGATCGCATCTTTATCATTCCTTGTTTGGGCACACCATATGTTTGTTTCAGGAATGAATCCTTTCCTTGGTTCTTTCTTCGTGTTGTTCACCTTGTTGATTGCAGTTCCTTCTGCTATCAAGGTGTTTAACTGGCTTACCACTTTATGGAGAGGAAATATCCACTTTACCCCTGGAATGCTATTCGCAATTGGCTTTGTGAGCTTATTCATTTCAGGTGGTTTGACTGGGATCTGGCTTGGAAACTCCACATTGGATCTGCATCTGCATGATACTTATTTTGTAATTGCTCACTTCCACCTTGTTATGGGTGTGGCATCCATGTTTGGAATGTTTGCCGGAATATATCATTGGTATCCGAAAATGTTTGGCCGTTTTATGAACAATACACTTGCATACATACATTTCTGGATAACATTTGTTGGCGCTTACCTTATCTTCTGGCCAATGCACTATGAAGGTTTAGCGGGTATGCCTCGCCGTTATTATGATTTCAGCAACTGGGAATCTTTCAAAATGTTTGGCGGCCTCAATGCGTTTATCAGCGTTGTAGCTATTATCGTATTCGCTACACAATTCCTGTTCATATTTAATTTCTTCTATTCGATCTATAAAGGAAGAAAACTTACTGAAAGGAACAAAAATCCCTGGCATTCTAATACAATGGAATGGACTACTCCTATTCATCCCCCTCACGGCAACTGGATTGGAGAAGTTCCGGAAGTTTATCGTTGGGCTTATGATTATGGTAAAGACGGAAGAGATTTTATTCCGCAAACTGAACCAATAGGCTCATCGGAAACACAGCACTAAGGGTAAAAGAAATAGATTAATTGTAAAATTATTTATCTGAATCAATAGCCCTGTTTATTCAGGGCTTTTTTTAAAATATATTTTTTAATGGATAAAACGATAACGATCATTCCACAATCAGTTTCGTATACTATCTCGAGCAAGGTGAAAGATTATTTTATTTTAATCAAGTTCACACTCAGTTTCATGGTAGTATTCAGTTCTGTTGTGTGTTATCTGCTTGCTCCAAATGTTGAATACAACCTCCTTTCAGTGCTTGTACTTTTCTTTGCCGGGTTGTGTGTTACAGGCGCGGCCAATGCAATTAACCAAACGGTAGAAAGAAAGACAGATGCGCTCATGAAAAGAACTGCCAACCGGCCGGTTGCTGCCGGACGTATGAGCGTTAAAGAGGCTTACTCTTTTGCATTTATTGCTGGTGCAGTGGGCGTTTTACTAATGTGGTACTGGTTCAATTTTGCCAGTGCTATGCTTTCACTTTTCAGCCTTTTTCTTTACGCATATATTTATACTCCTCTAAAAAGAATTAATGCTGTTTCAGTAATTGTGGGTGCTTTCCCGGGTGCACTGCCTTGCCTCATTGGTTGGGTTGCAGGCACAGGTTACCTAAATCCTTTTGCTACATTCCAGGGGGTTATGGCAAATGGTGAAGTAGCGCATTTTGTAAACTATGGTGGTTTTGTTTTGTTTGCTATCCAGTTTTTATGGCAGTTTCCCCATTTTTGGGCTATTGCCTGGCTGGCGCACAAAGACTATGACAAAGCCGGATTTAAACTTTTGCCGAGCAGGGAAGGAACAACAAGGTTTTCAGCGATGCAGACAGTGATCTATTCAATGATGATGGTTCCTGTAGGTATGTTGCCGTATTTTTTTCACATTTCAGGAATACTCTCTTTCTGGATATTGTTGATGTGTAATTTGTGGATGGTTTTTGTAAGTGTATTGCTGCTGATAAAGATGAATGCTGCTGCCGCAAGAAGAGTAATGTTCAGTTCTTACTTCTACCTGATGATCGTTTTTCTTGCATTACTTTTTGATAAAATTTAATTAAGAGGAAAAGAAAAAGTATTTTTTATGATAGTAGCAATGAAGCAAGAGAAGAAAATAATACACCCGCTTAAGTTCGTAATGTATGCTGGTTGCGCAAGTATCGTGATGATCTTTGCCGGCTTAAGCAGTGCGTTTATTGTTAAACGCAGCCAGGGCAACTGGATCAGTTACGACATACCACAAATTTTTTATTATTCTACTGCAGTCATTATCTTAAGCAGTGTCACTCTGCTACTATGCCGAAAAGCCTTTATTAACCGGCAAATGAAGCAATATAAAATGTGGCTTTTCTTTACAACGGTGCTTGGCTTTACTTTTATACTACTACAATACATCGGTTTTCAACACTTGTGGGCAAGTGGGATAACCATTACAAGGAATGTGGCATTTTCATTTTTATATGTAATAGTGGGCGTGCATGCCTTGCATGTTTTGGGCGGAGCGATTGCTTTGTTGGTAATGTATCTTAATTCATTTAGCAGAAAGAGAAAAAATTACGATCCTATATATATCGAGCTGATGAACACCTACTGGCATTTTGTTGATTTTTTATGGATTTACCTTTTGGTATTCCTGATCTTTATGGCATAAGGGAAATTAGAATTTTGAATATGAACTTTGTTTACTGTATAACGCGATAAAAATTAAAGTTGAACGGCTAAATAAACAAGAACAATAAACATTTAATTTTATTTTTGTAATAACCTTTTAACAAACAATAAATGGAAACTGCGATAGCAAAAGCGAAAACCAAAATGTGGGCCGGAGGCAGAAGCCCTTTTAATGTAAGCTACGGTAAATTGATGATGTGGTATTTTTTAATGAGCGACTCGTTCACGTTTGGCGCTTTTTTAATTTCGTACGGCTCAATTCGTTTCAGCCTGAACCATTGGGTAGACCACAACTACGTTTTTAATGAGTTTCCTTTTACCGAAGCAAATCTTCCTCTTGCCTTCGTGAGCCTTATGACTTTTATTTTGATCATGAGCTCCGTAACGATGGTGCTTGCGGTGCATGAAGGACACAAGATGAATCGAAAGGGAGTAATTAAATGGCTTTCTCTCACTATTGTAGGCGGTCTCGCCTTTCTTAGTTGCCAGGCTTGGGAATGGACTCACTTAATAACCGGTCATCATGAAGTTTTGGTAGATGGCGTTATTAAATATTGGGGAACAACAGTAAGTCATAATCCATGGGGACCAGAAGTTATGTATAAAGGTCATATGGTTGCAACACCGGGTCCCGTTGCGTTTGGCGGATACTTCTTCGGCATCACCGGCTTCCATGGATTCCACGTATTTAGTGGTGTGGTGATCAATTCGATCATGCTAATCAAAACAGCCAAAGGTGATTTTGATAAGCGCGGTCATTATGAAATGATTGAAAAATCAGGGCTTTACTGGCATTTTGTTGATCTCGTTTGGGTATTTGTATTCCTTTGCTTTTATCTTATCTAAGTACTAATAAAACTATTTTTAATTAAAGACATTAAAGAAAACTCATGATTGCAGAAACAACACATTTAGGCACAACTGAAGCGGATAGGGCCCAGGTTAAAAGGATCTGGAAGGCGTTTTGGATTTTATTGGTACTTACCATTTTGGAGCTGGCATTAGGTTTAACTATTTATGAAATAGATCTTGGCGCTCATCCGAATGCAGGATTGGTCCTTATGTTGAAAGGAGTAATTTGTATATTGACACTTGCAAAGGCATTCTATATTATTTCAATTTTCATGCATTTAGGTGATGAATTAAGAACGATGGTCATGACAGTGGCTCTTCCAGCGCTTTTGTTCGTTTGGTTCATTATAGCTTTCATTGCGGACGGATCTTCCTTCAGGCATTTAAGAAATACAGATGCGGGTATTTATAAATATAAAGAACAGCCTGAACAGTTTCACCATCCGGCCCCTGAACCGGCCGCAAGTGGCGACAAAAAACTCGATTAAAAATTAGGTTAAAAACCATTATTATATTTTTTTAAATTAGCTGTTGCCCCCCGCAATGGCTAATTTTGCTTTAATCATGAACAAAAAAGCTTTCATTGCCTTATTAGTTGCGATAACACTTCCACTATCCGGTTATTTACTAGTAAGTTATTACAGCAGCCGCGCAATTCAAATGCCGCAGCGATATTTTTATGACAGCGTACAAGTGAATAATGATAATGGCAAACTCACTTACGACACTTCATGGCATCATGTAAAAAATCTTCACTTTACAAATCAGCTTGGTCAGCATGTTTCGCTCGATGATCTGAAGGGAAAGATCCTCGTGGTTGATTTCTTTTTTACTCATTGCCCTTCTTTGTGTCCGCGTCTGGCAATGTCAATGAAAAAATTACAAAACTCTTTTCCCAATAATGATTCAATTGTCCAGTTTCTTTCTATATCTATTGATCCTGAACATGATTCGGTTACGCAATTGAGAAGTTGGGCTAAAAGATTTAATGTTGATCCCGACAGCTGGTGGCTCGCTACAGGCAACCGTGACAGCATTTATAATTTTGCACTTACTGAATTAAAAGCAAGTGTCGCAGACAGCAATATCGATACTGCATTCATTCACAGTGACAAATTCTTCCTGATCGATAAAGACCGTGTTGTAAGAGGATGGTTTAGTGGTGAAGATTCATTGGAGCAATCTCAACTTGTACATGACATCCCGTTGCTGATGTTGGAAAAAGATAAGAAAAGATCGTTTGCCGACTTCCTGAAAGGTTTATTAAAAACAGGTTAATTGATCAATGAAGCAAACAGCAAATCCCATTTACCCAAAGCCTGTTTTAGAAAAAAACGATAAGGCCGCACGCATGTTTATCTGGTCTGTTTCTGTTATTGCTTTCGTGGCAATCGCGGCGTTATCCGGAATTAAATTAAATGTGAACCTTCCTTTTAACCCGCATATTTTCGCTGCATTTAATGCCATCATAAATTCATGTGTAGCACTTCTTCTCATTGCTGCCTTGATAGCTGTGAAGAGCAAACATTATTTACTTCATAAAAAAATAATGCTAACGGCAATCCTGCTCTCCGTTCTTTTTTTGATCTCTTACGTTTGCCATCATTTGTTCAGTGGTGAAACAAGATTTGGTGATTTAAACCACGACGGAATCTTGAGTGCTGATGAAAAATTAAAAGCTGGTTCACTTCGTTATGTTTATTATGCAATCCTGATGACGCACATTCCACTGGCGGGAATCATTCTTCCTTTTGTTTTATTTACTGCTTACCGTGCTTTATCAGGAGATTACAAGAAGCATAAAAAACTTTCAAGGATCACCTGGCCGATATGGTTTTACGTAGCTGTTAGTGGGGTTTTGGTTTACTTGCTGATAAGTCCTTACTACACTTGATGTTTAAATTTCAAGTTCTTTTGCCGGATCCCAAAACAATTTTTCAAAATCAACTACCCGGTCATTTTTCACCTGCACTTTTTCTTTTGCAAGAAGCTCTTCCATTTTTGTTGGCGTTGAAAAATGAGCCTTTCCACTGAGCATTCCATTCCTGTTTACTACTCTCTGGGCGGGAACCGGAGGATTTACATTATGGGCGCCGTTCATTGCCCAGCCTACCATTCTTGCTGAAAGTTTCGTTCCTAAAAAATTTGCAATTGCTCCAAAGGAGGTTACCCTTCCTCTTGGTATTTGCCTCACCACGTCATATACGTCTTCAAAAAAACTATATTGTTTGCCCACAGTCCGTGGCTTTTCAGTTTGTATCTGCTTCTGCTTTTTTGGTTGTTGCATTTAGGAATATTTCATCCTAAAAATAATTAAAAGTAGAAATAAAAAATACAAAATTTCTTCGTTTACTCATAACCGTTAGATATTCAAAAAAGTTATTCATTTGGATTGAGTAATGTAACCGGTTGAATTCTTTCAGCAGTTACGTATCTTCCGTTTTGCAGGGCGGGTATCCATTTTGGTCCTTTTTTAATTGTGTTGGCGGCTATTTCAGCAAGTTTGGTCCCCTTCATTGTAGTGGCAATTACATTGCTTACATTACCGGCAGAATCGACCTGGAACTTTACCATACATGTTCCATAATCAACATCCGAGAATTCGTCCAGTTGTCTTTGAATGGCTTTTTGTATGTATCTCTGCCATGCTTTATCGCCCCCGGGAAATTCGGCTTCTTTTTCTATTGGAATAAAATCTTTGTTTTCATCTGCATTGCCTTTTGGTTTTACAATAACTTTTGTTCCTGTAACTTCTACTGGTGGATGTACTATGCCCAATTCAATCTTTGGTCCTTCAATTGTTTTGGTACCAATTACAGATGATTCAATTTGCTTAATGGTCGGAGGAGGATCTGTGATGGTTTTTACAATAACAGGTTTGGTAACCTTCGTGGTAGCTGTATGAACGGGCGTAGTTATTTTGACAAGAACTTTTGGTTTTTCTTCTATTTTTTGCAGGAAGGTTGGATCAATTATTGGAGAAATTAGTGTTTTGCCCGTTTCTAATTTCTTACCTATCATCGTTGCAAGCGCAAAAGTCATGCTCAGGACAAGAGTTGAAAGAAGTGCTTTAAAAATCCTTTGCTGGTAAGTCTTCCTCAGATCGTATGCGCCGTACGATTTATTTTTTCCCTCAAAGAGGATATCAAGGAATCCTGATTGTAAAATTTGAAGTGCTTCCATGATCGTCTTTTTTCATTTAGATGATCATGACAAAAAATTTCCATAAAAATATTTTGAATTGAAGGAAGAACTAAAGAAAAGATGGTGGTTTTTATTTGTTTACTGTAAAAACTTTATTTGTTATCTGCCTGGTCAACGATCTGCCAGCCGTTTGACTTTTTTTCCAGGTAAATATATCTCGACAATGCACTTTCATTATTTGTTTTTGAGAGCGCTGTTGCTGCAATTACAATGCGTTTTTGATCAGCAGGTACGTCAAAAATAAAATGATAAAAATTGTTGCCAGATAAAATAATCTCTTTGATATTTTTTGGATCGTTTTGATCCATATCATCCAGGTCATCAAACTGGTAAATGACATAACGGTTGATCAGATCGTTTTTGATACTATCTTCAAAATACAGGTCAATCGAAGTCTTAACCAATGTGGATTTGGTACTGTCAAACGACAAAACGGGTGCAAATGGTTTCACCGAATCAATCCAATTCATAGGAGGGATGATGGCGGGGTATTTGTAATAATTATTTCTCAATGAATCGCTCCAGCCATTTGGATTGCTGCTGAAAGTGCTACTACTAAAAAAAAGACTGCCCTGGATTTGCGGATATTGTCTCAAATATTTTATCTGGTTGGGCAATTCATCTTTGTGATGCCAGGCATAGGAATGTGGTTCAAGTGCCCGGTAAATTCCCTGGCCAATATATAGCTGTCTTCCATAAGTGTGACGAGCCCACCAATCAGTAAGTACTTTAAAATCCAGGTACTTTTTATTTATTTCCCAATACAACTGTGGTGTTACATAATCGATCCATTTATTTTTTAACCATAATAAAATATCGGCATACAGATCATCATAATTTGTTACAGCAGATTTTGTGTCACTTCCTTCAGGATCGTCATCATTGTTGCGCCAAACTCCAAAGGGACTTATGCCGAATTTGCAATATTTATTTTCTTCTTTAATGGCTAGGCTCAAATGCCTTATAATTGAATCTACGTTGCTCCTGCGCCAATCATCCAGGGACATTCGGTTGCCGTATTTCCGGTATGAAGCTGTATCCATGAATTCTTTGCCGGGAATATGGTATGGATAAAAATAATCATCAAAATGAATCGCGTCGATATCGTAGCGTTTTACTACATCTCTCACAACATTCACTACAAATTTTTGTGCTTCTTTATTTCCCGGATCAAAATATTTCGTGTGTCCATATGTGATAAACCACTCCGGATGCAATTGCGTGATATGAGTGGGAGAGACAGAAGATTTGTAAATATTAAATACTGCACGGTATGGATTCATCCATGCATGAAATTCCATTCCGCGTTTATGCGTTTCCGTTATCATGAATTTTAAAGGATCATAATAAGGATTAGGAGGTGTTCCTTGTTTGCCGGTTAGGAATTCGCTCCACGGTTCAAATTGAGAAGGATAAAAAGCATCTGCTGCCGCCCTTATCTGCACAACCACAGCGTTCATCCCGTTTCTTTTGTGCATGTCGAGCAAATGAATGAATTCTTCTTTCTGGGCGTCTGAACTTAAGAATTTTGAGGATGGAAAGTCAATGTTGCCAACTGTAGCCACCCAAACTCCACGAAACTCGTATTTATATTGAGCTTTCGGTTTTTGCAAAAACAAGAAAAGAAAAGATAAAACAAAAAAGAAAAATTTTTTCATAGGTCGATCAGTTTTTGAAAGCGCAAATTTAATAAGATCGCTTTTATGCGCATGCGCTGAAGGTAAAGGTTATGAACAGTTTAAGAAATTATGCTTTATTCCAACTGATGTTTCCGTCTTTTTCATCTTTCATTTCGATGCCCAGCTCAGCCAATTGCTTTCTTATTTTGTCGGAAGTGAAAAAGTCCTTTTTAGATTTAGCTTCTTTCCTTATCTCGATCAGCAGATCCATTATTCCACTTAACAGAGCTGAGCTTTCTGACGGGTCTTTTAGGCCAAGTATTTGTTCGAGGAAGAGGGTGAATTTATTTTTTAGTTTCATAAGTGTGACGGAAGAAATTGCATCCGGTTTTATCAATCCATCTTTTAATGAATTGATAATGGGTACCAGTTCAAACATATTTGCCAAAACTTTAGCAGTATTAAAATCATCATTGATAAATTCCTCAAACTCATCAACCAGGCTATTGATCTTATTGGTTAACTCTTTGTCTGCTGCTTCATTCGAGGTTTGTATATCAAGGTTTTTCAAGACTTCAAAAGCTTCGAACAGTCTTTTCATTCCTTTTTCTGCTGCTGTTAGTGCTTCGCTGCTGAAATCGAGTGTGCTGCGATAATGTGTTTGCAAAATGAAAAACCGGATAACCATTGGCGAAAAACCTTTCGTAAGCAAAGGGTGGTTGCCGCTGAACATTTGGGTGAGCGAGATCTGGTTGTTATAACTCTTTCCCATTTTTTTCCCGTTGACGGTTATCATATTATTGTGCATCCAGTATTTAGCAGGCGGGGTATGATTGCAAATAGTACTTTGAGCTATTTCACTTTCATGGTGAGGAAACATAAGGTCCATTCCTCCTCCATGAATATCAAAGCGGGGCCCGAGGTATTTTGTAGCCATTGCAGAGCATTCAATATGCCATCCTGGAAAACCTTCGCCCCATGGGCTTTTCCAACGCATGATGTGTTGAGGAGGAGCTAATTTCCATAAAGCAAAATCAGCCTTGTTTCTTTTTTCATCCTGGCCTTCCAGTTCACGCGTTGTTTCCAAAAGATCATCTGGTACACGTCCACTCAGTTTTCCATAATCATGATCAGCAGCATATTTTTTCACATCAAAATAAACAGAGCCATTCACCTCATAAGCATAACCTGCTTTGATCAGTTCTTCAATCATTCCAATTTGTTCTACAATATGACCTGTTGCTGTTGGTTCAATGCTTGGCTCCAATGTATTTAGCTGCCTGAATGCCCAGTGAAAAAGACTGGTGTATTTATGAACCAGTTCCATTGGTTCAATTTTTTCGAGCTGCGCTTTTGATGAAATTTTATCTTCTGCCTGGCGGCCTTCTTCCTCAAAATGGCCGGCATCAGTGATGTTGCGCACATAACGTACTTTATATCCCAGGTATAACAGGTACCTGTACACGACATCAAAAGTGATATAAGGTCTTGCATGTCCAAGATGGCTTTCTCCACTCACCGTAGGCCCGCAAACATACATTCCCACGTGTGGCGGATTTATCGGAACAAAATCTTCTTTTTCTTTCGTCAATGAATTAAAAATTCTTAGCGCCATATTCATTCAATTTAAAAACTCTTCTACAGACTGTTGCCTTTGTTTTAAGCCTGTAAAGATATTTCACCTTTTACAATCTTTATTTAAATAATCGTGCTATCTGTTTCCAGGTTGATATTTTACATCTGCAATGACCGGGAAATGATCACTGTAACTTTTATCGATAGTTGTAAAACCTTTTATTGAAAAACTTTTATCAGTAAAAATATTGTCGATTCGCAATGTTGGAGAAATGGAACTGTAGGTTCTTGAAATGCCTGATCCTTTTTCAACGAAAGCATTTAGAAGACCTTTGCCAATAGTTTCATAGGCATAACTTACAGGTACATCATTGAAATCCCCGCAAACGATTACCGGGTAAGGGCTATGGTCCAATTCATCTTTTATAAAATTTGCCTGCGAAGCTCTTTTTAGAACACCCATTTTAATTTTTTGGATGATGTTTTTTGATTCTGAAATGCTACCCTCTGCAGGCACAGTTCCATTGTCGAGATAATTTAAATTGGTCTGTGAAAATTTTAATGATTGAAGGTGAACATTGAAAACCCTGAAGGTGTCTTTCTTCGCTAATAAATCAACGTATTGAAAAGTTGAATTATAGCTGTCCGGATTATTTACCAGCGTTTGCTTGTGAATGATCGGAAATTTTGAAAAGATGATAATTCCGTAATGATGGTATTTATCAAAATCATTTTTTACTACATAAGAATAAAAATAATCAGAAAACCTTAGCGCACTTTTTATTGCCGGAAAATAATTGATGGACTTTTTGTTGTCGCCCGCTACCATTTCCTGGAAGCAGGCAATGTCCGGATCATATTTATTGATAAGGTCAATGATCTCCTGTTTTTTCTCGGGGTGATCTTTGTAATGGAGAATATTGAACAATTCTACATTCCAGCTCATGATCCTGATATCGTCTTTCTCTTTATGAATAGGAAAATCAGATGCCAATCTCAAAGGAAAAATATTCTTTACCGCGTGAAAAGAGAAAAGCAGAAAGGCAAGTGAAAGAACAGACCAAAAAGGTTTTATAAAAAACCAAAAGAAGAAAAACAGGATTAAAATTAAAATAAGGTAGGGCAATGCTAATGTAAAAAGACTAAGAAACCACCAATGGACCGGGTTGAAATATTTTACGTATGCTCCTGCAAGAAAAAGGATACCAATGCCAATGTTCAACGCAATTAAGACCTTCTTTGTAAATCTCCGCAGGAAGGGTTTTTCCATTTAAGGCAATCCTTTTTATTTTGATGAAAGAACGATTTTGCCAGCTTTAAAAATCAGCTTCGCGCGCTTTTTCAAGGATGGCTTTTTCCTCGTCAGACAAATGATTGAATCCTTTTTGATTGATCTTGTCAAGAATCTCATCAATGCGCTGTTGCGTGATCACCGGCCTTTTTACAAATGGCTTCTGACCGTTGGTATTATAAAAGACTTTTTCCTTGATCTTTGGATTGTGACGAACAGGAGCGTTGGGATCAAACAAATTCGAAAACCAATTGTAAACATTGTTCATCCATTTGCCCCAATCGTAACCTTTTTTCAAACTGATGGCGAACAAAAATCCAATCAAACCGCCACCGAGGTGTGCCAAATGATGTGATGCTTCACCGGTGCCTGAAAAATCTATGATGACATAGAGCACGGTTAGAATCCACAAAGGAATTCCACCGTTCAGCATTTTGAACAAACGGTAATCAGGCGCAAGGGTAGTAGTGGCGAGTCCCACAGCCATAATGCCTGCGTTTCCCCCAAACATAAATGAGTATTCTACCTGTTCCCGCAAAAGTGGAAATGCATAGCTTGCTGCCACAAAAAATACCGCGCCTGCGATTCCTCCATAAATATATACGGGAATTATTTTTGAATTTCCGGAAAGATCCTGGAGAATGGATCCAAAAACCCAAAGCCAAACAAGATTAATGAGTGTGTAAATAAATCCGACGTGCACAAACATGTAACTCAATACAGTCCATGGTTTGGCAAGAACTGACGAAAGTTTTGCCGGAACAATAAACCATCTTAATATCTCGTATTGAAAAGCTGTTGCTGAAGATTTGGAAATGTAATAAATAACCTGTATCAATCCGAAACTCACGAACAACAACGCGTTAATAGCAATGAGCGCCATCAGTGCATTGTTGTCATCACCAAGGCGGATTTTTCTCAACCGGCTGTCCATATATCTTTCTGATTCCCCCATTTTTTTCTACTTGAAATTCTATGGTAAAATTACCAAATTAGGCGCATTTTTAAACAGCTAATTCCAGTTTTAATAATTTCTTCTGCCGCCTTTTTTCCATAAAATACATAAAATCAATCCCATGGCCAGACCGCCCAAATGGGCAAAGTGGGCTACGTTTCCACCATAACCTGAGAATTGGCCAAAAAGATCGAATGCTGCATAAATAATGGCAAGATATTTTGCTTTGATGGGAAAAGGAATGGGCAGGATATAAAATTGAATATTTGGAAATGTATAAGCAAAAGCGCCAAGCAAACCCATGATTGCACCGGAAGCACCGATGGCAAATCCGATTGGAACCAAAAACATTTCAGCTACTCCTGCTGCTAATCCGCAAACGAAATAAAATATCAGAAACCTTTTCGGCCCCCACAATCTTTCCAACGCCGAACCAAACAACCACAGCGCATACATATTGAAAAGTATATGAAAAATTCCGCCATGCGCGAACATGTGTGTGACCAATTGGTAAGGTTTAAAATACCCTGTACCGATAGACCATAAACCAATCCTACTAGTCAACCACCCTAATTGCATGCCTCCGGTTATATCAAGACCGGTTTTATCAAACACCAATTGCGCTACAAAAACAATGGCATTAATGATGATCAGGTTCATTACTATCGGTGTGGAAGACCGGCCCGGCCGGTAACTGTTATACGCCATTCATTAAAAATTTAGGCTGCAATTTCGGAAATTGTTATCGGAATTTTTCTTTTATAAGTTGAACTTAACAAAACCGGGCTTGCTTCATTCGAAAATTTGCAAAGAAAACAGCTTCATTTACAGTAAAAAAATAAATAAGGTAAAAATTTATTTTGTGCTTACGTGCTTTCAACAATTACATTTCCCGGACCGTTTTTACAACTGCTTCCAACAATGCCATGACTTCCACATGCAAAAATCCTGATTGGAACAGATGCCGGCACTTGTTGCATTGCTTCAATAATTTGTTTGAAAGAAAGCGTGCCTTCACAAAAAATAATTCCATTCGTTGATGCTTCTTCCTTACTTCTAATATCTTTAAAGTTGTATTCGTATATTTTCTCCAGATCAATTCTTTCCGCAATTTTTGCTTTTGGTAAAGCGGCCTTCAAAACTTTGTTGACCATTTCTATCTCACTTTCGCTTCCGGTTACAATGAAAATTGATTTTTCAGGGAGAGCTTTTCTTTTGCCGGAAATTTTTTTCCCAATCCCTGAAATTGCTGAAAGGGTGCCTCTCAAAAAGATCGCGCTGTCCAGGCAAAATAGAAAAAATCTTCCTTTGTTTTCTCCATAATGTTTTTTTACAAAGATCCTCATTGCGCTGTAAAAGGATTTTACATAATTGAGGCTTCCTTTTTTTGTGCTTTCGCCCTTGAAATGAATGATCGCGCTTTCGGCAAAATAATAATTATTAAATCCCGCTTTTTGAATGCGATAGCTCAGGTCGATGTCTTCGCCATACATAAAAAAACTTTCGTCAAAGGCACCGGTCTTATCAAGAATCTTTTTAGGAACCATCATAAATGCACCAGCCAAAACATCCACTTTTTGATTTTCGTTTGCATTTAAACTTCCCAAATGATACCGCGAAAAAGTTTTTGAATGGGGAAATAATTTTGACAAACCTGCCATTTTAAAAAAAGAGGTTGCCGGCGAAGGGAAAGCTCTTTTGCTTTCTTTTAAAAACCTTCCTGACCCATCCAGCATCTTTATTCCAAGGGCTCCATTATCATTTTTGGTTACCAAAAATGAAATGCATTTTTCGAGGCAATCTTCAGGAATTATTGTGTCGGGGTTTAAGAATAAAATGTAATCACTTTTTGCGAGTTTGAGCGCTTCGTTATTTGCTTTTGCAAAACCATCATTGGAATTTTTCCATAAAAATTTTACCCCCGGAAAACGGTTTTTAAAAAAGTCGAAGCTTCCGTCTGTTGAATGATTATCAACTACTATAATTTCGCCATCAACCTTCTGCATCGCTTTCAAAACCGATAACAGGCAGGTCTCCAAAAAATATTTGACATTATAATTTACTATGATGACCGAAAGTTGCAAGGGCAAAAAGTGGAATTTGAGTAAAACAAAAATAAGCAGGTTTTATTCGTTTACTTCTATTTGGATAGAAGGACAATAAAACAATAGAACAATATAAGAATATAACATTTCTCTTCGTTTAACCAACCTCACTACAATTATTCCAACAAAAAAATTTAATCTTTGCAAAATGTATAAGGAAACATTAATTGCCGCTACAAAGGCGGGTGCTAACGAACTAAGTAGATTTTTTAACGGCAAATTTATCATCAGCCACAAAGAGGGGATCAATAATTTGGTGACCGAAGCTGACCATGCTTCTGATCGGGCGATACTTGAAGTGATTAAATCCGCCTTTCCCGATCATGGAATTGTGAGTGAGGAAAGCAGGGAAAAAGTTACATCAAGTGATTACAAATGGATCATCGACCCGATTGACGGAACAGTGAATTTTGCAAACGGAATTCCAATTTGCTGCGTGAGCATCGGCCTTGAGTATAAAGGCGAAATGTTGCTGGGCGCAGTTTATAATCCAAATTTGGAAGAATTTTTCTTTGCCGAAAAAGGCAAAGGCGCAACACTCAACGGCGAAAAAATTTCAGTGAGTGATAAGGACAGGTTGATAACAAGTTGCCTGGTAACCGGTTTCCCATACACTTACCTTGATAATCCAAACGGGCCTTTGGAAGTTTTCTCAAAGTTGATCAGGAAAGGCATTCCTGTTCGAAGATTGGGAAGCGCTGCCATTGATTTGTGCTGGGTGGCTGCAGGGCGCTTTGATGGATTTTATGAACATGAATTAAATGCCTGGGACAGTGCTGCCGGATTCTTAATGGTACAGGAAGCAGGAGGAAAAGTTTCCAATCTTTTGGGTCATCCTTATTCTCCTTACGAGCCTGGCATTATTGCTTCTAATGGAAAAATACATGATGAGTTGCAAAAAGTTATTGCAGGTGGATTGGTTAAAGAGGGAGAGTAAAACAACAAATTCATTGATATTTTTTTTCAAAAATTTTCAAGGTTGATTTCTGCTAAATTTGCAGATTTTAAATCAGAAATATGAAGAGCACTCCTTTCACTGAAAAACATAATGCCCTTGGAGCAAAGATGGCGCCATTCGCGGGTTTTAATATGCCAATCAGTTATTCAGGGATTAATGATGAACACCTTTGTGTTAGAAAAAATGCGGGCGTTTTTGACGTGAGCCACATGGGCGAATTCATTTTAAAAGGAGAAAAAGCACTTGACCTGATTCAACGAGTTACAAGTAATGACGCTTCGAAACTCGTGGCCGGAAAAGCGCAATACAGCTGCTTTCCAAATTATGAAGGCGCAATTGTTGATGATTTGATTGTCTACTGTTTGGAAGAAAACAAGGCCTATATGCTGGTCGTGAATGCTTCCAATATTAAAAAGGACTGGGATTGGATAAGCCAACACAATACGGAAGGAGTGGAGATGCATAATATTTCAGACAAAACTTGTTTGCTCGCCATCCAGGGGCCAAACGCTACAAAAATCTTGGAACCACTTACTGATATTGATATTCTCAATATGAAATATTACACATTTCAAAAGGGAACATTTGCAGGTGTGGAGAATGTATTGATCAGCGCGACAGGTTATACAGGCGCTGGCGGAATCGAGATTTATTTTGAAGACAAAGATGACAATGCCAATGTGATTTGGAATAAAATATTTGAAGTGGGAGCGCCAAAAGGCTTAAAGCCCATCGGGCTGGCGGCACGCGACACTTTACGCTTGGAAATGGGTTATTGTCTTTATGGAAATGATATTGACGACACAACAACGCCTTTGGAAGCGGGACTTGGCTGGATCACTAAATTGAACAAAGATTTTGTAGCCAAAGATATTTTGGCAAAACAAAAAGCGCAAGGAATTAAAAAGAAACTCGTCGGACTTGAAATGATCGATAAAGGAATTCCGCGTCATGATTATGAAATTCAAAATAAAGAAGGTGAAAAAATTGGAAGAGTAACCAGCGGAACACAATCTCCGTCTCTTCAAAAAGGCATTGCAATGGCGTATGTTGATCTTCCTTATTCAAAAATTGATACAGAAGTTTTCATTAAGGTCAGGGACAAACAGTTACTGGCCAAAGTAGTTAAAATGCCGTTTGAATAGTTTTATTTCTTTCCAGATATTTTTAGTGTGAAACAATGAGACCTGCAAAAAAAGAAATCCCAACGTTAAATACGGTTTTGTCGCCCGCACTCTTGAATTTATACGACATCACGGATTGTATTGTAGTAATCATTGACATTTTGCGTGCAACTTCTACCATTGCGGCTGCTTTACACAACGGCGCACGTTCCGTCATCCCTGTTGACAGCGTGGCAGATTGTATCAAATTAGGAAAGCAAATGGAAGTGATTACCGCAGGTGAACGTGATGGAAAAATTGCAGAAGGTCTTCAATATGGTAATACACCACTTCAATACACAGTTGATTTTATAAAAGGTAAGACGTTGGTTCTCACAACCACAAATGGAACAAGGCTTCTGCACCTGGCACTTGCTGCCAATGCTAATTCCATCATTACCGGATCTTTTTGTAATATTTCTTCCGTTTGCGATTATTTGGTCAAAAAGAAATCGAGCGTAATCCTTGCATGCGCCGCATGGAAGAACCGGATCAATATTGAAGACACACTTTTTGCCGGAGCAGTAATTAACCGGATCAAAGAGCATTTCGATATTAATTGTGACGCTACCCGATTGGCAGAATCGATGTACCTGCAGGCAAATGGCCGGCTGTTGGATTTTATGAAAGAAAAAAATGCTTCCCATTATCACCGGCTGATGAATTTTGGTTTAGAAGAAGATATTAAGTTTTGCCTTACAGAAGACAATGCTGATGTTCTAAGTATTTATTCCGGTGGCAGACTAATTGCCGGCTAAAAACTATCTTAATTTTTCACAATATTCCCCCATAAGTATTTAAAGGGCTTTCACCTCTTTTAATTTTTGTTTATTTTTGCAAATTGCTTTTTTCACATTGAAGGAGTTTGAAAACAACTTCTTTCATTCAAAACAAGAATATTTTTGGCACTACCCTATTTTATCAAATACATTTATAATTCCGGAACTGATGAAGTGATTCGCCGGGGTAAAAAAATTTATTCCCAGCATTACGTTGAGTTGGTTGATCACGACGAGCTGATGCATTCTGTAAATTTCAGGGTGAGAGACGACAGTTACAATACCTATTACAAGGTGCAGATTCAGAAATACGACGACCCCAAAACCTTTTCCGTCCGTTGCTCGTGTCCTTACAATATCAGTGACATTTGCCGTCATGAAGCGGCTGCACTAATGCAATTGCAGGATTTAGTGGATAAACATCTTCTTGATTCGGACGAGCATGCTCCCGTTTACAACCAAAAGCATACGGTTGTGAAAATCAGATCCATTGATCTTAAGATGATCAGGATGTTGACGGGAATGGAAAATTATACAGCAGCAGAAGAAATCTTAAGAACACATAAGTGTAATATAATTGAAGCAGCCAATGAAAAAGTGGTGGCTGATCTTGAATTGGATGACCAAGCGTTTCACATCATTCTTCAGAAAAATGAAGAAAGAAATTTCGATACTTCCTGCAATTGTGACGAAGGTGTGCATCCTTTGTGCAAACATAAAACTGCATTATTTCTCCAGTTACTGAATAATTGGGGACCAAATTATTTTGACAGTATCCGAAACTGGGATAAGGAAAAAAACAAATTACTCGAAGGTTATGGTTATAGTCTTGACGACGATCTCTCGGGAAAATTTGAGTTTATTTATAAAGAAGGAAAACCATTTTTAAAAGTGATCGATTCTTCTATAAGAAGAGTCACAGCGCCTGTTTCAAGAGATGTTGAACCCGAAGTGGCCACAGAAACTATTGAAGTTGAACCAAGGCTTAGATTGGGAAGGAGCAAACAGGTTACGCTTGTTTTTAATGCCAATGAAAGATCTTTTCCATTTATTTCTATCGATGTCGTGAAAGGTGAATTTGATGAAGAAGAAAATAAGTTGCTTGGCAGAATTGAAAAATTGGATCTTTCAAAGTTTGTGAACACGAGTGAGTTTAATGAACGCGACAAACAACTGATCCAACTGGCAAGAAAACTTCAGCAATCGGAGATCAACAAGTACCTAAACCGCAATTCGCCTTTCAGTGGTTATTGGGAAAATATCATTTATGATGAAAATGATGAGTTGCCACAGGAAACAAAAATGTTGATTGCCGAGTTTCTTCATCCTAAGCTCAAAAGGATCTTTAATGAAAATGAAGATAAAGAAGTGTATTTTCTTCCCAGGGGAAAACGCTTTACGACACAGAATCTCGAACCGCTTGATCTTTCAACCATAATCCCGGTTTTTGAATTTACTGTTGCGCCTTCAGGGAATGAATACATAATAGAAAGTGAAGTTATGCTGGATGGCGAAAGAGTAAAGATTTTGGAAAATGAATGGAATACAGAACTGATCTTTTTGCACGACAAAACGCTATTTCTTTGGGATAAACCCGAACAGGTTTTGGTGGCAGAAAAATTTAAAAATCCTCTTCGTGTTCCTGCTTCACAATGGCCTTCTCTTTTAAAAGAAATGGTGCTTCCGCTGGCAGATGAATACCGTGTAAACTTCGACAAATCACTTGTAAAAGAGACCAAGGAAGGACAGCCTGACATAAGCATTATGTTGATTGAAAAAGGTGATTACCTGATGTTTCAGCCCGTGTTTACTTATAAAGGTTTTAGCGTAAAAGGGGGCAATAAGAATACGATAATTGTTCCTGATGAAGGAAAGGTTTTAATGGTAAAAAGGAACCTTGAGGCCGAACAGGAATTTATTTCAAAATTATCAGGGCTGCATTCTCAATTCATCAATCAACCTCAAAACAAAAGCCTTGTTTTGAAAGGCACTGATGTGCTCAGGAACAATTGGTTCTTTCTGTTTGTAGATGCTATGAAAGATATGAAGGTGCCGGTTTATGGTTTTGAGGCATTGAAAAATTTCCGCTTCAACACTGCCAAACCTTCCACTCATATTCACCTCAGCAGTGGAATGGATTGGTTTGATGCAAAGGTTGAACTTGCTTTTGGTGAACAAAGAATAGGGATTGCTGAAATTCAAAAAGCCCTGGCCAACAAACAATCTTTTGTTCAGCTCAATGATGGAACGCTTGGGATTTTACCCGATGAATGGATCAAAAAATATGCTTTGTTGTTTAAAGTAGGGGAGGGAAGAAACAGCAACCTGCGTTTGTCAAAGTTTCATATGAGTGTGATCGACGAGTTGTACGAACAACGTGACGAACGTGAACTTTCATTTGAACTGGATGAAAAATATGAACGGCTCCGCAATTTTAAAAGTATCCCCGAAGTGCCATTGCCACCGCAATTGGAAAGCCGTTTGCGGCCATATCAATTGGCCGGTTTTTATTGGCTGAATTATCTGAATACCGTCGGTTGGGGCGGCATTCTTGCCGATGATATGGGTTTGGGAAAAACCGTCCAGGCTTTAAGCATGTTGGAACATTTTGCTGAACAAGAAGGAAAGTTGAAAGCATTGGTGGTTTGCCCTACAACGCTTATTTATAACTGGGAAAACGAGATTGAAAAATTTACTCCATCGCTCACTCATCATATTCACCATGGAAATGCACGCTCAAAAAGAAAAGAAGATCTGGGCGATGACAATATAATCATCACCACTTATGGAACATTGCGAAGCGATGTGCAAATGTTGATGAAGGTTGAATTCGATTACATCATTCTTGATGAATCGCAGGCAATAAAAAACCCTGCCTCAAAAGTGACAAAGGCCGCCGGATTGCTGAATGGAAGGAACAGACTTTGCATGAGTGGTACTCCTTTGCAGAATAATACTTTTGATATTTATGCGCAGATGAATTTCTTAAATCCCGGTTTGTTGGGAAGTGTTGAATTTTTCAGGAATCAGTTTTCTACCCCGATTGATAAGTTAGGCGAACAGGAACAAAAGGAACATTTGAAAAAACTACTTTATCCTTTTATTTTAAGAAGAACGAAAGAACAAGTAGCAAAAGATCTACCTGAAAAAACAGAAACTATTCTTTTCTGCGAAATGGAAAAAGCACAAAGGAATGTTTACGATAGTTATCGAAATGCGTACCGAAGCAAGATCCTTGGCGTTATTGACGAACAGGGCGTAGGTCGTTCGCAGCTTACGATTTTACAGGGCCTGATGAAATTGCGGCAGATATGCGATAGCCCGGCGATCTTGAATGAAGATGAAAAATATGCCAATGATTCTATCAAGCTGGAAGAATTGACACGTGAGATAACTGAGAATATTGGCGAACACAAAGCCCTCATTTTCTCTCAGTTCCTTGGAATGCTTTCACTCATCAAGCACAAGTTGAAGGAGAATGAAATCGATTTTGAATATTTTGATGGAAGCACGTCACCAACTGATCGTGAGAAAGCGATTCAGAATTTCCAGACAAATGAAAAATGCCGGGTATTTCTTATTTCACTGAAGGCGGGAGGAGTCGGATTGAACCTTACAGCAGCAGATTATGTTTATATTGTAGATCCGTGGTGGAATCCGGCGGTGGAACAACAAGCGATCGATCGTACACATCGTATCGGGCAAACAAAAAATATTTTTGCTTACAGGATGATTTGCAAGGATACGATTGAGGACAAAATTTTAAAATTACAGGAGCGCAAGCGTATCCTTGCAAAAGAATTGATATCGGATGACCAGGCGTTTGTGAAGAGCCTGACCAAAGAGGATGTAGAATATCTATTCAGCTAAAAGATTTAAGAGGTAATGAAATCTTTCAACCTTTGAAATTCTCTTTTGTTGCCTGATTCAAACAGGGCCACAAAGTTCTTTGCTACGTGCTTTAAAAACTGTGAGAACGCTGACTTGTTTTCGTAAGAGTGGTTTTTCATAACGTTTTCAATTTTTAGGTAAAAAATTATTGGACGATAAAATAAATACAATTTTTTCCGCTTTGCAATCGCATTTTCACCCCTTTATCTTGTTCGTAATTTCCGAAACCTGCTGTTACCACATTAATCCATGGTGATTTCCATGTCTTCTGTAAACTTTCCCGTTATGTCTAATTGGATAATAATTAGGGCTTTGCATCAATTTTGCAAGAAACCGCTTCAATTTCTTTCCTAAAAAGTTAACCGGAATGTTTTCTCTGAGATTCATAATTCGCAAATACTTGGATATAACGCCGGATATTACGATTTATTGCCATAACCAGTAAATAAAGAAAAAGGAGCTGTTTTTTTTCTGGTTACAGGATAATAAATGGCATAAAAAAACCGCCGCAAAGCGGCGGTCTTACTATTTTCTAAAAGACTTTTAAGAGGCTTTTTCAAAATGTTCAGCCACTTTTTTCCAGTTTACCAGGTTCCAGAAATTCTGAAGATATTCAGCTCTCCTGTTTTGGTATTTTAAATAATACGCGTGTTCCCAAACATCAACACCAAGAATTGGAGTGCATTTGCATTCAGCAATGTCCATCAATGGGTTGTCCTGGTTTGGAGTCGAGCAAATGGTTAATTTGCCATCAGCTACACCAAGCCAAGCCCAGCCACTGCCAAATCTTCCTGCTCCTGCTGCGTTAAACTTTTCTTTCATTTGGTCAAAAGAACCGAACGAATCGTTAATTGCATCTGCCAATTTTCCTTCAGGCTTGCCTCCGCCGTTCGGCGAAAGTATTTCCCAAAAGAAACTGTGATTCCAGTGTCCGCCACCATTGTTGCGAATTGCTGTACTTAAGCTTCCTGCATTTTTCAATAATTCTTCCAAGGATTTATTTTCATTTTCCGTACCTGCAACTGCCTTGTTCAGATTGTCAACATAACCCTGGTGATGCTTATCATGATGGATATGCATTGTTAGCTCGTCGATGTGCGGCTCTAACGCGTTGTAATCGTAAGGTAGAGGCGGTAATGTGAATGCCATAGTCTTATATTTTTTAAAGTGAGTGAATAAAATTGGGTTACAAATTTACTTAATGTATAACAGAAATCGGTATTCTTCCTTTGGGGAAGAAACAATTTTCCGCTTTTCGTAAAGGAATTTGAACGAACTCAAAGAGCACAAACTTTACGCCAGCATTATCTTTTCTTTTTGAAAAAGGTTTTTATCAGCGAAGCGCATTCATCAGAAAGAATATTTTTTACAATTTCAGTTTTGGTGTGCAACATATTCTTTGAAGATCCATGAAGTGATAAGCCTCCATGTTTCGGATCTGAAGCTCCATAAACCAATCTGCCAATCTTGCTCCAATATAAAGCACCGCAGCACATTGTGCAAGGTTCGATGGTTACATAAATAGTTGCTTCAGGTAAATATTTTGATCCTAAAAAATTAAAGGCGGATGTAAGCGCAATGATCTCAGCATGCGCGGTAGAATCATTCAAAGATTCTACCTGGTTGTATCCGCGACCAATTATCTTATCGTTCATAACCAGAACTGCCCCGATAGGAACTTCATCCGCCTCCAGCGCTTTGTCAGCTTCTCTCAGCGCCTGCTTCATAAAATGTTCGTGCGATTGCGACATCGATTACTTTTAAGCCGAAAGTACAATTTGGAATTTCAAAAATGAAAGAAAAATTATTTCATTTCCGGGATTGCCATTTCTTTAACTGTGCCAGTCCGCTTTAATGCGCCCCAACCTTGCAATTCACCCTTGATGGCTTTATTAAAAGATTTGAGCAGAATATAATACATCAACTGCCGGTAAACCAATCTCTGCGGCAACATCCAGATGAGCTTTACATGGTTTTCTTTTTCATAAGCGAATGCAAGTGCCGCCCCTGCAATATCCACCAATGTAAAAATAAAATAGTAGAGAATGATATGAGGAATGCTTGCTACTACAATTCCAAAAGAAGCTGCGAGCAAACTCAACACTAAAATTATATCGGCAAGCGGAGCGAGTATAGGAAGAATAATTTGATAGATCAAAATGTTGGGCATCGCGATCATTCCAAAATTCTTGTATTTCGAATTGAACAAAGTGTCGCGGTGTTTCCAGAAACATTGCATCACCCCAAAGCTCCAGCGGAAACGTTGTTTCAGAAACTGCCTGAAAGTCTCCGGAGCTTCAGTATATGAAATTGCTTGAGTGCAATTCCGCACAATAAATCCATTTCTCAAAAGGCGCATCGTAAGATCACAATCTTCAGCAAGCGTGTCTGTTGTGAACCCTCCAACTTCAATAATTGCCTCTTTTTTAAAAGCACCAATTGCACCGGGAACAACTGTAATGCAATTCAACAGATCAAATGCCCGACGGTCAAAGTTTTGAGAAGTAATGTATTCAATACTCTGCCACCTTGTTATCATATTTACTTCATTACCCACTTTTACATTTCCGGCTACGGCAGCTACTTTTTCATTGTCAAATTTGTGCATCAACAAAGTCACAGCATCCGCTTTTAATTGCGTGTCGGCATCAATACAAACTACAAAATCTCCATTCGATTTTTCGATTCCAAAATTCAACGCAGATGCTTTTCCTCCATTTGATTTCGTGTACACATGTACGGTAGAATTTCTTGAAAAATGTTTGTTTACTGTTGCAAAGGTCTTGTCTTTACTTCCGTCATCTACAAAAATGACCTCGATGTTTGGATAATCCTGCGAAAGCAAACTCTTAACTGTTCTTACCGCATTTACTTCTTCATTATAAGCCGGAACAATTATGCTGACCAAAGGAAAGTGCGTTTTTTCTGTTGAAAATAATGAATACAAAAAAGGGGGTTCATTTTTTTCTTTTCTTTTTTGAATACTTGCCAGCAATGCCATCAAAATCATCCGGCCCACAGACAATAATATACCGATGATAAATAAGGTGAACAAAATTTGTCCTGCCCAATAAGCCGATTCAGCAAGAAAAAAATTGAATTGGCGTGTCCACCTGTCACGGGCATTTGTTACTCTTGGCATTACCTGGTCCCGCGTTTTTCCCATCAGGTCAGATACTGTTGTGAAAATATATCCTTTCTTCTTAAAATAATCGATGATCCTTGGAAGAGCATCAACTGTTGCCTGGCGTGAATCGCCACCTGCGTCGTGTAAAAGAATGATACTCGCATTATTCGATTCTACCTGCCGCACAACTCTTTGAAAAATCGAATCAGCTGAAACACCCGGTGCCCAGTCGTTTGGATCTATGCTTTCATTTATAGTCAAATAATTTTCGCTCCGGCTTCTCTGGATAGGTGCCAATTCTTCATCCGTTTCCGGTTCAGAGTCGGCATTGTAAGGTGCACGAAATAAAATAGTTGAGTGGCCGGTGATGCTTTCAATCAGAAGGCGGGTGAGTTTCATTTCAAGTGCCGCCCGCTGCAGACTCATTTCAGCAATATTGTGATGCGTGAAAGTGTGATTTCCTATTTCAAATCCATCATTATATTCACGCGAGAGGATGGGGATATTTTGTTCTGCATTAATACCAATTACAAAAAAAGCAGCGGGCACTTTTTCCCTTTCAAGAATGTCTAAAATTTTGGGTGTCCATTCGGCACTTGGTCCGTCATCAAAGGTTAATATCAATTTATGACCTTTTCCGACTGTGGTATCTTCAGCAAATTTCCTGATCACGTATCCGGAAGGCAATTGAAGATAATGCTGCTCTGCAATCAACTCTTCCGAAGAATCAATTTCAAAGCTTATTTTCCCCGGTTGGGGAGAATATAAAATATCCAATACTTCACCTTCGCCCTGGAAAGTAACGCTGTTGTGAATGATGGGAATCGTTTTTAAAGAGTCAAAATTGAACGGATGCTTTTCAATTGAATCATTGCTCAGGTTCCGGTTATAAAATTTCCATATCCGCTGGTCTTCACTTCCCAGGCGCCAAAGCGCCGTTCCTGCAGTTGGAAACTCATCGCTGAATCTTAAAATATTAAATGTGGTGGCGGCATCGGTAAACCAGACTTCATGATTCACTACGTCTGAAGTATCAGTTTCACTTTGTGTTACATAATTATAATGAAGGTTGTAACTATCATCATCATAAATAATTTTTCCGTCGATCGTTTGTGCTTTGTTGATTGCATCATTATACGTAAGAGGCAAAGAATCAATTTTTCCATCTGACCAGCTATAACCAAATCCTGCAACACCTAAAATAATTTTGGAAGGATCAATACGGTCTGACGTCCACGACAAAGCATCCTCAATCCATTTTTGAGCACTTATCGGTCCCGGTCCGGTTGAACCATTATATTCGTCGTAGGCCATTAAAATAATGTAATCATTATACAGCGCCAGCTTTCGGTAATCATAATCTGAATTTTTTGGTTCCACATCCATCGTCACAAGCATGTCTTTTGCATGTAACGCCTCGTATAATTTCTTTTGAAATGAAGTGAGCGGCTCACTGGTCCTTTCGGCAATTTCTTCAAAGTCCACATTGATCCCATTTAATCCATAAAACGATAATGTATCAACAAGTTGTTTTATGAACTTGTTCTCAGCGGTTGAATCCTTTAAAATGTTATGCAGCAATTTTCCATCAAAATCATTTTTTGAGGAATTGAAATTGGAAAGGATTGGTAGGATACGCAAGTGTTTTTGTTTCATAAGGACCAAACCTGCGCTGTCAATTCTCGTTTGAAGTTGGTGCGTTACCGTATCAATGAAAAACCATTCAGGAATTATTATATTGATCTTATCTGCATTTTTTTGCAGATCAGGCAATGAAAGTCGGGCATTCCATGGGGTGTAAAAAGCCGCCCTTATCAATGAGAGTGAATTGGTTTTAGAGGGATGATTGTTTTTATTTTTTAACGAATCAGCCTTTAATTTTTTGAAAAGAAAATCTTTAAATCCTTTGTATTTTATATTCTGGTTGTTTTTTAAGATCAGCGGATTAGAAGGATCGAGTGCAGTTTGGTATTCACGCGCTTTTGCCTGCAGGTTAGGAACATTAGGAAGTGAACCGCTGTACAAGGCAATTCCCAAAACGGCGAGGAAAAAAACCGTGACCATTATGAGTACACGCGCTGTCCATTTGAACCTTTTCCATCTTGTTGGTTTGTCGGTTTGGAAAATTTGAGAGGTTGATGAAGTGCTCATTCTTTTGGAGAAATAATGCTTTCAATCAGCATTTTTGTGCAAAGTTAATATGGCAAATATTCCTGTTACTATTGCAAAGGTCAAAATAAAACGGCTTAACAAAAAATTATTAGAGGTGTACAAGTTGTTATAAAGAGAAGGCCCCTGTAGAAACAGGGGCCGTTTACCAAAACTAACTGCTTATGAGAAAATTGAAATTTAATGTTGTTTGATTTGTATAGTTTCAAATCGTATGCCAAAAATAAAATGGCTTTTGTTAAGAAAGATTTAATAACGACACATTTTACTTCCTTAACCAAAATTTAATATTGGGCTAATTTAATAATGCGCCTTTTGCCCAAAATAAAAATTTCAGCTTTTTGTTCATTTACTTGGAGCGTTTTCTTCTATCCTGCTAAAACTACGCATGGGTAAGCTTTTCAGCGTTTTCGGCAAACTGCAGCGCATCAATAAATTCCTGTAGCTCGCCATTGAGCACCTCGTCAAGATTATAGACGGTAAGCCCAATGCGATGATCTGTCACTCTTCCCTGTGGATAATTATAAGTTCTTATTTTGGCAGATCGGTCACCAGTACTGACAAGACTTTTCCTGTGTCGTGAAATTTCTTCCTCCTGTTTTCTCACCTCTTCCTCATATAACTTTGTACGAAGCATTTGCATGGCTTTTTCACGGTTGGCAAGCTGACTTCGTTCCGTCTGGCAAACAACTACCAATCCCGTTGGAATATGTGTCAGCATTACTTTTGTCTCCACTTTGTTCACGTTTTGCCCTCCCGCTCCGCCGCTTCGTGCCGTCTCCATTTTCACATCACTTTCCTTTACTTCAACATCCACTTCTTCAGCTTCAGGCATCACCGCAACAGTGGCAGCGCTCGTATGTACACGGCCGCTAGCTTCCGTATCCGGAACGCGTTGAACACGATGAACACCGCTTTCAAATTTCAACGTTCCGTAAACATCTTCACCCGTAACTTCAATCTGCACTTCCTTGTATCCACCAACAGTTCCTTCGTTTTCGCTTAAAAGGGTAGTCTTCCAACCTTTTGATTCACAGAACTTTAAGTACATCCTTGTTAAATCGCCGGCAAAAAGTGAAGCTTCATCTCCGCCGGTTCCTGCACGAATTTCAAGGATACAATTTTTTTCATCCTGTGGATCTTTGGGGATCAGCATGGTGCGAATTGTCTTTTCCAATCTTTCCTTTTCTTCTTCCAAATGAGGCAATTCTTCCTTTGCCATTTCACGCATTTCTTCATCATCACTACGTATGACCTCCCTGTTAAACTCAATGTCATCAAGCACTTTAGCATATTTGTTTCTTTCGTTTACGATCTTTTCAAGGTCGCGGTATTCCTTGCTTAATTGCTTGTATTTTTTATTATCGCTCACAATTTCAGGATTGGTTAGCGCGATACTTAACTGCTCAAATCTTGCCTTGATCGCTTCTAATTTCTCGAGCATTTCTTTATTCTATTTTAAAAGTGTGGTGATTGGGTAAAATGTTTACCAGTTTCTGTAGAAAATATTACCCTTTATCTTTGACAATAGTTCGCAAAATTAATCTAATCCTATTTACATGCATTATCGAAAATTAAAGGCATCCTATTTATTTACCGGCGAAAAGTTATTGAATAGTGAAAAGGTGCTCCTGGTTGATGAAAAAGGAAGGATACATAAATTATTAGATGAAGAAGAAGCAGGAAGGGATGTAGAAATTTACGAGGGTATTCTTTCGCCCGGGTTTATAAATGCACATTGTCATTTGGAATTGTCGCATCTAAAAAATGTAATTCCCGAAAAAACCGGTTTGGTTGATTTTGTTTTTAAAGTAGTTACAGAAAGGCATTTTAATGAGGACGATATTGAAAAGGCAATGGAACTTGGGGAAGAAGAAATGATCAAAAACGGAATTGTTGCAGTTGGAGATATTTCAAATAATCTGATCTCGATTAAGCAAAAGCAGAAAAAAAATTTATGCTATTACAATTTTATAGAAACAAGTGGCTGGCTGCCTTCGGTTGCTGAAAAAAGATTTGAAAAAAGCAAAGAGATTTTGGAAGCATTTGAAGCGCACGGACTGAAGGCATCCATTGTTCCGCATGCACCTTATTCCGTTTCAAAAGAATTATGGGAAAAAATAGGTGCCGGTTTCGCCGGAAAAACAATCAGCATACACAACCAGGAAACGTCTCATGAAGACGCATTTTTCATGGAAGGCAAAGGAGATTTCATCAAAATGTATGAAATGATGCAATTGGATACTTCGTTTTATCGTGCCCAAAACAAACGCAGTGTTCAAACTTATTTTGAAAATTTTTCTTCCGCTTCTTCGGTGATTTTGGTGCACAATACGTTTACCAGGCAGGAAGACCTGGATTATATTTTTGCATCTGAAAACGAAAAGCAATTAGTTTCATTTTGCCTATGCCCCAATGCCAATCTTTATATCGAAGCTGCGCTTCCTGATGTAGAATTGTTTTTGAAAAATAATTGTCATATTGTTTTGGGAACCGATAGCCTTGCCTCCAATCACCAATTGAATATTTTGGGAGAAATGAAAACAATTCTTACCAATTTTCAGTCGATTACAACAGAACAAGTTTTGAAATGGGCTACTTTGAACGGAGCTAAAGCTTTGCAAATGGAGTCGCAACTTGGAAGTTTTGAAGAAGGAAAAAATCCGGGAATTGTTTTGATTGAAAACGTAGAAGAAGGAAGGATCACTGGTAAATCAACAACCAGAAGATTGATTTAGTTATCGAGGAAAATTAACCCATTATCTCAGACAACACATTCAAAGTTTTCATTTTTCCAAATTCAGGGACATGCCACAAATAATAATTTTCAAGAATCTTCAGTATGGTAAAGCGTGTGCGCCTGTTGAGTTTTATTTTTTCAAGTTCCCGTGGTTGAAGGGCTCGTAAAAATTCAGCAATGTGGTGACTGATTTCTTTGTTCACATGATCCGGAGAAGCAGATTGTTCTTCAGAAAAGATTCCTTCCTGCAGGTTGAAAATATTTCTCTCTTCAGAATAATTATCCAACAAACGAAAGCCCAGCATTTGTGCAAGGTGAACGGCAAAATAGATCGGAAAGTTGGCCGTAACGGAATTAGTTGAAATATCGAGTTGCAAAAAAGCATCTTCACAAAAATGGAAAAGCTCTTCATTGGTTTCGGGTTGCTTAAGGCATTTTTGCAAAAGTTCAACCATGTAAAGTGCAATTGCATTTTTGGTAACGTCGCTGAAAATATTTTTGTACAATGAGCTCCACTTTAAGTCTTTAATTCGTTGCAGGTTTTTTAATTCATTGTGATAAACCTGCATTTCCAGCAAAGACGAAGGTTGAAAAAAATGAGCTTTTGTAGATTTGCCAGAAGTACGCACTCCGTTTACCAAATAGGATTGTATCCCAAAAAGTTCAGTAAAAATGGAAACGATAACGCTCGTCTCGCCATATTTCACGGTTCTTATAACAATGCCTTTGGTAGTGTGAATCAATGTGAGAATTTGAAAATGTGATAATTCGAAAATTACAGCAAACGAACAAATAATCTGAAAAGATATTTTCTTACTCACGAATAAAACAATCTCCACCAACCAATTAACCAATAAACAAATAAACCAATTGACAATTCAACCAATAAACCTCTAATTTGCACTCATGCAGAAACTAAAAAGATCGCTGGGACAACATTTTTTAAAAGATGAAAAAGTGGTTCAGAAAATAATTGAGGCACTGAAGCAGCATCCTTTTAAAAATTTGCTGGAAGTTGGCCCTGGCGGTGGTGCGCTGACGAAACATTTGATAAAAATACCGGATGTGCATTTTAAAGCCGTAGAATTGGATGAGGATAAAATTGATTTTTTAATAAACGAATTTCCATCACTAAAGAAGGATCTTATTCACAAAAGTTTTTTGGAAATCGACCGGCCGTTCGACGAATCTTTTACAGTGATCGGAAATTTTCCATATAATATTTCAACACAGATTTTATTTAAGATCCTTGAATGGAAACATTATGTTCCTGAAGTGATCGGCATGTTTCAGAAAGAAGTGGCAGAGAGGGCTGCCGCTAAAGAAGGAAGCAAGATTTACGGAGTATTAAGTGTACTTGTTCAATACTATTATAATGTAGAATATTTGTTTTCTGTCGGTAATGAATCATTTACTCCACCGCCAAAAGTGCAAAGTGGAGTGATCCGGTTAACTGCTCGGCAAAATTATTTGCCTGTAAAAAGTGAAAAAGCTTTTTGGCTTCTGATAAAAACAGCGTTTAACCAGCGCCGTAAGATGTTGAGAAACGGAGTGAAAGGGCTATTTACCAAAGAAATTTTGGAAGACAAATTCTTTGACCGTCGGGCAGAAACTTTGAGTCTGAAGGAATTTGCAGAGCTGACTTTTAAAATGATTTAAAAAACTGGTTTAAAATCTATGGATTTTGAATTTTTATTAATCTATTTTCACTTTCTTTAATTGTAATTTTACAAATTAGATTTTTGAGTAGCGATAATTAGTGTAATTCGAATAAATTAGTATAATACGAACTTCATATGTCCAACAATAATAATCATAAAGTCAGAATTGTTACCGCTGCTTCCTTATTTGATGGTCATGATGCGGCCATAAATATCATGCGCAGGATCATGCAAAGTAAAGGTGCTGAGATCATTCATTTGGGTCATAACCGCAGTGTGCATGAAATTGTAGAATGTGCGATTGAGGAAGACGCCGACAGCATTGCCGTTACCAGTTACCAGGGTGGCCATTTGGAATTCTTTAAATACATGAGGGATTTATTGACCGAAAGTGGCTATGGAAATATAAAAATATTCGGCGGTGGAGGAGGAACAATTTTGCCTGCAGAAATTGAAGAACTGGAAGCTTATGGAATTACCAAAATTTATTCGCCTGATGATGGAAGAAAGATGGGATTGGAAGGAATGATTGAAGATGTAATTAACCGGTCGTGCGAAAAGATGAAGGAAAAAGAAAAAGTGCAAACGAATGGCTATAATGGAAAATATGTTTTGGATGAATGGCGCGACATAAAAACGGTTGCTAAATCAATTACCCAAACAGAAAATGAAAAGGCTTTTGAAAATCTGAATAAGGAAAAGGAAGGGAAGATTGCTCCTGTTCTTGGAATAACCGGCACCGGAGGTGCCGGCAAATCTTCTGTAACAGATGAAATTGTGAGGCGGTTTTTAAAAACTTATGATGATAAAACAATAGCAGTTGTTTCTGTCGATCCATCGAGAAAAAAAACCGGCGGCGCTTTGTTGGGCGACAGGATCAGGATGAATTCTATTCATAGTCCGAGAGCTTATATGCGATCCCTTGCAACGCGCGAAAATGACAAATCAATAAGTAAACATGCACGCGAAGCAATTGATATCTGCAAATCTGCTGGCTATGATTTTATCATTTTGGAAACTGCAGGTGTTGGTCAAAGCGACGCTTCTATTTTGGATCTTTGTGATATCAGTATGTATGTAATGACGCCCGAATACGGCGCTGCTTCTCAATTAGAGAAGATAAACATGCTTGACTATGCCGACATTATTTGCCTTAATAAGTTTGACAAAGCCGGCGCACAGGATGCATTGCACGATGTAAAAAAACAATACAAACGCAATCATGGTTTGTGGACTTCAAAGGATGATGAACTGCCGGTTTTTGGAACCGTTGCTTCAACTTTTAATGATCCCGGTTGCAATACTTTGTTCAATAAAATTGTTGAGGAAGTTAATTCCAAAACAGGCCGCAATTGGAAGAAATATTCTTCTCCGGCAATCAATGAAGACTATACCCATTCAATTATTCCCGGGAAGCGTGTTCGCTATCTTGCAGAGATTGCAGAAGAAATTGAGAATTATAATAAGCTGGCAGAAGAGCAATCTGGTATTGCTTCGCAATTGTATCAGTTAAATGGAGCAATTGAAATTCTCAAAAAAAATAAAGCCGCAAAAAGTTCGTCTGCTGTAAAAGAGTTGGAAGAAAGGAAAGAAGAATTAGAGAAGAAGATTTTGCCAGTTTGCAAGAAGTTGATTGCGGAATGGGAAAAGACAATAAGCCATTATCAAAAAGATTTTTTTGAATACCAGGTGAGAGGAAAAGTGATCAAACAGCCTTTATTTACTGAATCACTTTCGCACCTGAAGATTCCAAAAATTGCTGTTCCTAAATTTAGAGATTGGGGCGATATTTTGCGTTGGCGTTTGCAGGAAAATTTTCCCGGCAAATTTCCCTACACTGCCGGTGTGTTTCCATTGAGGCGCGCAGAAGAAGATCCGACAAGAATGTTTGCAGGGGAAGGCGGACCGGAAAGAACCAACAGGAGATTTCATTATGTAAGTCATGGGCAGCCGGCAAAACGACTCAGCACTGCATTTGACAGCGTTACTTTGTATGGCGAAGATCCTGCGACAAGGCCGGATATTTATGGAAAAGTTGGAAACAGTGGAGTAAGTGTTGCCACTGTTGATGATGCTAAAAAATTATACAGTGGTTTTGATCTTTGTGATCCAAGAACCTCTGTGAGCATGACCATTAATGGCCCGGCACCGATGATGCTCGCCTTCTTTTTAAATGCAGCAATTGACCAGCAATGTGAAAAATACATTCTTGAAAATAACTTACAGTCAGGCATACACGAAATAGCTAGCAAGAAATACAAACAAAAAGAATTGCCAAAATATATTGGTGCAGATGGCAAGCCGGTTTTACTTGAAAAGAACCAAATTAAAGGTGTTTTACCGGAAGGAAATGATGGGCTTGGATTAAGATTGCTCGGATTGACTGGTGAAGACGTTTTAGGTAAAAAGGTTTATGAAGAAATTAAAGCAAAAACATTAGCATCTGTTCGGGGCACTGTCCAGGCCGATATTTTGAAAGAAGATCAGGCACAAAATACCTGCATTTTTTCTACAGAATTCGCTTTGAAATTGATGGGTGATGTGCAGGAATATTTTATAGAAAATAAGGTGCGGAATTTTTATTCCATTTCGATCAGTGGTTACCATATTGCTGAAGCGGGAGCTAATCCTATAACACAGCTTGCATTTACTCTTGCCAATGGCTTTACTTATGTTGAATATTTTATGAGCCGCGGAATGAAGATCGATGAGTTTGCGCCAAATCTTTCTTTCTTTTTCAGCAACGGAATGGATCCGGAATACAGTGTTATTGGCCGGGTTGCGCGGCGAATTTGGGCAAAGGCGATGAAGTATAAATACAAAGCCAATCCCCGTTCGCAAATGTTGAAATATCACATTCAAACGAGTGGCAGAAGTCTGCACGCACAAGAAATAGATTTCAATGACATAAGAACTACTTTGCAGGCTTTGTATGCGATCTACGATAACTGCAACAGCCTTCATACAAATGCTTATGACGAAGCGATCACAACGCCAACAGAAGAAAGTGTACGGCGCGCAATGGCTATTCAATTAATTATAAACCGTGAGTTGGGAACTGCAAAAAATGAAAACCCCAACCAGGGAAGTTTCCTTATTGAAGAGTTGACCGATTTGGTTGAAGAAGCGGTGATGGTGGAGTTTAACAGGATTTCAGAAAGGGGAGGAGTTTTGGGCGCAATGGAAAGAATGTATCAGCGAAATAAAATACAGGAAGAAAGCTTGTATTATGAATCTTTGAAAAACAGTGGCGAACTTCCTATTGTTGGTGTCAACACATTTTTGAACAAAGAAGGTTCTCCAACTATTCTTCCACAGGAAGTGATCCGGAGCACGAAGATTGAAAAAGATCAACAGATTGAAAACCTTGAAAAGTTTCACGAACTTCATAAAGATAAAAGCCAGGAAATGTTACAGCGGTTGCAACAAGTGGCTATTCAAAATGGAAATCTTTTTCAGGAATTAATGGAAACAGTAAAATATTGTTCTCTCGGACAAATTACTCATGCTTTGTATGAGGTTGGAGGACAATATCGCCGCAATATGTAACGAATAAATGGTTTTCCTTCTTTTTAACTGTTTGCTTACCACCATTAAATTTCATTGACTTTACATTTACCCAAAAACGATGCACGCAAAACTAAAATTCTTGTTTATTGTTGGTTTACTGATAAGTTCAATTTCATGCAATAAATACGCTGCTACAAACCGGGTGTACAAAAAGCAGGCAAAAGCTTTTTCAAAAGTGATCAAACATCCACCCGTTGACAGTTACTATAGAAAGCGCACGTGGGTTGGAACAACCAATTTTGGTATGCGTAAACCTGACTTTGTCATAATCCACCATACAGCAGAAAAAAGTTGTCCTCAAACGCTTGGAACATTTACACGACCGTCTTCACAGGTAAGCGCACACTACGTTATTTGTAAAGATGGAACGGTGCATCATATGTTGAGTGATTACTTACGCGCATGGCAGGCGGGAGTATCATCATGGGGAAATAATAAAGACATTAATTCCTGTTCAATCGGGATTGAATTGGACAACAATGGTTATGAGCCATTTCCTGCTGCGCAAATAAACAGCTTACTAACGTTATTGGATACACTAAAAACAAAATTTAATATCCCGACTGCAAATTTTATTGGCCATGCAGATATAGCGCCGACAAGAAAAAAAGATCCTAATGTTAATTTTCCCTGGCAGTTACTTGCGGAAAATGGTTATGGTTTATGGTACGATGATACAACAATGATCAACGTTCCCGAAAATTTTAATGATCTTCAGGCTCTCAGGATTATTGGTTATTCAATCAAAGATACTTCCGCAGCAATCGTGGCATTTAAAAGACATTTTGAAACGCAGGATAGCAGCGCCATTCTGAATGATGCCGATAAAAAAATATTGTATGATTTAATGGAAAAATATCAATAGTTACAATTTCAGGAAAAATATAATTGAACCACTTAAAAAAAATAACATTTCAGTTTAACCAAATCCCTTGAAATTGAAACAGAAGCCACTTTTTTACTTCGTTATTTTCATTGTGATCGTTTTTGTCCTTTTAAAGACATTTACTCACCTTGATACCCGAAATAAAAAACTTGAATCATTCAGGGATATATCCCATTTAATTCTTACGAAACACGTAAAATGCCGCATGGGTTGCAGGCACATTACTGAGCAAGAGATTAAAGAGATTGTTGAAAACGGAAAAGTAAATTATCGCAAAAGCGGAATTGCATCAAAAGGTGACAGCACTTTTGCACTGGAAGGTTATACTAATGAAAACCAACACATAAGAGTAGTGGTTGCACCGGAATCCGATGGTCTTGTAATTATTACCTGTATTGATCTTGAGCACGAATGGCCCTGTAATTGCTATTAAAAAAGCGGCAAACCTGATAAAGCTTTTATTTGTAAATTTGTCGATATCGATATTATCAAATGTCAATGAAATTCAAGTCATACCTGGCAAAGCCTTTTGCCCTTTATATATATAAACAGATAAAAAAATCAATGCTCACTGCTGTTGCCGATCAGAACAACATATTTAATATGCTGATCAAGACAGGAATGAAAACCGAATTTGGCAAAGAGCATCATTTTGAAAATATAAAAACCCATGAAGATTATGTGAAGAATGTTCCGATTCGTGAGTACGAAGATTTTAAAGTTTATATTGAAAAATTAAAACAGGGGAAACAAAATATTTTGTGGAAGGGGTTTCCGATCTACTTTGCAAAAACAAGCGGAACCACGAGTGGAATAAAATACATTCCTATAACCAAAGACTCTATTCCCAATCACATCAATACAGCACGCAATGCCTTATTGTGCTACATGGCGCAAACAGGTAAAAGCCAGTTTGCTGATGGCAAGATGATTTTTTTGAGCGGGTCTCCGGAATTGGAAAGAATTGGAGGGATTCCTACGGGTCGTTTGAGCGGCATTGTAAATCATCACGTACCTCGGTATTTAAGAAGCAACCAATTACCTTCTTTTGAGACCAATTGTATCGAAGACTGGGAAGAAAAGCTGGCTTCAATTGTTGATGAAACGGTTAATGAAGACATGACTTTGATCAGCGGCATTCCGCCATGGATTCAAATGTATTTTGATGAACTGGAAAAGAAAACCGGGAAAAAGATCAAGGATATTTTTAAGCGCTTCAGCTTGCTCGTGCAAGGCGGTGTAAATTTCGAACCTTACAAAGCCAAACTTTTCGAAAGCATCGGAAAAAAGGTAGATACGATTGAATTGTATCCTGCGAGTGAAGGATTTTTTGCTTTCCAGGACAGCCAGACTGATGAAGGACTTTTATTGAATACAGACAGCGGGATATTTTATGAGTTTGTCCCTGTTGAAGAGATCAGTAAGAAAAACCCAACACGGCTTACACTGAAAGATGTGGAGTTAAATAAAAATTATGTGCTCATCGTCAGTAGTAACGCCGGTTTGTGGGCTTACAATATGGGCGATACCGTAAAGTTTGTTTCATTAAATCCGTATCGACTTGTTGTAACCGGAAGGGTGAAACATTTTATTTCTGCCTTCGGAGAACACGTTATCGGTGAAGAAGTTGAAGATGCTTTGTTGAAAGCAGCAGAATCTGAAAACATTCATATCACTGAATTTACGGTTGCTCCAAACATTTCAGAAGGAGAAGAAAAAAGTTTTCATGAGTGGTTTATTGAATTCGAAAATATGCCTAAAAACCTTGCGCAGTTTGCTAAAAAAGTGGATTTGAATCTAAGAAAGAAAAATATTTATTACGACGATCTTATTAAAGGAAATATTCTGCAACCTTTGAAAATACAGGTAATGCAAAAAAATGCATTTATCAATTACATGAAAAGCGTTGGCAAACTTGGTGGCCAAAATAAAGTTCCCCGTCTGAGTAACGACCGCAAGCTGGCTTCTGCCCTGATGCACTGGGTGAAAAAGCAACCTGCTGAGGCAATCAAATAAAAGCACAATTTTATTTTTCTCTTTCCGTTTTCTTTTGGATTTAATTATTGTAAAAGGTATAATAATTGAAGGCTTAAAGAGAAAACATCTTATGAAAAAAAATCAGCTTTTGTTACTTGGGGCATTTATGGCAGGTTCTTCTTTATTTGCACAACAAACATCCTTTTCTGCTACGACCAACACTTCGGTCAAAAAGGAAAATGAGATCAAATTGAACTTAATGGCGTTGGCTCTTAAATCCGTAAGCATCGAATATGAAAGGCAGATTGCCCCCAAAAAAACATTTACGTTCACATTCAGAACGATGCCCAAAAGCACATTACCATTTAAGAGCAGTTTTAAAAATTCATTCAGCGATTCTTCAACTTCCAACCAATTGGATAATTTTAAAACGGGAAATATTGCGCTGATGCCATCTATCCGTTTCTATCTTAGCCGTCGTGGTGCGTTCCATGGATTTTACATTGCGCCCTTTGTGGAATATGGTCACTATTCTGCTGATTTGCCTTATAAATATTACGATGGTGAATACAAAACAATTCCGCTTTCAGGAAGTGTGAACACATTTACCGGCGGGATAATGTTTGGAGCACAATGGAGTTTGTCTTCCTCTGTTTCTCTAGATTGGTGGATTTTCGGACCACACTATGGTTCTTCAAAAGGAAGTGTGAGTGGCCGTCAATCACTTTCTCAATCAGAACAGGATGCTTTAAAAAGCGAATTAGACAATCTTGATATTCCGCTGACTAAAACTACCAATAGCGTTGATTCAAATGGTGCTGTGGTTAATTTCTCAGGACCATGGGCAGGCATCAGAAGCGGATTGTGTTTGGGAATAAAATTTTAGATAAAGAGTTTGCTCACTATTTTTCGGAAACTGCACGAGAATCTGATTCCGTGTTGGTTTTCATAAGAAGGTCACAAAAGGTTTCCTAGTTGCAATAAGTATACATTTAAAATTAGCATGAAAGAGGCTCATTCTAATTTTATTTATTTTTGCCGGGCATGCAACTTTTCCAGGTATCAGATACAAATACTGCAAGAGAATTTTTAAAAGTTCCTCTTATAATTTATAAAGACGATCCCAATTTTATTCGTCCGCTGGACAAGGATATTAATGATGTTTTTGATCCCAAAAAAAATAAGGCATTTCGTTTTGGTGAATGCATCCGTTGGGTTTTGAAGGATGAGGAAGGGAATTTGATTGGAAGAATTGCGGCATTTGTTCATAAAAAATATCGGAACAAAGGCGACGAACAAAAAACCGGTGGCATTGGTTTTTTTGAATGCATCAACAACCAGCAGGCAGCTGACATGCTTTTTGATGTAAGCAAACATTGGCTGATGCAACGTGGTATGGAAGCGATGGATGGACCGATCAATTTTGGCGAACGTGATCGCTGGTGGGGCCTCGTAGTCGAAGGGTTTAAACCGCCAATCTATTTAATGAATTATAATCTTCCTTATTATAAAGACCTTTTTGAAAATTACGGTTTCAAAAATTTTTACAACCAGATTTGCTGGCACATGTTTGTTGATACTGAACTGAACGAAAGGTTTTTGGAACAGGCGGCAAAATATGAAGCGCTTCCCGAATACAAAGCCGTTCATATCGAAAAAAATGATCTGAAAAAGTTTGCCAGCGATTTCTGCACTGTTTACAATAAAGCGTGGGCAAGTCACGAAGGAAATAAACAGATGACTAAAGAAGTTGCCTTGAAGATGTTCAAATCAATGAAGCCGGTTATTGACGAAAGGCTTGTTTGGTTTGTGTATCATAAAGAGGAGCCAATTGCCTTTTGGATCAATCTGCCCGAGTTGAACCAGATCTTCAAGCATTTTAATGGAAGGTTTGGTTTGATCGAAAAGTTGCGATTTTTGTGGATGAAGAGAAAAGGGTTAAATGATAAATTTACGGGGATAGTGTTTGGGGTCATACCCGAATATCAGGGCAAAGGAATTGATTATTATATGATCACAAAGGGCGCTGCTGTGATTCAAAAAAAGACAAATTATAAAGAACTGGAACTTCAGTGGCAGGGAGATTTTAATCCAAGGATCTTAAATATTTCAAAACATATTGGCGGAAAACAGAGCCGGTTGTTAACCACTTATCGCTATCTTTTTGACAGAACAAAAGAATTCAAACGTCATCCGCTTTTAAATTAATTTCATCCTCTGTTTTTTCAAACGAAAATTAATCTCTATATTGATTTTGTAATTTTCTTTTAGGCGCGGGTTTCTTAACTTGCAGCAATTCTTCAATTGCAATAAATTCATTTTTGAAGGTTCGGTTTTATGGATAAATTCATCGTTTCAGCGCGGAAGTACAGGCCACAAAATTTTAGCACAGTTGTGGGGCAATCTCATATTACCACCACTTTAAAAAATGCGATCAAAAATAACCAGCTCGCACATTCATTTTTGTTTTGCGGTCCGCGTGGAGTAGGAAAAACAACGTGCGCAAGAATTTTGGCCAAAACAATTAACTGCGAAAACCGAACCCCGGAAGGCGAAGCTTGTAATGTTTGTAATTCCTGTGTTTCTTTTGATAATGGCAGTTCAATGAACATCCACGAGCTCGATGCTGCCAGCAATAATTCCGTAGATGATATCCGAACTTTGGTAGAACAAGTTCGGTTTGCTCCGCAAGCAGGCAAATACAAAGTGTATATAATTGATGAGGTGCACATGCTTTCTTCAGCGGCGTTCAATGCTTTTCTGAAAACTTTGGAAGAACCTCCATCCTTTGCCATTTTTATTTTGGCGACAACAGAAAAGCATAAAATAATTCCTACCATTTTATCGCGTTGCCAGATTTTCGATTTTAAGAGGATTACCAACAATGACACTGTAGAACACCTACAGGAAATTTGTGAAAAAGAACACATCACGGCGGACAAAACTGCGCTGCATATTATTGCTGAAAAAAGTGAAGGATGTCTTCGCGATTCTTTAAGCATTCTTGATAAGATCGTGAGTTTCACGAATGGTTCACTCACTTATGCCAACACACTTGAACACCTTAATATTCTTGATGAAGATTATTATTTCCGATTGGCAGAAGGTATGCAAAATCAAAATGCAGGCGAAGCAATTTTGTTATTCGACGAAATCAACCGCAAGGGGTTTGAAGGTGATATTGTACTGAATGGATTTTCTGAATTTTTGAGAAATCTTTTGATAAGCAAAGATCCGAAAGTAGCAGTATTGCTTGAGGTTTCAGAAGATTTTAAACAACGCTATTTTGAAATGGCGTCCAAAATAAATGATGCGTGGCTTTTGAGCGCGCTCAATATTTTAAGTGAAAGCGAGATCAATTACCGAATGGCGAAAAACAAACGCCTCCATGTTGAACTCACTTTCATCAAACTTTCTTACCTGAACCAGGCACTTAACCTGGTGAACGAAAATGGCCAGCTTTCAAAAAAAAAACAGCTTGAAAGTGTAAAGCCGGTTTCATTTAAAACGATTGCCCCTGTCGCGGTTCCTTTATCAAAAGCACAGGCTTCAAAACCTGTTTTGCCTGCAAAAAAAATTACAACTTCTGAAGCGAAGCTGGTGATTGAAAAAGAAGAAGAGCCAAAAATCAATCAACAAAAAGCAGATACAAATCCTCCTTCTAAATTACCAAAAACAAAATTCTCCAAACTGCGTTCGTTGGAAAAAGTTTGGGAAAAAGTGGCTGAGGAAAACAGGAACAATTATTCCAAAGAATTAAGTGAGGAAGAATTGTATATCGCGTGGGGAAAATATATTGAGATATTGATGAATTCCAATAAGAAACCTATTGTTTCTAATTTCAAAACTGCAAAATTGAATATCGTTGATGAAAATTGTTTTGAAATTGTTACGCAAACGAGTTTTCAGCAAAAATTTATTGAAGCGGAAAGGGGAGAATTGATCACTCATTTTCAATCACACTTCAACAACCGTTCTCTTATTTACCGGTTGGCTGTTGAGCCGGGAGCAGAAGATGAAAAAGTGCCTAAGGAGGAAATACTTTCTCCAAAGCAACAATATTTGAGGATTATTGAACAATATCCTTTGGTAAAAGAATTAAAAGACAGGTTAGGAATGCAGTTGGATTTTTAGGTAAACGTTTTGCGCTATTTGGTTGTAATGTAATGGAAAATAAAAACCACGACTTTTTCTTTGATTACTGGTGTTTCTAAACAGGGATAAATTAATCATCCTAAAATAAAAATTTTGATTATTTCTTTATTTAACGCCTTAAATCTTAAATCCTCAGTTTAACTTATAGCTTCTTCAATTATGTGGCAACGCCTTGCAAAGTTTGTTTTAAAAAACCGCCTGGTCCTTCTAGTTCTATTGTTTCTTTCTACAGCCGTTATGGCTTTTTTTGCAAGTAAAGTGAAAATGAGCTATGAGTTTTCCAAAGCCATTCCCGTTGACAATCCTAAATACAAAGATTATCTTTCTTTTAAAGAGAAATTTGGTGATGATGGAAACGTATTGGTGATTGGTGTAAAAACAGACCAATTTTTTGAACTAAAAAATTTCAGGGATTTTGCCCAACTTAACCGGAATTTAAAGAAAGTGCCTTATGTAGAAACAGTTTTGAGTGTAGCCAACGCTGTGAATCTTTTGAAAGATACTGCGGGTCGGACACTGGATGCAATTCCTATTTTTCCAAAAGATTCTTTGACGCAAAGTGCTGTGGATAGTGCAGTACATACTTTACAAACGCTTCCTTTTTATCGCTCGCTTTTGTATAATCCTTCAACGCACGCTTATCTTCTTATCGTTAGGATCAACAAAGAAATTTTGAATTCGAAAGGCCGCACAAAAGTCATCAATGATATTATTGCAAAAACAAACGAATACACGGCAGCAACAAATATTCCTGTTCACATCAGTGGTTTGCCATTAATAAGAACACAGGTGGCAGACCGGATTGCGCATGAAATGAAATGGTTTGTTATCGGTTCTTTGATCCTTTCTGCGCTGATTTTGTTGTTAATGTTCCGTTCCGTAAAAACAATGTTCTTGTCTTTGCTGGTGGTAATCGTCAGTGTGATCTGGAGCGTTGGAATCATGTATCTTTTTGGATATAAAATCACTTTACTCACCGCGTTAATTCCTCCTCTTATTGTAGTGATTGGAATCCCAAATTGTATTTATTTTTTGAATAAATATCATTCAACTTATAAAAGATCAGGAAATAAAGAACAATCGCTTATTGACATGGTCAGCAAAATGGGCGTGGTCACTTTATTTTGCAACATTACTGCGGCGATAGGATTTGCTGTGTTCGCGCTTACCAAAAGTGCCATTCTTGTTGAGTTTGGGCAGGTTGCCGGTTTGAGCATTATGCTGATCTTTGTTATCTCTTTTATTTTGTTGCCTGGAGTTTTGAGTTACATGCAGGTTCCTGCAGACAGGCAATTAAAATATCTCAATATTAAAATATTTACCAACTTTCTTCTAAAAGTGGAGCACTGGGTTTTTAATAACAAAAAAATCGTGTATGCATTTACGGTAGTTGTTGTGGTTTTTTCAATTTTAGGAATTTTAAAATTGAAGACCGAAGGATTTATTGTTGATGATCTTCCCAAGACAGATAAGATATATAAAGATCTGAAATTTTTTGAGCACAATTTTAATGGCGTGATGCCACTTGAAGTTGTAATTGACACAAAGAAAAGATTTGGCCTTGCCGGTGCGCGTATACTTCCTGTTTTGGTAAAAATGGATTCACTTTCTAACTACATTTCTAAACAAAAGGAAATGAGTAAACCTCTTTCAATTGTACAAGGAATCAAATTTGCAAGGCAGGGATTTTATGAAGGAGATTCCTCTCATTATGCACTTCCCAATTCATTCGATATTGCCTTTGTTGCTGATTATTTGCGGCCTCAAAAGGATTCCGGTTCGGGAAATAATTTATCAAAACTATTGACAAGCTTTATTGATACCGCCCGTGAAAGCACGAGAATGAGCATCAATATGGCTGATGTGGGTACGGAAAGATTACCGATAATTTTGAAGAATTTGAGAACCAAAACCGATCATTTTTTTGATTCAACAAAATACAATGTGACGTTCACTGGATCAACAATAACTTTCCTGGAAGGCAGTACTTACATCATTAACGGTTTGAAAGAAAGCCTGCTTTGGGCATTCATTTTTATTGCGCTTTGTATGCTCTATCTTTTTAAATCGCTCAGGATTTTAATTTGTTCTTTAATACCAAACCTTATTCCATTGGTTGTTACAGCGGGAATTATGGGTTGGGTAGGAGTGAGGCTGAAACCTTCGACAGTATTAATTTTCAGCGTTGCATTGGGTATTGCCATCGACGTCACGATCCGGTTTTTGGTTAATTATAAACAGGAATTGCCTGCAAATGATTTGAATGTTCCAAAAACAGTTTCCGAAACCATCAAACATACAGGACTTAGCATTTTGTACACTTCATTGGTTTTGATTGCCGGCTTCGTAATTTTTTGCTTTAGTGGATTTGGCGGAACCCAATCCCTTGGATGGCTCACCTCTGTCACTTTGTTATTTGCTACACTTACAAACCTAATTCTTCTGCCCGTTTTACTTCTGGACCTTTCACCAAAAAAGAAAACAAACTCCAATCAACACCAGTAAACGAACTTTTTCGAGTGAATTTTTGGTGTAGAATAAATTCCTCAGGAATCGCTGTTCCTGGCTTGTTCCCGTTGAAATCCAATGATTTTAACGCAATTAAAAAAAGGCATAAGAATTTCTTACTAACTTTTACATCATAAATTAAAATTATTATGAGGCCTATATGGACGGGCGCCATAGGTTTTGGGTTAGTAAACATTCCGGTAAAAATTTATAGCGCTACAGAATCAAGCAATCTTGACCTGGATATGCTCGACAAAAAGGATCACGCGCATATCAAATACCAAAGAGTCAATGAAAATTCCGGAAAGGAAGTTCCGTGGAGCAACATCGTGAAGGGATACAAACTGGATAATCAATACATTGTTTTGGATGAAAAGGATTTTGAGGCAGCGAGTGCGAAAAAGACGAAAACCATTGAAATAAGCGACTTTGTAAAAGAAGATGAGATTAGTAGTCTTTATTATGAAACTCCTTATTACCTGGAACCGGACAAATCCGGAACGAGACCTTACAAGCTTTTGTTGGAAGCGCTGAAGAAAACAAAAAAGGTGGGCGTTTCAACATTTGTAATGCGCAACAAAGAAGCACTTGCGATTTTGCGGCCGGATAAAAATGTGATCGTGCTTAACAAGATTCGCTTCGAACAGGAAATCCGTGATCCTAATCAACTAACACTTCCCAACAATACAGAAGTGAAACCAGCAGAATTGAAAATGGCTGTTACATTAATAGATCAACTCACAGGTAAATTTGATATTTCCAAATACAAAGACACTTACAATGAAGAGTTGTTGAAACTGATTCACGACAAGGCAAAAGGTAAGAAAGTAAAAGCTCCGGAAATGAAAGTTGTCCATAGCAAAACTCAGGATCTGATGGATCAGTTGAAGGCAAGCCTTGAAGTAAAACGTAAAAAAGCAAGCTAATGGCACTGACACTTTATAATAAAAAAAGAAATTTTAAAGAAACTGCCGAACCCGAAGGGAAGGTAAAGAAATCAGTTTCCAAACTGATCTTTGTTGTTCAGCGGCACAAGGCATCAAGACTGCATTATGATTTCCGCCTGGAACTTGATGGAGTTTTAAAAAGTTGGGCTGTACCAAAGGGGCCGTCGATGAATCCCAAAGACAAAAGGCTGGCTATGATGGTTGAAGATCACCCTTATGATTATAAAGATTTTGAAGGGGAAATTCCGGAAGGAAATTATGGTGCAGGAATCGTTGAGATTTGGGACAGTGGAACTTATTCTGATATTAATAATTCTCCACGTGAAGAAGCTGAAAAAAATCTTCGCGCAGGCCTTCGTTCCGAGGATTTTAAGTTCCGTTTGTTTGGAAAGAAATTGAAAGGTGAATTTGTATTGGTAAAATTAAAAAGCAAAGACGATAATAGCTGGCTGCTCATAAAGCATCGTGATGAAGAAGCAACTGATGAAGATTATAACAGTGAAGAGTATACGAAAGAAGATTCACCAATAAACGAATGGCTGTCGGAAAATAAAAAAAGTTCTAAAAAAAAGAGCCGGCCCAAGCAATAAATAATTTTACCGCTTCGATGAAAAATGGAAATAAGATCAGCAATTTCATAAAGCCAATGCTGGCCAAAGAAACATCTGAACCATTTGATGATAAGAACTGGCTCTATGAAATAAAATGGGACGGTTACCGGGCTATTGCAGCAAAAAAGAAAAATGCCATTTCGCTTTATTCCCGCAATGGACTTGATTTTAGGTCAACTTATCCTGCCGTTGTTCAGCAGTTAAAAAATTTGAAGGGTGAGGCAATTGTTGACGGGGAAATAGTAGTTTTGGGAGATGACGGCAGACCGGATTTCCAATTTCTGCAGCATTATTCTGAAAACCAAAACCGGCCCATTCAATATTGTATTTTCGATCTTTTGGAATTAAATGGGAAAGACACGACTTCGCTTCCACTTATTGACCGGAAGGAATTGCTTAAAAAGATCATTCCTTTCAATGACCCGGTTCTAAAATATTCTGATCATATTATCGAAAAAGGAAAATCATTTCTGCAAGTATCCAAAGAAAAGGATTTGGAAGGAATTATGGCCAAAAAAATGGATTCAAAATATTTTCCGGGAAAGCGAACTACTGATTGGTTAAAGATCAAGAATCATAAAACCGCAGAAGTTATTATTGCCGGATATACCCAACATTCAGGTTCTAGAAAATACTTTGGTTCGCTGATCCTCGCTGCTAAAAAGGGAAACGAATTCATTTATATGGGTAATGCAGGCACGGGTTTTAACTATAAAAGCCTGAAAGAATTGTATGAACTTTTTCAACCTTTGGTTCAGAAAAAATCTCCTTTCAAAGAAAAGGTAAAAAATAATTCCGGTGCAACATGGTTAAAGCCGGAATTAATTGCAGAAGTGAAATTCTCTGAAATGACAGCAGATGGAAAGTTGCGTCACCCGGTTTTTTTGCGACTGCGCGACGATAAAACTGTAAATCAAATCAACCTCGATAACCTGGAAGAAATTGCTAAACCTGCATCAAACAAAAACAATAAAAAGGCGGGTAAAATGAAAAAGAATAATAAAAAAGATCCCGTGGAGATCAGTAAGGACGGCAATGACAAGACCTATTCATTTGGAAACAACAAAGTCACTGTCACTCATTTCAATAAGGTTTATTTTCCTGATGAAAAAGTCACCAAAGGTGATGTGGCAGAATATTATCTTTCGATGGCTGAATATATTTTGCCCTATTTAAAAGGCAGGCCTGAATCACTTTTGAGAAATCCAAATGGCATCAAGCAGAAGGGATTTTTTCAAAAAGATGCGGCTGATGATACGCCATCGTATGTTCATAGCAAGCAGGTTCATTCTGAATCGACAAACAAGGAAGTGAATTATATTGTTTGCGACAACATTGAAACGCTTATTTACCTTACAAATCTCGGTTGTATTGAACTGAATCCATGGCATTCCACCGTAGATGACCTGGATAATCCGGATTACCTGATGATCGATATTGATCCTTCTGATAAGAATACATTTGAGCAGGTTATTCGTGTAGCCCTCACCGTTAAAGAAGTTCTTGACAATGCCGGAGCTCCTTGTTTTTGTAAAACTTCCGGTTCAAGCGGAATGCATATTTATGTTCCGACCGGAAAGAAATATTCGTTCGACCAGGTTAAGGATTTTGCATATTGCGTTTGCATGATGGTAAATGACGAACTAAAGGATTTTACAACGCTTGAAAGGAATTTGCAAAAGCGGGGAAAAAAACATATTTACCTGGATTATCTTCAAAACCGCCGCGGACAAACAATTGCATCGGTTTATAGTTTAAGACCGAAACCGGGCGCCACTGTTTCAACCCCTCTTTTGTGGGAAGAAGTGAAGCCGGGATTATCACCAAAACAATTTACGATTCATAACACTCTGGAAAGAATACAAGAAATGGGAGACATTTTTAAAGGAGTTTTAGGCAAAGGAATCGATCTTTCAAAATGCGTTGAAAAATTACAGGCTGCCTCCGGTAAAATTGCGGCTGAGCAATGAATAGATGGCTGTGTCTTCAAATTGCCCATTAAAGAAAAAGTCTTCTTTAAAATACGCTTCTTTCACAAATCCGGCGCCTTCCAAAACCTTGGCTGAAGCCGTATTTAATGGTGTTATTCGCCCTTCAATACTGTGCAAATTGAGTTTCTGAAAACCATAAGTGAGTACAGTAACCATAGCTTCTTTTGTTAAACCTTTTTGCCAGAATTCAGGAAACAACATATAACCAATTTTAGCACGGTGGTGTTCTTTTATGATTCGCCACAGGCCAAAAGTTCCAATCATTTTTTCCGGATTTTCTTTTAGCGCCATTGCCCATGTTATGCCGGAATTTTCTTCGAGCAAACCATTTATCATTTTAATAAAATCCTTTGCTTCGTCTATTGAAGTCATTGGCTTTTTACCAATATGGTTCATCACTTTGGGATTTGATCGAAGTTTAAAGAATTGTTCCGCATCTTCATCAATCAATTTTCTTAATAAAAGTCTTTCTGTTGAAAGTTGAGGAAAAGGGGTAAAACTGATATCGAGCATAAACTTCTTTTTAAAAGCATGTGAAGTTATTGATAAAGTGAAATAAGAATAAAAGATGGAGATAGATTGTAAACGCAGAAAATTTGACTTTTTTTATTTCCTCATTCTGACGGTTAATTATAGACGAAGAGCATATTCCAGGATAAAAATGAAACTAATTTATTTGTTTACTTAAAAAAAATTAGTCCCAAATAAGCATGTGCGTTTCTTTGATAACGCCCATGATGAAAGTGCTTTGAACATGACCTACATTTTCTGTCTCACTCAATTTATTTACATGAAAATCATAATAAGCGTTCATGTCTTCACACACAACTTTTAGCATAAAATCAAAATCTCCGGAAATGCTGTAGCATTCAATTACTTCATTCAATTGGTTAATGACTTTAATAAATTTGGCCCCCGCGTTTTTGCCATGTTGTTTTAAAGAAACATAGCAAATTACCATCAGCGATTTGTTCACTTTCTCATTATCGACCAGCGTTGCATATTGTTTGATAATCCCTGCTTCTTCCATGCGTTTAATTCGTTCGTGAACCGGCGTGGTACTAAGATGGACTTTTTCGGCAATCTCTTTCACTGTGATGCGGGCATTATGTTGCAAGAGCTTCAGGATGGAAAGATCCTTTTTATCCGGCTGGTAAGAAGTGGTTGCTGATTCTTCTTTTATGGTTCTTGTTTTCATTCTTAAATAGGAGATTTTTCTTTTTAAAACAACTTAAGTGCAAAAATATTCTAAAGTTATAATAAGTATTAGTATTTTATTCTAATGTTGTTACATTTGCATTCTCAAAAAAATAAAACATTTATTATGTCAACTGCAACAAAAAATAATATTGACTTTGATCTGAAATACAAAGTGAAAGACATAAGTCTTGCTGATTGGGGTCGCAAAGAAATCAATTTAGCAGAAGCTGAAATGCCGGGATTAATGGCGCTTCGTGAAGAATTTGGAAAAGAAAAACCTTTGAAAGGGGCACGGATCGCAGGTTGTCTCCACATGACCATTCAAACAGCTGTGTTGATTGAAACATTGGTTGAATTAGGCGCTGAAGTAAAATGGAGTTCGTGCAATATTTTTTCAACCCAGGATCAGGCTGCTGCCGCAATTGCCGCTGCCGGAATTGGCGTTTTTGCATGGAAGGGAGAAACACAGGATGAAGCAGATTGGTGCATAGAGCAGACTTTGTTCTTTGGAAGTGAAGATCGCCCGTTGAATATGATTCTTGATGATGGCGGCGATTTGACGAACATGGTTTTTGATAAATATCCTGAGTTGATTCACAACATCAAAGGGTTGTCAGAAGAAACTACAACAGGCGTTCACCGTTTGTATGAAAGAATGGAAAAAGGAACCTTGCCTATTCCTGCTTTTAACGTAAACGATTCTGTTACCAAATCAAAATTTGACAATAAGTATGGTTGTAAAGAAAGCCTGGTTGATGCGATCAGGAGAGCAACTGATGTTATGATGGCCGGAAAAGTTGCAGTTGTTGGTGGTTACGGAGATGTGGGTAAAGGTTCTGCAGCAAGTTTACGTGGCGCAGGAGCAAGAGTGATTGTAACAGAAATCGACCCGATCTGTGCTTTGCAGGCTGCAATGGATGGATATGAAGTTAAAAAAATGATTGATGCAGTGAAAGAAGCAGATATAATTGTTACTGCATCCGGTTGCCGTGATCTGATCACAGGAGAACACTTCAAATTAATGAAAGACAAAGCGATTGTGTGCAACATTGGCCACTTTGATATTGAGATTGATATTGCATGGCTCAATAAAAATTATGGTGATACAAAAGATGTTATCAAACCGCAGGTTGATAAATATACAATTGATGGAAAGGACGTGATCATTTTGGCTGAAGGCCGTTTGGTGAATTTAGGTTGTGCAACAGGTCATCCAAGTTTTGTAATGAGTAATTCATTTACCAACCAGGTTTTGGCGCAGATCGAACTTTGGAATCATCCTGATAAATACGAAAACAAAGTTTATGTACTTCCTAAACATTTGGATGAAAAAGTAGCTCGTTTACATTTGAAAAAAATTGGTGTTGAACTGGATGAACTTTCCGATGCACAAAGTGGTTATTTGAACATTCCGAAGGATGGACCTTACAAGCCTGAAATGTACAGATATTAATATTCCAAATCTGGAGAGGCGAAAACCCACTTTGCAAAAGGTGGGTTTTCTTTTTATCATAACTTCTTCTCTTTATTTACATTTGTTTAAAGTCATTTTATGCAACAAAACAAACCCAAGCTTGACATCATCAACATGTTGCTTGAAGATTGCATCATGGCATTCCCCGTTTCTTCTTTTGTGATCAGCATTTACCAGCAATACCAACGAAGGGGATGGTTAAGCAAAAAGCAATTACAAGGTTTGTATGATAAGGCTTCCAAAATAAATGGGGTTCTTCCCGGAAGGCTTGCTGCATTGGAATCTATCATAAAGAAAATGCCGACACGTGAGAAATCGCAACTTCCTGAAAATGCACCAATTTTTGAAAAAGATAAAGAAGCCGGAAAGATGATTGATGCAATCCTTTCTAAATATCCGCAACACAAAAGAGTATTGTTCTTAAAAGCCAAATATGACAACAACGACATACTTTCTCCTGCTGATGTTTCAGAATTAAAAAAGTTCAGCAAAATGTTGAAATAAAACCCGCAGGATTTCGTTTTCCTTTTAACACAACATTTTATTTCCGGATTAATTTCCGACAACAATTTTTAGTCTTATAAACAGAATCAAAAATTGTCAATTATGGAAAAAATTTTACAACAGGAAATATTACTTATGACCGGCACTCATTTTTCCTCAAGACAATGCTGGCAGAAGTTAAACGAAAACGAGCGCCTTGGTTCGGAAGCTGATCAACTCCAGGACGCTTGCTGGAATGGTCTTTTGAAAGAAATGCTGCCGGAAGTAGTTGCAAACAACAAAGAGCTTTACCTTTGGCAGATACGGGAAAATAAATCAGGATTGGAGATTGAGCTTGCTGAACTTCCTTCTGAGATTGATCCTTATTTTTCTATAGATCCTTACTTGTTTACTGAAGGTCAGTTTATGAATTGATCAAAAAAAATTATTATTTGTTGGCTTACTGAATAGAAGAATATATTCTTCAGAAATTCTCTAAAACTATTATTCCTTAAAATAATTTTCGATTCTTTTTGTTTGTTTGCCCGAAACTTTATTCGTTTCCACTATCGTGATTTTGTTTAAATAACGAAAAGTCGGAGTTGCCGAATTTATAACTGAAGGTCAGCCTGAAACTCCTTACCCAATGGCGGTTATAGGTTTCCTGGTAAAAAGAAGGTGTGTCGTAAATTACACCGAACCGATGAGTGTTGAAAATGTCATTCACAGCGAAAGTCACAGATGCACGATTGTTTTTGAAAAGGCTTTTTTGCATGGCAAAATCAGAATTAAATCTTTCCAATCTTCTTCCCTGTGGAATCACACTTGGTGAATGATAATTGGCTGTTAGCTGAAAGCTGAGATTATTAAATACATTGGATTTGTTCCTTGTTTTGATTTTATAATTCCCTGTAAGTTTGGTGCTGAAATCTATTCCTTCATTGCTAAGGTCCAGTGAATTTTGTGCAGCATTTACTTTTCTGTAGCCGACATTCATGCTTGGTGTAAGATCGAAATTTTCACCAAATTTTTCTTGTAAGGTTAATTCTAAACCGGCTCTGTTTGTGCTGTTTGAGTTGATAAACGTGTTCAATATTGCATTGGGATCTACGCCGGCTGATTGAAGTTTGTTATATTGGTCAGTGGTAAGCGTATCGCTGTAACGGGTAATGTCGCCGGTGGTATTCCTATAATAAATTGAAGCCAGAAAATTGCTATTGTTCTTAAACGATTTGCTGTAATTAAATTCAAATGAATTACTGTATTCCGGTTTCAATTGAGGGTTTCCTTGTTGAATGTTTAAAGGATCGTTGATGTCGATAAAAGGATTTAACTGCCAAAAATTGGGCCTGCGTATTCTTCTTGAGTAATTCAATTGAACTTCGTCTTTATCGTTTATTTCCTTCGACAAATACAAACTTGGGAAAAGTGCGTTCCAGATATTTTTTAAGGAAGAAGGATATTCATAACCAAATTTCTTCGCACTGTCCAAAAGCGTTCCTGTGAATTTTGAGTATTCACCCCGTAATCCTGCCTGGTAGCCGATACTTTTGAATTTTCCTGTATAGGTAATATAAGCAGCCTGAACGTTCTCAATATATTTGTAATTATTACTCAAGGGCAGTTTGATAGATTCACCATTTTTTACTGAATAGGAGTTGAAATAACTTTGATAATTATTAGTATAACTTCTTACACCCGCTTCCAGTTTTTTACCATCTGCCAAAGGGTTCTCATAATCGATATTTGCTGTTAACTGGTTATTGCTGTTGGCACCATCATCCTTCACTAAATCAGGATTACCGATCATGCTGCCTGAGGGATTGAAAAATGTATTTGTAATCGCATTATGGTCATTTACATTTCCGTAGTTCATCTTTACCGCCGCATCAATTTTTTCTCCTTCTTTAGGAAACTTGTGCGTATAATAAAGAGAAGAACTGTTTCTTTTAAATTCAAAATTCCCATCAGAAATACGGTAGCCTGTTTTTGTCAAAGAGTTGACATTGTCATAATATTCCTGGTCCTGGTTCTGCAGATTAGAAAATTGTCCGTTAAAATAACCTTGTGACAAGGTGAACGTATTTCGGTTGTCAATAAAAATGTCAACACCACCGCGGAGACCAACAAATTGCCTTGTATGATTATTGAGCGAATGCTGGATAAAATAATTATCAACAACTCCATCGGTTTTGTTTTGTCTTAAGCTGTTGCCATGAGCATCATTATTTGTATAGTTGTAATGCCCTGAAACAAAGAAATTAAATTTCCCCTGGCGCAAATTAATGTTAGCGTTGCCTGAATATCTTTCGGGAATTCCGCCTGTAAGTGACACCAAACCATTCAGTCCATGCCTTTTATTTTTCTTAAGGATGACATTTATAATTCCACCTGTAGTTGAAGCATCATACTTTGCTGAAGGATTCGTAATTATTTCTATCCTGTCTATATCATCAGATGAAATTTGATCAAGCGTCAAAATTGTTGGCCTTCCATCCACAAAAATTGTGGGACTCGAATTTCTTAATTGTACATTTCCATCGACATCTACAGAAAGAGAAGGAATATTTTTCATTACATCCACTGCAGTTCCTCCTTTAGAAGTGATGCTTTTATCAACATCAAAAACTTTTTTATCGATGCCTAATTGAAGTGCTGGCCGTTGTGCAACGATTGTTACTGCTTGTAATTTTTGTGCCAAATGCGCCATTACAATATTGCCCAAATCCTTTTCAAATACCCGTTTTTCGCCTTGATCTTTCTTATAAACAAATGTTCGTTCAAATGGAGAATATCCAATTGCGGAGATCTGCACTTTATACTGAATCAAAGGTGGAATTTTAGCGAATCGAAAATCACCGTTGCGCTTACTTAGCATTACTGCAATGAGTGAATCGCCTTTTTGCCCGGGAAGAGAATCAATTGGGGTTGCAAATAATTGAACTGTAGCGCCTTCAATTCCTTTGTTATTCTGAATATCGACCACCTTGCCAAAAATGCTGTTGGTATTTACCTTTATTACTGTTGCGTCCTGTGTCGGTAAGGGTTCTTTGTCAATCTGAGCTGATAGTTCAGTACTAAAAAAAACAAGCGTAAAAATTAAAAGTATATTTCTTATTATCATAGATCATCAACTGTTGAAAAGTAACTTCACTGGTTATGTCACTTCTGTACGGTAAAATTGAGATTGCGGAAAGTACAAAAATTGGGCACTACAACTGTACCGTTCATAGATTTAAACATTTTCCTCGTTGAAATTTTAACATTTGTTAATTGTGCTGAATAAAATTTGAATAGAACAATGCAAAAAAAAACCGGCTCTCGCCGGCTTTCTAAAATATAAAAATCTAAAATTTATTTGCCCATTACCTGGTATTCTACTTGTCCATTCACATTTTCTTCTTTCAGGTAAACGTTGTCCGGGGTTTCATATATCTCCTCTCCGTTTATGGTAACTATTTTAGAACCTTCCGGAAGTTGAGAAACCATATCGCCCATTTGCAAACGTGATGCATCCGGCAATACTGAATTATCCTGCACTGGAGTATTATTGATCACACCATTTTTTCCAACTACTTCAAAAACCTGGTCGCCATTGTCGTCAACTTCTGGTTTGTAATAAGTGCCATTTAATTCATAAAGGCTTTCTCCATTGATGATTACTGAACGTGCACCATTTGGCAATGAAGAAACGATAGCACCCATTGGTGCATCAACTACCTGGTAATAATCATCATAATGCCTGTAATAGATTCCATTATAATAATAGTAGGGAATTCCGCCAATAAATAACCTGGCATAACCAAAGGGCAGCACGCTTATGTGAATGCCGAATGGGGGAAAGATAGGCTCATAAAATCCATTGTAATATCCATAAAAACATCCGTCATAATAGTAATAAGGATATCCCCCAAAATGGATGGAAATAAAATTATGAGGAATTACACGATAGCGCGTGCCATACATGAACCTTGTCCTTCTTCCATAAACGTATCCATAATAGTGATCATCCCGGTCATACCCACGGTAATAATTATTATAGCCACGATAATTGTTATAGCCACGATTGTAACTATTCCTGTTGTCAAAACTATTTCTTGAAATCATCCTGTTGCGGTCATAATAGCTCATCCTGTCAGAATTATTTCTTGAAACGATCAACCTGTCGTTTGTTGAGTTATTTCTTTGAGCATAAACTCTTTGATTTGAAGAAGGGGTGGAAAGATTTCTTGTGGGTGCAATCCTTGTTTCATTAAAATTTCTGTCAGGTGCCTGGCGAACAGTGATTTGTCTTGAAGGTGCACTTTGAACCCTTGAAGGGGAATTATTGCTGAAAGTTCTAACCGGTTCTGACCGGCTTTCCATCTGTCGTGGAGCAGGAGTTCGGGAAATGCTTCCTGAACGGGAACTTCCACTTTCCCTGAAAACCCGTCTTTGTGCGTTGCTGCTTGTGAACAATGCAACAAAGAAGACCGAAAGCGGTAAGATTTTAAATATGTTCTTCATTTATTGATTATTAATCTGTTAGAGATGTTGTTTCCAAATTTAATTCTTTTCAATGGTTATTCTTGTTAAATATTACTACTGTTTTTCCCAAAAATATCCGTTTGTAAGACGATTTACAATCAAAAAAGTTTAAGAGGTAGAAGAATTTTTTTTGGAACCAATGGAAATATCCCATTAATATTGTGAATCAGCCGTTTCGACGGTTATTTTATATTCTTCAAAAAAATAATCAATGAAAAAAATCTTTTATTCCTTTCTTTTTTTGCTACTTATGACGATTTCTACAACAGGTTTTTCTCAATATAAAACCGATAAAAAGCTGGAAAAACAACTGAGAGAACTACTCGACAAATTTCATGGAACTGCGGGAGTGTACGTTCGGAATTTGAAGACCGGAAAAGAAGCTGCTATCAATGCCGATACAATTTTTCCAACGGCTAGTATTGTAAAAATACCGATCCTGGTTGGTGTTTTTAAAAAAATAAATGAGGGTGATTATACTTATCATCAATCCTTTACTTATCGTGACAGCATTGCCCGGGGAGGTTCAGGATTAATGCAATTCTTTAAGGATTCAACACCAACCGATTTGCGAACAATGGTTTCATTGATGCTTGCTCATAGTGATAATACTGCAGCAGTTTGGTGTGAAAAACTGGCTGGTGGAGGCACAGAAATTAATTCATGGTTAAAAGATAATGAATTTAAATATACACGTGTGAATGCCAGAACTGCTGGACGGGAACAGGAGAACAAGGAATATGGGTGGGGCCAGACTACGCCCCGGGAGATGGCGAATTTATTGACGATGATAAGAGAAAAAAAAGTGGTAAGCCCGGCAGCCAGTGAAATAATGTATCGCGCGTTGACAAAAGCTTTTTGGGATGAATATGCACTCTCGCAAATTCCTCCTTACGTGCAGGCTGCTTCCAAACAGGGAATGGTGAATGATTCCCGGTCTGAAGCAGTTTTGGTAAATGCACCGCATGGGGATTATGTTTTTTATATCGCTACCAAAAATAACCAGGATCAAAGGTGGGTTACTGATAACGAAGCCTGGCAACTGGCAAGGGATGTTTCGGCATTATTATGGAATTATTTTGAACCTCATTATGGATGGAAACCAGCCGAAGGCGTTGAAAATTACCGTCAATAATGGAACAGTAAATCAACAAATTTTAATAATTTTTTTTTTTGATAACTTCCGATTATGTCGAAAACGGTTGAAAAACCAAGTTTAACCGCAGGAATTAAATATCTTATAACGATTGGTTGCGGCGTTATCGTTGCCAACCTTTATTACTGCCAGCCCTTGCTTGGCGAGTTTTCGAGGTATTTCAAAGTATCTGAAGAATCTGCTTCATTTGTGAATATTTGTTCGCAGATGGGATACGGATTGGGTTTGTTTTTCATCGTTCCCTTGGGGGATATGTTAGCGAGGCGTGGCTTATTGATCTGGATGCATTTGCTTGCGGCTTTGGCGCTTATAGGAACCGGGTTTTCTCCAAATATAAACTGGTTGTATTTCTTCAGTATCGCAGTCGGAATAACGAGCACTGCTTGCCAGGTTTTTATTCCTTTGGCAATGCACCTTGCTTCAGAAGATGAGAGGGGCAAAGTTTTAGGAATCCTCATGGGCGGATTATTAACCGGGATCTTATTGTCGCGGTCATTGAGTGGTTTTGTGGCTGAATATCTTGGTTGGCAAGCGGTTTATTTTATTAGTTCCGGGTTCATGATTATTATGAGCTTTTTGATTTGGAAATTTATTCCCGGGGAACAACCGTCCTTCAAAGGAAGTTATTGGCAGTTGATGCGCTCATTATTCAGTTTGTTCAAAGAACAGCCGGTTATAAGAGAAAGTGCCTGGATCGGTGCTTGTCTCTTCGGTGCCATTTCCGCATTTTGGGCTACCATGGCTTTTTTTCTCGAGAAACCTCCTTTTGGTTATTCACTTTCAGTTATCGGTCTTTTTGGTATAATCGGCGCAGGAGGTGCACTGGTAGCGCCTTTCATCGGAAGGGTCACTGATAAATACGGACCATTTAAACCAATGCGCTCTGGAATTTTTTTAATGCTTGGAGGTTATCTTATTTTATTGGCAGCCAAAAATGGGATAGCGTTGATGATCATTGGAATTATTCTTATCGACATGGGACTACAGTCAACCCATATTCCAAATCTTTCAAGAAATTATTCTTTGTTGCCGCACGCACGTACCCGGCTAAACACCATTTATATGACCTTCTTTTTTATAGGTGGAACAATTGGTTCATCCCTCGGCTCTTTTGCATGGAACAAAGGTGGCTGGACGGGTGTTTGTTTTTCAGGAATCATCCTGGTTATTTTGGGAGCGATACCGGTTTTTTTAAACAGGATCCAAAATAAAAAATTTATTGTTTAAGTCATATTTTAAAGTCGGTTTCTTTTCTTTAAAAATCTGATTGATTTATTTTGATAATGTATTATTTTGCACATTAATGATACACACATCATATGAGTTTGAAAATGAGCCTGAACCAAGACCTTCTTTTTTGACCTGGTTGTGCATTCTTACTTTTATTGGAAGTGGCTGGACAATAATGAGCAGCGTTTACACCTTCGTTGCCGCACAGAGATATGCCAATATAATAAGCCAGGAAAAACCATTCAATAAAGATTCTGCTTATGTGGATTCGAGTGGCAGCATACATAACGAAAGAAATGTTTTTTCTGAAAAGATTAAGGCTTCTTTCAGCAAGATTTTAGATAAAGACAATATGCGAAAACTCGCCATCGGCAATTTTATTGCAGCGTTATTTACCTTAAGTGGCGCCTTGTTGATGTGGCGATTGAGGCGTACGGGATTTTATATTTATATCCTTGGAGTCGTAATCGGTCTGGGTGTACCTATTTTGATTTTTGGAAATGACCTGATCGCTGTTGGTGCTACTTCATTTAATAATTTCTTCGGAATTGTATTTATTGCTTTATATGCTTTAAACCTGAAGTCAATGAATGGAGGAAAAGTTACCGTTTGAATTTTAATTTCCGCTTTTATTTTAGAAAAAAATAAGAATTAACCTTTAGTGAAAATCAAAATATAATAGTACATTTGCAGCCAATTATTAAAAACTATTCTAAAAAAGATGTCTTATTTAACTTCAGAAAGTAAAGCAAAATTCTTTTCAGAATTTGGCGGCAGTGAAAAGAACACAGGCTCTATTGAAGCGCAGGTTGCGATTTTGACCAACAGGATCAACCATATTTCCAATCACTTAAGTACTAATAAAAAGGATTTTAGCAGCCAGCGCGGATTAATGCAAATGGTAGGTAAAAGAAAAAGTTTATTGGCTTATTTGAGTAAACATGATTTGAATGGTTATCGCGCATTAATTGAAAAGTTAGGACTACGTAAATAATTGTTGCAATAATGATATTGAAAGCATTCCCAACTGAATTTCCGGTTGGGAATACTTTTTTTTAAAATAATTAATATTAAAGATGAATACTCCAAATCCAATTGATGTAACCTTCGATATTGGCGGTGGCCGGATGGTTACGATTGAAACAGGCAAATTGGCCCGCCAGGCTGACGGAGCGGTAACGGTGCGTTTAGGCAATTGCATTATACTCGCTACGGTTGTAGCCACACAGGAACCGAAAGAAGGCCAATCTTTCTTTCCCCTGATCGTTGATTACCAGGAGAAATTTGCATCAGCCGGAAGAATTCCGGGCTCTTTTTTCAAGAGGGAAGCACGATTAAATGATTATGAAGTTTTGACTTCTAGATTAATCGACAGAGCCCTGCGGCCTTTGTTCCCTGACGATTATTTCTGTGATGTGCAGGTTTTGGTTTCCCTTGTTTCAAGCGATCCTGAAATTTTACCTGATGCAATGGCATGTCTTGCAGCATCAGCAGCATTGGCTGTTTCAGATATTCCTATTAAGGAAATTATTTCTGAAGTGAGGGTTGCAAGGGTAGATGGAGAATTTGTAGTAAATCCTACTCGCGGCCAATTAGAAGTGGCAGATCTGGAATTCCTTGTGGCAGCTACTGATAAAAATATTATGATGGTCGAAGGCGAGGCCAAAGAATGCCAGGAGGAAGATTTGGTGAAGGCACTAGAAGTGGCGCATGAAGCGATTAAAGTACAAGTAAAGGCGCAGGAAGATTTAAGAGATAAAGTTGGCGTCAAAGGCAAGCGTGATTATACAAAGCCATATAGAAATGCTGAAATTGATGAAAAGGTAATTGCTTTTGCCAAAGAAAAAATGTTGGAAATTTCTTCGTCTGCTACTGCAAAAAATGAAAGAGCAGAAGCTTTTGATCAATTACAGGAAGAAACAATTGCCCTCTTTGGAGAAGAAATTTCTGATGAGGATAAAGCATTGGTGAAATATTATTTTGGCGAATTACAATATCATGTAGTTCGTGATATGATCCTTTCAACCGGCAAAAGATTGGATGGACGCGGATTGCAGGAAATAAGGCCGCTTACAATGGAAGTAAGCATTCTTCCTTCGCCTCATGGTTCTTCACTTTTCACCCGTGGTGAAACTCAGTCTTTAACTACAGTAACACTGGGTACTCCACTTGACGAATTATTGGTTGAAAGCGCTGCTACAAGCAATTATTCTAAATTCATTTTACATTATAATTTTCCTCCTTTCTCAACGGGTGAAGTAAGAATGATGCGTGGTGTGGGCAGGAGAGAAGTGGGACACGGAAACCTGGCAATGCGTTCATTGAAACAAATAATGCCTGGCAATGATTATCCTTATACAGTGAGAGTGGTAAGTGATATTTTGGAAAGTAACGGATCTTCTTCAATGGCCACCGTTTGTGCAGGTTCATTGGCATTGATGGATGCAGGTGTTCCGTTCAAAAAACATGTTGGTGGAATAGCAATGGGATTAATTTCAAAAGGAGATCAATATGCTATTCTTTCTGATATTCTTGGAGATGAGGATCATCTGGGTGATATGGATTTTAAAGTTACTGGCACTAGAGATGGCATTTGCGGGGTGCAGATGGATATAAAAGTGGATGGATTGAGCATGGATGTGATGCGTCAAGCTCTTGACCAGGCCAAAAAAGGAAGATTATATATTTTGGATGCGATGTACAAATGCATTCCAGAACATAACCCGGATGTAAAACCACATGCGCCAAGAATGGAAAAATTGATCATCGATTCTGAATTTATTGGCGCAGTGATCGGACCAGGTGGAAAGATCATCCAGGAAATTCAAAAGACCACAGGTGCTACAATTAATATCACTGAAGTTGGTAAAACAGGTGAGGTAAGCATTTTCTCAGCCAATAAAGAAAGTCTTGAACAAGCGGTGGCATGGATTAATAGTATTGTTGCAGTTCCGGAAGTTGGAGACGTTTATGAAGGTACTGTAAAGGGAATTAAAGAATTTGGCGCCTTTGTTGAATTCTTACCCGGTAAACAAGGATTACTACATATTTCTGAAATAATGTGGAAGAGATTGGAAACCATGGACAATGTTTTCCAGGAAGGCGATAAGGTGAAAGTGAAATTGATTGGGATCGATCCTAAAACAGGTAAGTTTAAACTAAGCAGAAAAGCATTGTTGCCAAAGCCTGAGCAAAACCAGCCTTCTCAAAACAGGCCACCACGTAAAGAGCAATAATTTTTTAAAATAAAGATCAATCGAAAGCTTGTAATTTTTACAGGCTTTTTTTTATGAATAGATTTTTCAAAATACAGTTTCAAACTACCTCAATAGAAGAATCAGAAATCTTGATTGCGCGACTTTCGGAAGTCAATTTTTATGCCTTTGAAGAAGAAAATAATTTGTTGAATGCTTACGTTAAAGAACAGGATTTTGATGAAGAAAAATTAAAAGAAATTTTGCCTGCTCAAGTTTTATTAACTAAAGAAATTATAGAAGAAGAAAATTGGAACAGCCGCTGGGAAAGCCAGGTAAAACCAGTGAGGATCAATGATTTTGTTTTTGTCCATCCTTCCTTCGTTACCGCGGTAAATGACGTAAGATTTGATTTAATCATAACGCCTAAGATGAGTTTCGGCACCGGACACCACGATACAACGTGCCTTATGATAGAAATGATGGAATCGATAGACTTTAGAGAAAAAACAGTTGTGGATTTTGGAACGGGAACCGGAATATTGGCAGTCCTTGCTGAAAAATGTGGAGCTTCTAAAGTAATTGCCATTGATTATGATGATTGGAGTATTCAAAATGCGTTGGAAAATATTAATGAAAACAATTGCCATCTCATAGAATTGAGGCAGCAGGGAGAGATTTGGGGAATTGAGGAGGCAGACATTGTACTTGCCAATATTAATTTGAATGTAATAAAGAAAGAAGCAAATTCAATTGCACGAATTACCAAAAGTGGCAGCTTTGTGCTGGTTTCGGGATTTTTAGAGAAAGCTGAGCAGGAGATGAAAAGCATCTTTCAAGGATTTGATTTTGTTTGTGTTAAAACAAAAAAAACAAATGATTGGGTAGCTCTTTTATTTGAGAAAAATTGATATAAATTTTATGAAATTTAATGGTTCAGCAGAACAATTTAATGGTTATATTTGCTACCCCTGATTTGAACTCAAACACCAAAAATGAAAGAATTTATTTTAATTATACTGGCTTACTTTATTGGTTCAATACCGACTGCAATCATAATTAGCAAAAGTTTTTTCAACATTGATATTCGGGAATACGGAAGCGGCAATATGGGAGCCACCAACACTTTCAGGGTTTTGGGTCCAAAGTTTGGAACGATTGTTATGATTGGCGACATGCTCAAAGGGATTTTGGCCGTTTCTCTTTATAACCTTCTGCCTTATTATCTCAACAATGAATTGGATAGAACGAATCTGATGCTGGGATTAGGAGTTGCTGCAGTAATCGGTCATATTTACCCGGTTTGGGCTGATTTTCGTGGCGGAAAAGGCGTTGCCACTTTGTTTGGAATGGTACTCGCCATCCAACCTATTGTTGCTATCAATTGTGTTGGCGTTTTTCTGCTGGTTCTTTATCTCACAAGATATGTTTCATTAAGTTCTATACTTGCAGGCGTGGCACTTCCAATATGCGTATTGTGGATATATAATGAACAGGAAGTTTTTTACCGCGTTTTTGCTGTGGCAGTTGCGGGATTGATTTTACTCACTCATCAGAAAAACATCAGCCGCCTTTTAAAAGGCAATGAAGGCCGCGTTCCCATCCTTAAACATCGCGATAGGCGTAAATCACAAAGGAAAGAATTATAAGCGTTTAACTTTTTCATACTTCTTAAGTCTAAAAAGTAATTCTTTTAGATTCCAAAATTATTTTTGGTACATCAATTGTTTATTCAATTAAAAATATAATACGTATGAAAAAGTTATTCATTCTATTTATAAGTTCTGGCTTGTTTTTTTCAGCTTGTACAAAAAATGCAATAACAGGAAGAAATCAACTTACACTTGTTCCGGAGTCTACGCTTCAACAGGAGGCCGTTACTCAATACCAGACTTTTTTATCACAAAATAAAGTAGTAAGCAGTTCAAACAATCGTGATGCTGAAATGGTTAAGAGAGTGGGGACAAGAATAGCAAATGCAATCACAAAATATTATGCCTCCAAGGGATTATCAAATCAACTGGCAGGTTATAAATGGGAATTCAACCTGGTACAAAGCCCTGAAGTGAATGCATGGTGCATGCCTGGAGGAAAAGTTGTTGTCTATACAGGATTGTTGCCTGTTACTCAAAATGAGGCAGGTCTTGCTATCGTGTTAGGACACGAAATAACTCATGCTGTTGCACATCATGGGCAGGAAAGAATGAGCGAGGCTTTGGTTGCACAAGGTATAGGTGTAGGTGCGGATTTGTTTACACGTGGTAATCCACAGGTGAATAATATTTTCAATGCTATTTATGCACCATCAGCACAGATTGGCGTTTTGTTGCCTAATTCGCGGCAGCAAGAATACGAAGCAGATCATTATGGTTTGATCTTTGCTGCGATGGCAGGATATAACCCAAGGGAAGCAATTCCGTTATGGGAAAGGATGTCTAAATTAAATGGCGGAAATCAAACTCCGGAGATCCTGAGTGATCACCCGCTGGATTCAAAAAGAATTGCAAAATTAAAAACATATATGAACGAGGCCTTGAAGTATTACCATCCGGTAAATTCTTAGTGGCCGTGATTTTAGGCAGTATTTTATAGTTATTCGGGACAATTTCCGAAGAAAAGATTTTTTTTCGTAAATTTGCACCTGTCTTGACTGCATACTTATTATTTTTCAAAATTTTCCTGTTTTCAGGAGATGTCTTGCAGTGATTTAGAGACTATTTTTTTAACTCTTAAAATATTGCCTCAATTATGTCCCAAACAATGTTTGAAAAATTGCAATTAGAGGATGAGAAAAATTTGCTGATCCAGGGCCTTCCTTCCACTATTGAGAAACAGTTTTCAAAGCTATCCTTTTCAAAAAATGTAACACCACTTTTAAAAATCCGGAAAATTGATTTTGCACTTGTATTCGCTTTGAATTCAAATCAACTGCAAAAAATATTTTCTGAACTGTGCCCCGCATTACATGACGGTACTAAATTGTGGATAGCATTTCCAAAGCAAGCTTCAAAAATTGTAAGTGATCTTAACCGCCAGGGCTCATGGGACTTCCTGATAGAACGCGGTTATGAAACAGGGGAGAAAGTTGCCCTCGACTATGTTTGGAGCGCACAACGATTTACAAAGGCACAGGTTTGTGAACAAATAAAACCCAAAACCGCATCGAAAGTTGTCAGCATGAAACCTGATTCAAGAAAGTTTGCTGAAGCAGAAGGATTCTAAGTTTCTTAAATATTTTTATAATTTTCACCATCTCCTTAAGGGATGGTGATTTTTTTTTGTACCGGTTTTGGAAGGCGCTGGAAGTGAACGAATAATTTTTCAGAATTTTTTTTTTCAGACCGGTTTTGAGACTACTTCATTATTACCATCCCAATTTCTTTCGTTAGTTGCATTTCAACTTCTTTTAAATGCGAGTGAGTCTGGATCAACAACATTTGCCTTTCAACACTTTTTGCTTTTCCTAACTCCTCGTTATTCAAACTGATCATTTTTTTTATCTTCTTCAATTCAAGATAACGAAGGGTAGAGGTAATGTCGGCTTTATAAGTTTCTTCCTTGGTGGGAACTGCCATCTCATATTTCTTTTCCCAACCATCGCTCACTTCATAAGGAAATTCAATTAGGTGAACTACAGCGTTACTCATAGCCAGATCGTCGGTATATAAAAAGTTTTTTGAAGTAGGTTCCAGGTTTGCCTCATACCAGGTTTTGTAAGTGCTCACAATTTTTTTGAGCATTGCATCTTCAAGTGTGTCTTCTTCGATGAAATCGTACAAGAGATAATCAGCCACTTTTTTTTCTCCCTCCCATTCATTCAGGCCATATTCGATCAAACATCTCACAAGCGATCTTTCATGATGGATTTCATCTTTAACCAGCTCGATAGACGCTTCCGCTTCTCCGGATATTTCCGGAATTTCTCCTGGTGCTTCCTGCGAAAATTTTTCCTGCTGAAATAATTTCTTTTCGTCTTTTGAAAGTTTTTCCCTGATAAATTTGTTTACCAGATTGTGTAATCCTCCTTCATCAATCTGTAAAATTTCAGCCGTCTTTCGGATATAATCCTGTTGTTTGGTAAAATCTTCGGCCTTATTGATTTTAGAAATTGACTCTGCAATCCTGTTTACCAGTTGTGCTTTTTTGTTTGTATCAGTTCCGGCTTCTTTTAATGAATATTCCAACTGGAATAAAATAAATTCCTTTTTGTTCTCGTTAATAAAATCAACAAGCGTGGAGGCACCATTGTTGTTCACATAACTGTCAGGATCTTCATTGTCGGGCAGCAAAACCAACTGCACATTTAAGCCTTCTTCCAATGCAAGATCCAAACCGCGTAACGCAGCCTTTACTCCGGCAGCATCGCCATCGTAAAGTATGGTAAGATTGGAAGTATATTTTTTAATCAAACGAAGTTGATCTGGTGTGAGCGAAGTTCCGCCACTTGCCACCACGTTTTCAATTCCTGCCTGGTGAAGAGAAATTACATCGGTATATCCTTCAACCAACAAACATTCATCTTGTTTGTCGATCGCCTGCCTGGCAAACCACAACCCATAAAGAATTTTACTTTTTACATAAATTTCATTTTCAGGAGTGTTGATGTACTTCGGCGCCTTGTCATTTTTTCTAATTAACCTAGCTCCAAATCCACATACTTTTCCTGATTGATTGTGAATAGGAAAAATTACCCTTCCACGATAATTATCCTGCAAACCACTATCACGTGAAACCACCAAACCTGTTTTAATCAACAGATCTTTATTGAACTGTTTTTCCAAAGCTGCACTTGCAAGTGTGTCACGCGCTTCGGGATTGTAACCGAGATCAAATTTTCTTATCGTTTCTTCCCTGAACCCTCTTTCCTTCAAATAACTCAATCCGATATCGTTTCCTTCTTCGCTGTTGAATAAAGTATCTGAAAAAAAAATCTGTGCAAAGTTGTTTATGATGTAAAGGCTGTCAGCTGTTTGTTGCTGCTGTTTAAATTCAGGACTTGTTTCTGTTTCCTCAATTTCTACATTGTACTTTGCAGCAAGCCATTTCAATGCTTCTACATAACTGTACTTTTCATGCTCCATCAAAAAACTGACGGCATTGCCACTGCGGCCACAGCCGAAACATTTATAAATTTCTTTGCTGGGAGAAACGGTGAAAGAGGGCGTTTTTTCATTATGAAAAGGGCATAAGCCAATATAATTCGTCCCTCTTTTTTTAAGTTTTACAAACGAATTGATGATCTCGATAATATCAATCCTGCTTACAATTTGTTGTATGGTTTCCTGTGGGATCATATCCTTCTATTACCAACTTTTTTCAATTCCGGACAAACGGATCAATAAGTCCATACCAAAGAAATAATTGCAAAAAGTATCGAAATGGCAGAAGTGACGATGATTGTTGCCACAAAGTTTTTCATTGAAATAACTTTACTCATTTTGTTTTTGTTTTTTTTGCGAAGTAAGAAAATTTATTGTTTCCTGTTAATATTTTGAATAATAATTTTATTGTTAATTGTGCCTGAACTATTCAAAATTAATCTTTAAAAAGTAAAAGGCATGAGGGAATACGCTGAGTATTTATAAAACCGGCGAATCTATTACCCGCTGGTAATTTCTTTATCTTTGTTACCTCAAGTTTTAATTATGGATAAAAAGGGAGTTTATATATTATCAGCCGTTCGCACTCCAATTGGCAGCTTTGGAGGCATTCTTAAAGATATTTCAGCAACTCAATTAGGTGCAACTGCTATTAAAGGGGCTGTTGAAAAAGCCGGAGTAAAACCAACTGATGTGAATGAGGTATATATGGGATGTGTATTGCAAGCTAATCTTGGCCAGGCTCCTGCACGTCAGGCTGCGATTTATGCAGGACTTCCTGAAAATGTTTGTTGCACAACCGTAAATAAAGTTTGCGCAAGTGGAATGAAGGCCATTATGAACGGAGCACAAAGCATTTTGCTGGACGATGCGGATGTAGTTGTTGCTGGTGGAATGGAAAACATGAGCAATGCTCCTTTTTATGCACCGGCTGTTCGGTGGGGCAATAGATATGGTAATTCTGTTTTGATCGATGGAATGGCCAAAGATGGTTTAACGGATGTTTACAAAGATTATGCAATGGGAAATGCTGCGGAACTTTGTGCGAGGGAATGTAATATTTCGCGCGAGCAACAAGATGAATTTGCAATTGAAAGTTATAAGCGAAGCCAGGCAGCTGTGAATGAAGGAAAATTTAAAGATGAAATTGTAGGCGTGCAAATCCCACAAAGAAAGGGAGATCCGATCATCATGGAAAAAGACGAAGAACCTTTTAATGTAAAGTTTGACAAGATTGCCGGCTTAAAATCTCCCTTCGAAAAAGGCGGAAGCGTTACCGCTGCCAACGCCAGTACCATAAATGATGGAGCTGCTGCCGTTGTTTTGATCAGTAAGGAAAAAGCGGATAGCTTAGGCCTAAAACCAATTGCAAAGATTCTAAGTTATGCTGATGCTGAACAGGCTCCGGAATGGTTTACAACAACACCTTCTTTGGCAGTACCAAAAGCCATAAAAAAAGCCGGATTAACCATTGATCAAATTGATTTTTTTGAACTAAATGAAGCATTTAGTGTTGTAGGCGTTGTTAATATTCAAAACATGAAATTAGACGGTTCAAAAGTTAATGTAAACGGGGGTGCGGTTTCGCTCGGGCATCCTTTGGGAGCGAGTGGCGCAAGAATAATTGTCACTTTGATCAATGTTTTAAAACAAAATAAGGGCAAAATTGGTGCAGCCGGAATTTGTAATGGAGGAGGTGGTGCTAGTGCAATGGTGATTGAATTGTGCTGAGTTTTTTAGAAATTGTTTGCGGGCTGGATGTCTGGGAATAAGATATAATAGAGAAAAAAAATCGATTGTTCCTTTGTTTACTGCCAATCCCGTATTTTATTCTTCTCTAACGATCCTTTTTGATCAATTTACCTCCTATAATTTGTACTTATTTTTCTAATTAATAATATTTTATAGAATATAAAATATTTAATTTATCCTTATCCCTTATAATAATTCTTCATTCCAAATCCGCAATAAAAGCTGCTTTCTAACGTTTATTATAGTTGTAGGAATTATGATTCAAATCTTTGCCTATGAAAAAGATAGTTTACATTCAATTTCTTTTACTTTTAATAAATCAAGCGGTCTTCAGCCAGACCATCACCTCCTCCATACAGGCAAATTTTGGCGTTGATGCTGATCTTAGGGCAAATTATTTTAATTCAAAATCCACCTTAAGTGGCGATGATGATTGGTTCGCCAAATTTCTTGATACAGGCATCGGAGTAATTGATACAACCGGTGCTTCAGCTATCGTTGCTCAATATGCTTCGAATTCTGCATACAGGTATACTTCCTTTTATAAACGTATGAGCGTTCCTCCGTTTACAACCGTAAATAATAAGTTGTTACTTGGAGCAGCCTTCATTCGTGACTATCACGGTAATGATTCTACCTCTTTTTCGGGAAGCAAAAACGGGCAGAGCCCGGGCGTTTGGTATTCTCCACCTACACAACCTATTCCTAATAAGAATGATATTCTTGATGTAATGATGCACCTGAGAAGAGATGGTCCTTCTATGTCAGATTCACTTTGGTTATTTGGAGGAATTTCAATTTATGGAACTACTGGCGACCGGTATTTTGACTTTGAAATGTATCAAACCGACCTCTCCTATGATAAAGCATCCGGCACTTTTTCAGGTTACGGTCCGGATGCCGGCCATACCAGCTGGACTTTTGACGGATCAGGAAATGTCGTAACGCCTGGTGATATAATTTTTTCCGCAGATTATGGCAGCTCAACCCTTACAAGTATTGAGGCAAGAATTTGGATCAATAGAGCATCTTTATCGATAACGCCTGCAAGTTTTGATTGGGTAGATGCATCTGGTACAACGGGTTTTGATGGCGTTTCAAATGGCTCAACTTATGGTTATGCTGCAATAAAACCAAAATCCTCTGGAAACTTCTATACCGGAGTTGAAAATTCTTCAAGCACCTGGGCTGGAGCTTTCTCACTGATACAAGGCGATAACACATTAGTTACTAATTACAACGCCGGTCAGTTCATGGAGTTTTCAGTAAACCTTACAAAACTCGGTCTGGATCCAAATACTATGGTTGGTAAAAGCAGTTGCGATATGCCTTTTAGAAGATTTATGGTGAAGTCAAGGTCTTCCACTTCTTTTACTTCACAACTAAAAGACTTCGTTGCACCGATAGACTTTTTTCAATCCGTTGCCGGTCAAACTGCATCAGATGCTTCTTTGTTTTGTGGTTATACAGGTCCTGTAAATTTATATGTTAATGAACCTTCTTCAACTTCCATTTATACCTGGAGCACTACTGATGGAGATATAGTAACTGACCCGGTTAACGATACAGTTACAGTTGATAAAGCGGGAACTTACGTAGTGTCACAACAATTACAATCCTTCTGTCCGGCATATGCAACCGATACAGTTGTGATCGCACTATTTGATGCAACTTGTAATGTTTTAAACAGCACCGTTACTCAATTTTCAGGCTATGTAAATAAAAGCAATGCACAGCTTAACTGGTCTGTTTCCAACAATGGTGAAATCAAATATTTTGAGATTGAAAAAAGCGTTGATGGAATTAATTTTTCGCCTTTGCAAGAGATCAAAGCAGAGTCTTCCAATTTTTCTACTGTTAATTATAATTATACAGATTATAACGCTTTTACAGAAACTCCTTCCCTTTTCTATCGATTAAAAATAATCAATGCTTCAGGAAAAGTAACGCTTAGCAGTATTATTCATTTATCTACAAATAATGATCAAGTCAAAACGATTAAGATATTTCCAAATCCGGTAAGCGAAAAGTTCCAGGTGAATGTGAATGTACTTGAAAAAGAAGCCATTGAACTATCAATTTATGATGGGACCGGTAGGTTAATGAGACGAATTAATAAAGACATTGAAAAAGGCAGTTCAGTAATCACCGTTTCGGGTTTTGATTTCTGGCCGACCGGGATCTATACAATAAAATTAATCGCGGGTAAAGAATATTTTGTCAATAAAATCATTCTTAAGAAATAAAACGTCTGCATTCAAAGTTGCACAATATTTGACAGAATCTTTTTTAATAAAATTGTATTTTTACTTATAATTTTTCTAAATGGAAATAGTACCCGGCCCATTATTGCAAAAAATCAATTCTCCTTCTGATCTCAAAAAATTGGATCGAACCCAACTTCACCAACTAAGCGATGAATTAAGGCAATACATTGTAGATGTGGTAAGTGTTCATGGTGGCCATTTTGCTGCCAGCCTCGGTGTTGTTGAATTGACTGTTGCTTTGCATTATGTTTTCAACACACCTTACGATCAGGTGGTTTGGGACGTGGGTCACCAGGCATATGGCCATAAAATTTTAACGGGCAGGCGTGATAATTTTAGTACGATCCGAAAAAAAAATGGCATAAGTGGTTTTCCAAAAAGAGCAGAAAGTGAGTATGACACTTTCGGCGTTGGCCATTCTTCCACTTCTATATCTGCGGCCTTGGGAATGGCGATGGCTTCTCATTATAAAGGAGAGAACGATCGTCAACATGTTGCAATAATCGGCGACGGCGCAATGACAGCCGGAGAAGCTTTTGAAGCAATGAATCATGCAGGAATTGAGAAAAGTAATCTCCTTATTATTCTGAATGATAACTGCATGAGCATCGATCCGAATGTGGGCGCACTGAAAGAATATTTAACTGACATTACGACTTCCCAAACGTATAACAGGTTGCGTGATGATTTCTGGAAGGCACTTGGAAAACTTCCGGGCAAAACCTTTTCGCGCAAAATGGTTTCGAAGATTGAAGCCAGCTTGAAAGGGATGGTCAGCAAAAGCAGCAATCTTTTTGAATCTTTGAACATTCGTTATTTCGGTCCGATTGATGGTCACAACATAACAAAGTTGGTTGACACGCTCAACGATATGAAGGAAATTCCGGGACCTAAATTATTGCACATAAAAACAGTGAAGGGAAAAGGTTTTGAACTTGCAGAAAAAGATCAAACTAAATGGCATGCTCCGGGGCTTTTTGATAAGATCACCGGTGAGATTTACAAGAAAAAATATGACATTCCTCAGCCTCCAAAATACCAGGATGTTTTTGGTCATACAATAATAGAACTTGCAGAAAAGAATAAAAAAATCATGGGCGTTACACCTGCGATGCCCAGCGGTTGTTCCTTAAAATACATGATGGCACAAATGCCCGATCGTGCTTTTGATGTTGGTATTTGTGAGCAACATGCAGTTACATTAAGTGCCGGAATGGCGACGCAGGGTTTGCGTGTCTTTTGCAATATTTATTCTTCATTTATGCAGCGCGCTTATGACCAGGTGATCCACGATGTGGCGCTTCAGAATTTGCCGGTTGTTTTTTGTCTTGACAGGGCAGGGCTCGTGGGTGAAGATGGATCAACCCATCAAGGCGCTTACGATATTGCTTACATGCGTTGTATTCCCAACATGATTGTTAGTGCACCAATGAACGAAAGTGAACTGAGAGATTTGATGTACACTGCTCAACTCGAATCAACAAAAAATCCTTTTGTGATTCGCTATCCTCGCGGTCAAGGTGTAAAAGCGGATTGGAAAACACCGATGAAGGAAATAGAAATTGGTAAAGGAAGAAAACTGAAGGACGGCGAAGAAATAGCCATTCTTTCATTTGGTCATCCGGGAAATTTTGCAGCGCAGGCAATTCGGGATGTAAGATCAGATGGTTTTAATCCGGCGCATTATGACATGCGATTTGCAAAACCTTTAGATGAAGAATTACTACATGAAGTTTTTCAAAAATATCCTAAGATAATTACCGTTGAAGACGGAACCGTTTTAGGAGGATTTGGTTCTGCAATTCTGGAATTTATGAACAATCATAATTACAAAGCAGATGTAAAGATCCTCGGAATTCCTGACGAGATCATCGAACATGCTTCTCAAAAACAACAGCAAGCACAGGTTGGAATTGATGCAGAACATATTTCAGAAGCGATCAGAGGAATCGCGAAGATTGATGTTGAAAAATTATTAAAAAGCTGAGTCCAAAAATCACTCAGTTTTTTCCATTAGGCAAAGTTCCAATAAAACGAGAACTGTTTAATTAGAAATAAAAAATTCGATTTATTTGTTAGTCGGTTGGTATAACACCCTATAACTGGGATGGTTAGACGAAATTAAATCAGAGTAATTTCTCTTCAATTTCTTTCCAATCTTTTACTCTTTCATAATTTTCTTCCAGAATGTTGTGATGTTGGGTATATAGAATTTTTCTTCCCTGGAAATGGCTGAAATTCCTGGTTCGGTCGTCAATCATAATATCAGTTTGTACAATACCTTTATTACCACAAAGGCAAATTTGTCTCCAGGTTATGAATGGAAGATTTTGTGAGATCCAGTCAAATTTATCTTTCAAGGAATTGGGAAATTCCAGCGCGGCTGAAACAATGTATAGATCATATTTGGCATTTAGTTTTTCGAGCACTTCCCTAGCATAAGGCATGATCTCAAGGTCGCCAAAAAATCCCGGCGCATTCAAATATTCTTGAAATTTTGAGAAGTGTTCGGGCTTAACCGCTTGTTTCAAATCGCGACCATGCAATTCTTCTTCCTTAAAAACTATTCCGTATTCATTGGAATACCAATCCTTCAATTTCTTGGCAGTGTCAGTGATCACTTCGTCCATATCAACACTAAGTGTTAGCATATCTTTCCTGATTTTGAGGCTTGCAAATTATTATTTTAAAAAGATATGAAGGTACACTTTAGATGAATTTTAAGCGCTGAAAAACTCAATCAAATTCTTTTAATGCCTGTTGAATTTCATTGATCACACGCAGGTATTCCTCTTTTGTTTTATTCACAATTTCTGTTCCCAGTTCTTTATTGAGCAATTGCAAAGCGCTTTCAAGGGTGGCTTTTATTTTATTTACTTCCATCTTTTTTTCTTAAATTTAAAGATTGATTTTTTTGAAACCAAAACAGATTTGATATATCAATTTAATAGTAAGGAAACAAAAACTGCAGATTTTTATTTTTGCTTATTCGAGCACCACCACTTTATCTTTTGGATATTTAACAGTATAACTGATTTGTAATTTTTTTTCTTCAGAAGCCTTTAAAGAAAAGTTCCATGAGGCGATACCGGTGTCTTTATCAAATTGTGCATCCGGTACTTTGACATCATTCACATCTATTTCTTTTGTGACAGATACAGGAACCTGGTCGGTTATTGTCAAGTTAACAGGAACCCGCTTTGTATTTCGAACTGTAATTTCAAAAGTTCTTGTTTCTGTTTTGTTGCTGCCGATAAAATGTTTGCTACTGTATTCCTTTTCAATTTTTCTTGAAACTTTTATCCCGTTGTCTTTACCCAGTGACAAGGCAAGTGTATCGGTTGCCGCATCAAGGTCTATATAAGTTTTTCCCAGATAACTTCCTTCATAAAATAAACTCGCTTCCCCTGATTGAAGATCATAATCCTGCCAATTGACGATGCGCGCATTCAGGAAAGCAGCCGCTTCCACTTTGGGAACACTCAAATAATTATAATTTGCAGGCACTTCAAATTCTTTGATGCCAATAGTTTTTGTCTTTCCATCAGTTTCCAAATCATACTTATCCTTGATTTTATATAAAGTAGTTGTAGGTTGATATTGAGTCGAAACTGTAATGGTCTTCATTGCTTCTTTTCTTTCTCTTTTCTGATTTGTGTTTACCATAACTCCCGCAACACTACCTGTAAGGTCTTTTTCCACTCCATAACCTGTGACAACAACTTCATTTAATTGAGTTGAAGCTTCTTTTAATGCAATCGTAAAATAGCCAGGTCGTAGGTTTACTTCTTTGGACTCATATCCTACTACCATAACTTCTATAATACTGTTAGCGGCAAACTTTTCAAGTTTAAAAAATCCATTTTGATCTGATGAAACGCCCATCTTGCTTCCTTTTATTATTATACTTGCTCCCGGAATCGGTTCTCCATTTTCATTTGTAACTCTACCAGTCGCAATTCCTTGAATTCCTTGATTTTTATAAGAAACACTCGGATCGTAGAATCCTAATTTCCATGGTTGTAATTGAGAAGGCGTTGCATTGTCATTTGGATTTCCGGTGCTTAAAAGCAGTGAAACGTTTTTCCACGTTTCTCCACTTCGCTGATAAACATTGGCATTCATTAAAATGTTTAGTGGTTTTGTAACATCACTCACTCTCACATCGTAGCTGGGATACCAACCGGCATCTTTTACATTGTAAGAGAGCTTGAAATTTACATTCCTGGCTATCTTACTTTCAATTATGGCAGTAACAATATTATTTACACCGTCTTTTTTCTTACTAAATTCCTGCAGCTGTTCATTGAATGTTTTTAATTGGTTTTGTTCGGAGTCGATCCTGTTTTTAATATCCAATTGTTTTTCGTAAACCTCCGTAAGCCTTTGCCTGTGTAAATCTAGTGCCCCTTTAAGTTCACTTGTTTTTACTCCTGCTTTTGCTCCTATTTCTTCATTTTTATTGAGCATCTGTTCTTCGTTATTGTATACCTGGAGAAATTTATTGTCTAGGTTGATCTTGTCTTTTAAGGATTTTATTTTAGCTAAATAACTCTTTTCCTGTCCATCAATAGTCCTCTCTGTAAGAAAATCTTTACTTGTTTGTACAGAAAGCAGTGTGATATCTGCATCGGCATTCAATTGGATACTTTTCTCATCAAGTTGATTACTTAAACCCGAAAAAGTTACTTCCGAACGACCGGCAGGGATTGATACTGCCGCAGTCCGTTCGACTGTCGCGCCTTTTGAGAAAACAGTAACATTACTGATTGTTGTTTTTGCATCATTATTTCTTAATTGTGCAATTGAAGAAAAAGAAACAAGAAGGCAAAAGAGAAAGATATGGAGTCTCATAAGCTTTATTTTTATTTAGTAAAAATAAAAAAAGGGTTGGAAAAAAGAAAGTATTATGGAAGAGTGAAAGATCTTAACTCGTCATAATTTCCTTTAAAAAAAATTAATTCACTTGTTTGTTTATTGAATCAACCCAAATTTTCACTTTTTCTATTCTAAATTGGTTCGGTCATTATTAATTGCGGGTTGAGAAATGACAAGGAATTCAATTGTTTCCTCTGTTTCATTTGCAATAAAATGCTGGTTGTTTTGTTTAATATGAATTCCCTGGTTTTGATGAAGGATCAACTTTTCCTTATCAACATAAAATGTGGCAATTCCTTTAAGAATAAAAAAATATTGCTGGCATTTTGAATGGAAGTGCAATAATTCCTTGCTGCCCGCAGGCATCGTTTCCTGTTTTACAGAAAGTGAACCGTTTTCGCTAAGGATCCAGCTATCGCAATTGTTGCCCCAAACATAATGAGGTGAATTTTTCTTGTCAGAAACTTTTGCCATAAAATTTGAAAATGATTTTGCAAAGTTTATTACTTATTTGGATATTTTTTATTTTTTGCCAGCAAGCTGACAAATATTTCGCATTTCTAATTTGCAATAAGAAACTTAATGTTACTTTAGTGCAGATCGAACAATTTTATGAAAACGAAAATTTTCTCCCTTCTATTTCTGCTCTTGTCTTTTTGCTTTGTTTTTTTACAACAAGTGAAGGCGCAGGATAATAAGATCGACACTCAGAAAATTTATTTTAAAAGCGCACGCGGGCCTTATTGGAGCAAGTCTCAACTGGATTCTTTTCTTCAATCGAAAAACAACAATCGTTATAAACTCGTAACAAGATTAACGGGCAAAGAAGAACATCACGACAGTCTCGTTTATCGAATCGATATTATAATGGATCCTGCGCCTTTAGATGCAAACAATAAACCACTCGCTGGTCAGCACCTTCCTGCTTTCAATTTAAAGGACATTAGTGGAAAAAGCATCAGCCCGCAAAGCCTGAAGGGCAAACCTATGGTAATTAATTTTTGGTTTACGAGTTGCGCTCCGTGCATTTCTGAAATGCGTGCGTTAAATGTGCTTCGTGAAAAATATAAAGATTCAGATGTGGTTTTTCTTGCTATTACATTTGATAAAAAGGCCACTGTGCTTAATTTTTTGAAAAAGCATTTTTTCAATTTTACAATTATTCCTGATGCCATGACTTACTGCTACCACATGACTTCCATTTACCCCATTACATTGTTTGTTGACAGGAATGGAATTATCCGAATCGCGGAACACCTTATTCCTTCGTCACGCGATCCTCAAACTTCTCTTGACACCGGTTACCTTGATATCACTTCTTTTGAAAAAAATATTAACTCCATTATGGGCGATAAGACGGACTGATTTTGCAGCAGTAAATCAACAAACAAAAGATATTTTTATTTCAATAAAAAAACCCGGAAACTTCCGGGCCTTTATTGGGTCAGTAAGTAAAAAGGTTATTATTTTTTTGAAAAAGTATAAGTGATTGTGCCGTTTTGATTGTTGCCTGCATCAACCACTGAAGTTGCGGTAAAAGATGAATCGCTTATCGGCCCAAGCTTAAGACTGTAGCCCGTTTCAACGTTTCTTGGTTTAGCTCCGTTTAGTTTTTTAAATTGAAATTGAGCATTGTCGCCGCTTCCGTTGACACTCCAATAAATATTTTCTTTGGTGCCGTTGCTTAATGTAAAAGAACCATTTCCATTTCGAATGAGATTCCAGTTGCTTTCTTTAAAATCGCTGTATGGCGCTTCATCAAAAACGTTGGTGACTTTATAACCTTGAGGCACGTCAACTGCGATATTAGAAATGATCCAATTGCCTGCAAGATGATTTCTTGTCGGCTTTAAATTGGTTGCATTTTTTGATGTAGTGCAACTGAACAAAAGCGTTATTAAAAGTGCAAATAAAATTGCGGTGTTTCCTTTCTTCATAATTGAATCTATTGCTCTTCGATTCAATTACATAAATCCTGCCAAAGCAAATTAACAGGATCAGTAAACAAAGAAAAAGGAAGAATTTTTCTTTTGATACAAGCGCTTTTACCGAAACTCTATTGCTTTTACCGGTTGTATTTTTTTGATTAAAAGTGAAGGAATGATAAGCATTAAAAAACAAATGATCAAAGTTGATAAATCAACCGCCGCCACTTGCCACCACACAATATCTGCGTGTGCTTGTTTCATAAAATAAGCTTCTTCATCAAGCTTGATAAATCCTGTCCATTCCTGCAGGTAGCAAATTCCCAGACCAAGACTTGTTCCGGCAATGACGCCAACAAAAGCTATAATGGTTGTGTTGTAGAGAAATATTTTTTGTATAGTAAGATTTCTCGCGCCAATGGCTTTTAAAATTCCAACCATTGATGTGCGTTCCAAAACCAAAATGATAAGACATGTGATGAGGTTGACAACTGCCACGACCATCATGATGCCCAGCAAAATTGATTTTATTCTTCCCTGCAAATTGAGCCAGTCAAAAATGTTGGGATAAACTTCCTGTATGGTTTTACTGTACCATCTTCCCGGCAGTTTGTTTGAATCATACAAATAATTATTGACCGCGTCGGTTTTTTTGTAGTCTTTCAAAAACAGTTCATAGCCGCCAATCTCATCGGGATCCCAATTGTTCAATCTTTGAATCAGTTTAATATCACCGATACAAAAATTATTATCGTATTCATCAATTCCTGTTTTAAATATGCCGGCGATCCTTAGCTTTCGCGCCCTTTGTGAACCGTCGTCCTGGATAAAAAGAACAATCACACTATCGCCAACATTTGCTTCCAACTGGTTGGCCGTGTGGGCAGAAATATCAATATCCTTGCTGTAACCACTGTCAGCAAATGAGATCCATTTTCCTTTTTGCAAAAAAGATTGCAATCTTCCAAAATCAAAACTGCTGTCAACACCTTTCATCAGCACGCTTTCAATATCATCCTTATACCTGATGATCGCCGATTTTGTAGCATATCTCGCAACACTTTTTACTTCGGGAATACTTTTTAAAAAAGTCTCCAACGAATCATCTCTTTTAATCGGTGCTTCTTCGGCAATGTTGGCTTGCGTTAAAATGTTTTGCTGCACCCGAATGTGTCCCCAAAAACTAAATACTTTATTGCTGATCACATTTTGAAACCCGTTTACAAAACTGAGCGCCACGATCATCACTGCAACACTGATTGTAGTCGCAACAATGGCCAGGCCGATTATAAACCTCGAAAATGTTTTTTGCTTGTTGAACGCAATGCGACCGGCTATAAATGAAGAAACATCCAAAAGACCTAAATTTGATTTTTGTAAAACTAAATTTTTTTAAACCATTTGGATGAAATCAATAAAAGTAGTTTTTGTCTTGCTGTTTTTGTTGACAGCCAACTGCTTATCGGCGCTTAACCCTGATAGCATTTATGTTCCAAATATTAAAACCGTTCGCCTTTATACTGCGGGCAATCAACTTACCATTCCTGTGATTCATTTATTGGGGAATGACCAGTTGGAATTGCATTTCGATGATCTTGACGCAGATGTGAAATATTATTATTACACATTTGAACTTTGCAACAGTGACTGGACACCGGCGAATCTTGGACAGTTTGATTATTTAAAAGGATTCATGCAGGAGCGGATCAATAATTATCGTTTTTCGTCTTTATCACATGTTCGTTATACGCATTACCAGGCAATTTTGCCCGACCAGGGAATGTATCCTACCAGATCCGGAAATTACATCCTGAAAGTTTTTCTGAACGACGACACATCTCAAATTGCTTTCACAAAAAGAATTTTGGTTGTCGATAGCAAAGCATCTGTGGCAGCAAGAATTACCCAACCTCATTCACCACAATATTTCCAAACAGGACAAAAAGTAGAATTTACGGTTGATGTAAAAGCATTGCAATCGTTTAGTGCCAGCCAGCAAATAAAAGTGGTAGTGCTTCAAAACTATCGTTGGGACGAGGCGATGACCAACCTGAAACCTGCTTTTATTCGCGGCACTTCACTTGAATACAGCACTCCAAACACTGCCATCTTTCCAGCTGGAAAAGAATGGCGCTGGCTGGATGTAAGAGATTTTCATTTGCAAAGTGACAGAGTGCTTACCGCAGATTACAAGAAGAATTCAACAGATATATTTTTACGTTCTGATTTTCCACTTTCGACACAGCGATACGTTTATTATAAAGACCTGAATGGCATGTCATCGATTGAAGCGATCAGGGGAATCAATCCTTCTTATGAAGGTGATTATGCCACCGTTTATTTTTCTTTTGTTCCGCCAAACAACCAACCTTACCCCGATAAAGACATTTACTTATTTGGGCAGCTTACCAATTACAATTTTATTGATAGCCTGAAGATGCAGTTTAATCCTGTCAAATCAGTTTATGAAACCCATTTATTATTGAAGCAGGGTTATTATGATTACACTTACATTTCAGTTGATAAAAATAATCCTTCAATCAAAACGCAACTTGATGGCGACTATTTTGAAACAGAAAATGTATACACGATCCTTGTTTATTACCAACCGTTTATTGGGCGTGCAGATGAACTGATCGGTGTTGTATCGCTCGATTCAAGAACAGATCAGCCCGGCCTGAGCTTTTGATTCATTGATTAGCAAACCAACTTTTTTTATAAGATTTTATTTTGTTATGACAGTGGTTTTGTAAAAAAACACTGATATTTACGTGATTGTGTAACTTTTTTAAATTTAATGTAATGAAAAAACTATTTGCTATTCCGGTCTTCCTTATGATTGGACTGATTTCCTGCAATTCGGGAAATAATAGTGAAACAACCACCAGCACTGATTCGACCAAAATGGCATCAGACACTTCTTCTTCAATGAATTCAATGAATATGTCTTCAGAAGCAAGCATGCCTGAAGTGCCATCCGGCGCCAAAGTTTATTTTAAAAATTTAAAGGACGGACAAACGGTTTCTTCACCTGTAAAAGTGCAAATGGCAGCTGACGGGATTTCTGTTGATTCAGCAGGAGCGGTGAAACCGAACTCGGGTCATTTTCATATTTTGATTGATGCAGAAGATTCAATTCCTATGGGGCAGGTTGTAGGCAAAGACAGCAGCCATCTTCATTTTGGCAATGCGCAACAAGAAACAACTATTACTCTTCCTGCAGGCAAACATAAATTGGCGTTGCAGTTTGCTGATGGTGAACATCGTTCTTACGGAAGCAAACTAGCCACTACTGTCACTATCAATGTGAAGTAAAAGAATTTTTATTGGTGCATTTCTTTGCGAAACAAATGTTTGGCATTTTATATGCAATGTTTAATTGATTTTTCAGTGAGGAAATTTCTTGCTGAAAAATCAATTAATATTTCAACTATGAAACTCCTCAAATTAACTTTCGTATTCGCCGTATTGCTATATATTTTTTCCATCAATACAGGATGCGAAAAAAATTATATTACACCTGTCAATGTGGTAGATTCCCTTCCGCACGATTCCATTCCTTACATCGATTCCACTCTTTATACGGTAACGGGAAGTGGAAAAGATTCAGGAGATATTTTAATAGCCGTGAACACCAAAAACAGCACAGATGGAATTTTGCTTGTGCTGAACAAAGATGGATATATAAAGAAGAAAAAAGATGTAGGTGCCCGTGCGGATGATTTCCAAAGGTGGACATTTAATGGCAAAACTTATTACTCTTATCTTTTGGCACAAGGAGATTATGCAATCGCCGGTCCGGGAACGGAAGAGGGGTATGATATTATTTGTGATTCAGATTTGAATGAGTTGTGGCGGGCAAAATATATTGATCCATCGGGTAGTGATACAGCAGATGATCGGCTGGATGTGCATGATTTTATTTTGCTTGGTGAAAATCATTACATGGCCATAAGCGCTCATCTTGAACATCCAACCAATATTCCTGACAGTCTTAATCCTTCTCCAAAAGTGACCGTCGTTTCCTGCCGAATCGAGGAAGTAGATAATGGCCAGGTGATTTTTCATTGGAACGGAACTGACTATCCTGAATTGTATGGTGAAAGTGTGGAGAATAATAATTTTAGTGATTCTGCAAATACAATGGATTACATGCACATGAATTCCATTTGCATCGATCCGAATGATAATAATATTATTTGTTCTTCGCGCAATCTGGATGAGATCATAAAGATAAACTGCACCACAGGCGATATTATGTGGAGGCTCGGTGGAAAGCACAGTGATTTTCCGCTCACTTCAGAGGAAAAATTCTTGAGGCAGCATTTTGCTCGCTTTACAGATGATGGTAAAACTTTGATATTTGTAGATAATGGAGATCAAACCCTGAGGCCTTACTCACGCATTCTTGAATTCCAATTAGATGAAAATGCAAAGACGATAAGCAGCTTCAATGCTTTCAAAGTGCCGAACGAATTTATTCGTTATGCGGGTTCAGTAAAAAAGGAAAATGGTTATTATTTTATCGGCGGTGGCTCGGCCGATTTTGCAATGGAAGTAAACTATACCACCAGTGATGTGAATTTGATGATCAATCAAAATTATTCCAGCTACAGGGCTATGAAATACTGACATCCTAACAAAAACAAAAATCTCAATTAATAGTTTGTTTGCTGTCGGCTATTTTATATTTCGTTCCTTATATTTGCACCCGGCAAGTCTTATACGACCAGCTCCTGCAGAACTCCCCCAGGATCGGAAGATAGCAAGGGTATGTGGTTGAGCGGTGCGATGTAAGTAACTTGCCTTTTTTATTTTCTGCCAATTACTAACCTTTCTAAACTCTCCAAACTTTCTTCTGTAATCCATTCTAATTCACATACAATATATTTGCGACAAATTTTAATTTAAAAATCTCTCTTTATGAAGTATTTCATTGACACTGCCAATCTTGACCAGATCAAAGAAGCGAATGATTTGGGTATTCTTGATGGCGTAACCACCAATCCTACTTTGATGGCTAAGGAAGGAATCAAAGGTGAGGAAGCGGTTTACAATCATTACAAAACTATTTGTGAGATAGTGAAAAATGGCGATGTGAGCGCGGAAGTAACTGCCGTAGATTTCCAGGGAATTATTGACCAGGGAAAAAAACTCGCTGCCATTCATAAAAATATTGTGGTGAAAGTGCCAATGATAACTGATGGAGTAAAAGCGATCAAATGGTTTACTGACAATGGAATTCGCACCAATTGCACATTAATCTTCAATGCCGGCCAGGCAATGATTGCAGCAAAAGCAGGCGCCTCTTACGTTTCGCCGTTTATCGGCCGCATCGACGACAGTGGTTGGGATGGCCTTGAACTCATAAGCCAAATAGCTGCCATTTACACGATCCAGGGAATTAAAACAGAAATTCTGGCCGCTTCCATTCGCAATTCTTTGCACATTATCCGTTGCGCTGAAGCTGGCGCAAATGTTTGTACTTGTCCTTTGGATTCTATTTTGGGTTTGACAAAGCATCCACTAACAGACATTGGTTTGGCAAAGTTTATGGAAGACGCAAAAAAGTTTGAATAGATTTTTATAAAAAAGTTTGAATAGATTTTTGAAAAAATAAATGCGCTGTCGTTTTTGCAAACTTCAGCGCATTATTAGGTGTGTAATCAAGGGGGTTAATTTCTTCGCTTCGATGATGAAGATTCATGAAGAATTTCATCCATCGACTTCAGATGAGCAGGGTCGGGCTTTTTCTTTATATAGATGGTAAACTGTTTATACATTGCCGGATCAGATTTCAAAACTGCTTTAATATCAACTTTTTCCTTATTGAAATCTTGTGGAATATAAAGTGAGTTCCCATAAAACTTGCCATCGCTGGCTGAAAAAACAATATCGCTTGTGTCGAGAGGTAAATATCTTCCGTTGCTAAGTTTTCCGTCAATATTTATGTAATTGTAAGTTCCTTTCTTGAGGCTGTCCGTATAAAGGTGAACATAAATACTGTCAATCTTTTGAGCTTTTGCAAAGGTAGAAAATATGACAAGTATAAAAAACAAAACAATTTTCACTTTAATGATTTTATTCTCAGAGCAAAATTACGATGCTACCGTTGCATAGACTGTCGATTTAGGATTTCATTTAATTTTTTGAAAAAAAAATTTGTTGAATAAGTTTTTTCACTACATCTTTGTTGTGGTCAAATGAAAAAGAACAATACATACAATAGCTGGTGGCACTCAATCTGATGATTGTGCCGAAAAGCTATTATTTGTGAAATGGATAAATATTACGCCCCGGCATTAAAGCCGGGGTTTTTTATGTTATGAAAAAAATTGAATTACTTACAACTTCCAAAAAAATGCTGGCAGATGTTTACACACCTGTCGGGATTTATTTGCGGCTTCGTGATCGTTTTCGCGATACGATTCTTCTTGAAAGTGCTGATTTTCGGGCCGGTGAAAACAGTTTTTCATTTATCGGGATCAATGCAGTTGCCGGAATTGAGATCAGGAATTTTAAGGAGATTGAATACAAGTTGCCCACGCGAGAACCTAAGGCTATTCCCATTAATTCTTCAATGAAAGTGACTGACGAGATCAGGAATTTCATGCAAAATTTCCACATTGAAGAGTCAGCGGAAATGCCTATCCGAATGGCGCAGGGTTTGTATGGTTACACCACATTTGATGCCGTGCAGTTTTTTGAAACAATCAAATTCGATAAGACAGAACCGCCGTTGATTCCTTTGGTGCGCTACCGGTTGTATCAATATGTAATTGCGATCAATCACTTTAAAAATGAACTGTTCATTTGCGAGAATCATTTCCATGGAATCGAAAGTGAAGTGGATGTGATCGAAAGTATTATAAAAAGTAAAGACGTTCCCGCATTTCCGTTTGCCGCTTTGGATAAAGAAACGTCTCCGTTGACGGATGACGAATATGTGGAAATGGTAAAAAAAGGAATGGCAAGTTGTGCCCGCGGCGATGTTTTCCAGGTGGTGCTGAGCAGGAAATTTCAACAAAAATTTTCCGGTGATGAATTTAATGTGTACCGTGCTTTGCGCAGCATAAACCCAAGTCCTTATCTTTTTTATTTTGATTATGGAGATTACCGGTTATTTGGCAGCAGTCCCGAAAGCCAATTGGTGGTAAAAAATGGAACTGCTGTTGTTCACCCTATTGCCGGCACTTTCCGGCGAACAGGGAACGATGCAAAAGATGAAAAACTTGCAGAAGAATTATTGAAAGACAAAAAGGAAAATGCGGAGCACGTGATGCTGGTTGACCTTGCAAGAAATGACCTGAGCCGTTTGTGCAGTGATGTGAAGGTGACTCATTTTTGTGAAGTACAGTTTTTCTCTCATGTAATTCATCTTGTGAGCGAAGTAAAAGGAATGGTTCCAAAAGATACCAATCCATTTGATCTTCTTGCGATTACTTTTCCGGCAGGAACCTTAAGTGGTGCGCCAAAATACAAGGCGATGCAATTGATCGATAAATATGAAAAAGAATCAAGAGGTTATTATGGCGGTTGCATCGGTTTTGTAGGTTTTAATGGCGATGTGAACCATGCTATTATGATCCGCACTTTTTTGAGCAAAGACAATCACCTGAATTACCAGGCGGGCGCAGGAATTGTAAATGCGTCTAACCCTTCCAGTGAGTTGCAGGAAGTAAACAATAAATTAAACGCTTTAACCGCAGCGATCAGGTCGGCTGAAAATATTTAGAGAAATGAAAATTCTGATTTTTGATAATTACGATTCGTTCACCTATAACCTGGTGCATGTTGTTGAAAAGATACTTCATGAAAAAGTTGATGTGTACCGCAACGACAAAATTCCTCTTAAAAAAATAAAAGAATACGATAAAATTATTCTTTCGCCGGGACCAGGGTTGCCTTCTGAATCAGGTTTGTTGTTGCCACTGATAAAAGAATATGCTTCATCGAAATCTATTCTTGGCGTTTGTCTCGGCCAACAGGCCATTGCAGAAGCTTTTGGAGGAAAATTATTGAACCTGAAGGAAGTGTATCATGGCGTGGCAACAAAGATCAATGTGAATGAAAAGCGAAGTGTTTCCGAAAATGATGTGTTTAAAAATTTGCCTTCTGAACTTCAAGTAGGAAGGTATCATTCGTGGATCGTTGACAAGAAAGATTTTCCAAATGAATTGGAAATTACTGCCCGGGATGAAAATGAATACATCATGGCTTTGCGACATAAATCATTTGACGTGCAAGGTGTCCAATTTCATCCTGAAAGCGTGTTGACGCCATTGGGCGAAAAGATGATCAAAAACTGGCTAAGTGTTGTCTGAACTTAGATTATTGAGATGGATGAGAAGTTTGAGAAACAAAAGAATTCTATATGCCAGATTACAAGTATGGTGAAATAACTGAAAAAACAATTGGTGATGAAAAAGATTTTACAATATTTATTTGAGCACAAAACCCTTTCGCGCGAACAGGCAAAGGAAGTGCTTTTGAATATTTCGAAAGGCATTTATTCGGATGCCGAGATTGCTTCCTTCACGACTGTTTTTTTGATGCGCAGCATTACGATTCCTGAGTTGACCGGTTTTCGCGATGCATTAATGGATCTTTGTGTTCCTGCAAACCTGGATGGACATAGGGTAGTGGATATTGTTGGAACCGGTGGGGACGGAAAAAACACTTTCAACATTTCAACACTAAGTTGTTTTATTGTGGCGGGATCCGGGCAAGAAGTTGCGAAGCATGGAAATTACGGAGCCACATCCATCAGCGGTTCTAGCAACGTGATGGAAAATCTGGGCTATCATTTCTCAAACGACAATAATAAATTGATTCGCGAAATTGAGGAAGCAAATATTTGTTTTATGCACGCCCCGCTTTTTCATCCGGCATTGAAAGTCGTTGGGCCGATAAGAAAAAATTTAGGTGTACGTACCTTTTTCAACATGCTTGGCCCAATGGTAAATCCTGCAAATCCTGCCGTTCAAATGATCGGAGTTTACAACCTGGAAATGGCAAGGATATATGCTTATTTCTTGCAACAAACCGACGCCAACTTTATGATTATTCACAGCCTGGAAGGTTACGATGAAATTTCCCTGACGGGTGATACAAAAGTGATCACCAACGAGGGCGAAAAAATAATGTCGGCCCACTATTTGGGAAAGAGAACTGTGATGCCTGAAGATATTTATGGTGGAAATACAATTGAAGAAGCAGCGAAGACTTTCCTGAAAATTTTGAAAGGTGAAGGAAGCTGGGCACAAAATGCGGTAGTGATGGCAAACGCAGCAATGGCCCTATTTGCAACAGGGAATTTTTCTTCTTATGATGAATGCTACGCACTAAGTGTCGAAAGCCTTGAGAGTGGAAATGCGTATCAGAAATTTCAAAAATTAATGAGCCTGCAATGATGAATATTCTTGAAACGATTGTTGCGAAAAAGAAAAAAGAAGTTGCTGCAAGCAAGATGGAGCTACCGGTTTCGGTTCTTGAAAAATCTTCCTTGTTTTCAAAACCAGTGCTGTCATTTTCTGATTTTTTATTGAATCCTGAAAAGTCAGGGATCATTGCCGAATTTAAAAAGCAATCTCCCTCAAAAGGAATTATCAATAATTGTTCGTTTACTCGCGATGTGGTTAAGGATTATGAAAAATACGGTGCCAGCGCCGTTTCTGTGTTAACGGATAAGGAATTTTTTGGAGGATCATTGGAGGATTTGAAAGAAGCCGCATCGGTTTTGCACATTCCTTTGTTGCGTAAAGATTTTATCATTGATGAATACCAATTGATTGAAGCAAAAGCATTCGGCGCCGATATTATTTTGCTGATTGCGGCCTGTTTGTCAAAGGCAGAGGTTAAATCCTTGGCTGCTTCAGCAAAAGGTCTTGGATTGAATGTATTGCTGGAAATCCATTCTGAATCAGAGCTTGAGCATATTTGTGACGAAGTTGATGTTGTAGGAATTAACAATCGTGATTTAAAAACTTTTAAGGTTGATTTGAATCATTCCGTTGAATTGGCGAAAAAAATACCTTCGCAAAAATTAAAAATTTCCGAAAGTGGTATCGATGATGTCAGGACGATTGAATTCTTAAAGAACAACGGATTCAATGGTTTTTTGATGGGTGAAAAATTTATGAAGGAAGAAAACCCGGGTAAGGCTTTTGGAGCATTTGTAGATGAATTAAAAGAACTGTCGAAATGAAAGTAAAAGTTTGTGGTAATACGGATTTGCACCAATTGCAGCAATTGGATGAATTAAATGTTGATTATGCAGGGCTTATATTTTATGAACAATCGCCACGATTCGCTTTGAATAAATTGTGTGGAAAAGAAATTAAAGATTTGCAACTTTCCCTCACCAAAGTTGGTGTATTTGTAAATGCAGGTGAAGACGAGATCATGAAGCGGGTTGATGAGTTTGGCCTGGATATGGTTCAGCTTCATGGTGATGAAACGGCAACTTTTTGCAATAAAATAAGTAACCAGATAAAGGTGATTAAAGCTTTTCGTGTAGCCGATACCGATACAAATATTGATTGGCTTGTTAACGAATATGACGAAGTATGCGATTACTATTTGTTTGATAAAGGTTCAGCCGGATTATATGGCGGAACCGGCCAAAAATTCAAATGGAATCTTTTGAAGAATGCAACGATCAATAAACCATTTTTTCTAAGTGGTGGAATTGAGAGAAGCGATGCTCACGCCCTGAAGAAATTTGTGCATCCTTTTTTTTATGGTGTGGACGTGAACAGCCGCTTTGAAATATCCCCGGGAATAAAAAATATGGAACTGGTAACCGAGTTTGTCAGTGAATTAGAAAGTGCTTAAATCAAGAAATATGGAAGAAGCAAAAGACACAAAAGTAATTGCTCAAAATGCTAAATGGCAGGTGGATGAAAACGGCTACTATGGCCAGTTTGGTGGTGCTTACATTCCTGAAATGCTTTACAGTAATGTTGATAATCTTCAAAAGAATTATTTGAAGTTGATGCGCGAAAAAAGTTTCCAGGAAGAATTTAATGCGCTTTTAAAGGATTATGTCGGCAGACCTACACCTTTGTACCCAGCAAAAAGGCTGAGTGAAAAATATGGTGCAAATATTTTTTTGAAACGCGAAGATTTATGCCATACCGGGGCTCATAAAATAAATAATACCATTGGACAAATTCTGCTGGCGCAAAAGCTTGGAAAGAAAAGAATTATTGCTGAAACCGGCGCGGGGCAACATGGTGTGGCGACGGCAACAGTTTGTGCATTAAAAGGGTTGGAATGTATTGTTTACATGGGTGAGAAAGATATTGAGCGGCAGGCACCAAATGTGGCAAGAATGAAAATGCTTGGTGCGAAAGTGGTTCCGGCCACCAACGGCAGCAAAACGTTGAAAGACGCAACCAACGAAGCGATACGCGACTGGATCAATAATCCGAATGACACTTATTATTTGATTGGAAGTGTTGTTGGTCCGCATCCTTACCCGGATATGGTAGCACGTTTTCAAAGTGTGATCAGCAAAGAAATAAGAAGTCAACTGAAAGAAAAGACCGGAAGTGAATTACCTGGTTTTGTAATTGCGTGTGTGGGTGGCGGTAGTAATGCAGCGGGAGCATTTTATCATTTTCTGAATGAAGAAACCGTGAAGTTAATAGCCGTCGAAGCAGCCGGATTGGGAATTGATAGTGGAATGAGCGCTGCTACGGTTCAGTTAGGAACGATCGGGATTTTACACGGAAGCAAAAGTTATGTGATGCAAACGGAAGATGGGCAGGTTGTAGAACCACACAGTATTTCAGCAGGATTGGATTATCCAGGTATTGGGCCGATGCATGCTAATTTGTTTGCCTCAAAAAGAGCTTCTTTTTTGAATGCTACAGATGAAGAAGCCCTCAACGCTGCTTTTGAATTGGCAGAAATGGAGGGCATTATCCCTGCATTGGAATCAGCACATGCGCTGGCGGCCTTAAATAAACTGGAATTAAAAACTTCAGATGTAGTAGTCATCAACCTAAGTGGAAGAGGGGATAAGGATATGGACGCTTATATGAAAGCGATGAATAGCGAGGCAAAATAAAATTCTTTAATTATTCTTTATTTACTGAAGAATGTCTGAACCAAATTAAAATTTCTTGTGCATGAATGCGCTTCAAAAATTATTGTCTTCCAAATCAAGCAACTTACTTAGCATATATTTTACAGCCGGTTTTCCTGAACTGAATGATACGACTACCGTCATTTCGGCTCTGCAAAAACATGGTGCAGATATGATCGAAATTGGAATGCCTTATAGTGACCCTTTGGCGGATGGACCAGTTATTCAGCAGAGTAGTATGAAAGCTTTGCAAAATGGCATGTCTATTAAATTACTTTTTGATCAGTTGCGCGATTTTGAAAATTCAAAAAAGGAGGGAAATGAATTTCCATTGATTTTGATGGGATATTTAAACCCGGTATTACAATATGGCTTTGAAAAATTTTGCAGTGATGCAAAATCTTCTGGAATTAGCGGTATTATTTTGCCTGATGTTCCCATCGCTGAATATGTATCAGAATACAAAACGATCCTTGAAAAAAATGACCTGAGTTTTATTTTTCTCATCACGCCTGAAACTTCTGAAGAACGCATCCGAAAAATCGATACTCTTTCAAATGCGTTTATTTATGCCGTTTCCTCATCTTCCATCACCGGGAAAAATACCGATATGGACGCCCAGCAAGATTATTTCCGAAGGCTGGAAGAAATGCATTTGAAAAATAAAATTTTAATTGGCTTCGGCATTCGAAATCACGAAACGTTTATAAGCGCTTGTAATCATGCATCCGGCGCCATTATCGGAACCGCCTATATCAAAGCGCTCGAAAATTCAAATAATATTGATGAAACAACCGCTAAATTTCTTAACTCAATTTTGCAATCCTGATCAACCTTTCATCTTTCTATTATCAGGCAAAAATTTTAAATTTGTCTTCAATCAATTTTAATAAAATGAAATTCTTTTTAATATTTTTCTTATGCCTGCCCGTTCTTTCATTTTCTCAATCTCAGCAGGGATTCGAAATTTCAGGGACAGTAACCGGTTACCCAGATGGAACAGCGGTTTCTTTCCTTAACCAACAAACTCAAACGCCTGAAAAACAGGCTACAATTCAAAATGGGAAATTTACAATAAAAGGCCAATTGTCGGAACCTTCGTTTATTGTTATGGTTTTTGGCGATCAGCCACCGGCAATTCCATTATTTATTGACAATAGCAAAATCGAGATGAAAGGCGATAAAGATCACCTGGATAATCTTACTATTACCGGTTCCAAAACAGAAGCTGAGTACCAGGAATTTTCAAAAGCGATGAAGCCTTATGAACAATTGTTTATGAAGGAATCCGGTAAAGATCCAAATTCTGTAAAGGCAGTTGAAAAAATAAGTGAAGATTTTGTAAAGAAATATCCTGCTTCCTATGTTGATCCGATTGCTGTTATCCGCGTGATGCAGACTTCGGATAATGTGGCTTTGGCAGATAAACTTTATAAAGAAATATCACAGAATGTGAAGGAAACGATGTTGGGAAAATATGTGAATGAACAACTCGCAATTGCAAAAATAAATCCCGTAGGTTCACAAATCGCGGATTTTTCTGAAACCGATACGGCAGGCAAAAACGTAAAAATTTCGTCCTTCCGCGGTAAATATGTTTTGATTGATTTTTGGGCAAGCTGGTGCCGTCCTTGCAGGATGGAAAATCCGAATGTTGTCGCTGCATTTAATAAGTATCATTCAAAAAATTTTACCGTTTTAGGAGTTTCACTCGACCAGGCAAAGGCAGCATGGCTTACCGCGATAAAAACAGATGGACTTACATGGACACACATCAGCGACTTGAAAGGCTGGAACAATGAAGTGGCTGCTAAATTTAAAATTACCAGCATTCCTCAAAATATCCTCATCGACCCAAAGGGAATCATCATTGCAAAAAACCTTCGCGGCGACGCCTTGAATAAAAAGCTGGACGAACTGTTTAACTGAGTTGTCTCTTATAAAGTTGAACCGTATTTTCCAAACCAAAATATAAGGCATCGCTGATTAATGCATGGCCAATGGAAACTTCCAATAAGCCGGGAATATTCTGCGCAAAATATTTCAGGTTGTGTAGATCAAGATCATGCCCTGCATTAATTCCTAATCCTAATTCAACGGCTTTTTTTGCTGCACTGATGTAAGGTTTGATTGCATCTTCTTTATTGCCTTTATGAAATTCACTTGCAAAACCTTCAGTGTACAATTCAATCCGGTCCGTTCCTGTTTCTTTCGCACCTTCAACCATTTCAATTACAGGATCAACGAATATGGATACACGAATTCCGGCTTTTTTAAAAACGCTGATGATATCAATAAGGTAATCCTTGTTTTTGATGGTATCCCAACCATGATCAGAAGTTAATTGTCCAAGTTCATCAGGAACGAGGGTTACCTGGTCGGGATTATTGTCCAAAACAAGCTTTACAAATTTATCTTCGCGACAGTTGCCTTCAATATTGAATTCGGTTGTAATGATCTTTTTTAATTCATACACGTCGGCATACCTTATATGCCTTTCATCAGGGCGGGGATGAACAGTGATTCCGTCTGCGCCAAAATTCTGAATGTCAATTGCAGCCTTTATCACATCAGGATTATTTCCTCCACGCGAGTTGCGCAAAGTTGCGATCTTATTAATGTTTACGGATAATTTAGTCATGATTGCAATTTACAATTATCTGAGGCCGGTCAAATAATTATATAATTTATTTTAAAAATACTATCTTTAAAAACCAATACTTCAAAACCGGTTTCCGTTACCTTTTTCTTTATCACAAAACTTTTAAAAAATGAAAAAAATCCTTCTTCCGGTTGCTATCGTTTTAGTTTTTTTTGCCTGTAACCAAAAGCCAAAGCAGTATGCAAAGAATGCTGATGTGCTTGCAGACAACCTGAACGGACATGTGCAGCAAACAGTGTCAACAGATTATAAGGTGGACAGTAGTGGCAACATTGGTGATCGTGATTCATGTTGTATTGTCACTGCAAAATATGATGAAAAAGGGTACATCACTGAATTTGATACTGATGACAAGGCGGGTGAAAACAAACAAAAAGAAACCTTTCAACATGATGATAATGGAGCAATGAAAGATTTGAAAAATACAAAGAATGGCAAAGTTGAATCAACAATTTCTATAGAAATAGATTCTGCAGGAAATTATAAAATAGCCCGTGAATATGATTCGACCAATAAACTGAAATTTATTTATACGGATATAAAACAGAATGATTATGGACAATTAACCGGAATGAAAAAGTTCACTGCCGACAGTATTTTAAACGGTACAATGGTTTCTAATTTCAACAACAGTATTTTCACCGGCAACGAGGAAAGAGACAGCACTGGGAAAATAATTTATTCATCTACAGTAAAGCTGGACGATAAAAATAACGTGATTGAAAGAGACACGAAAAACGTAACCAATGATTCTACCATAAATAATGTCGTTAAATATAAATACGACAGTTTTGATGATCATGGCAACTGGACACAAAGAACTGAAATGGATGAAAATGGAAAACCGGTGAAGATCACCAAAAGGGAAATAACTTATTATAAGGAGTAATGAATCTTTATTCTAAGGCATGATCATTTTTCGTTCCGATGAATGATCATGCTTTTTTATTTGATTTATTATAGCAGCAATGGTTACACGAAGAACATTTTTGTTGACGCTTGACAGTAAAATAAAAATTCAAATTTTTTATCGGTTTGTTGCTAAGTAGTTCAAAAAAGATATTTTTAAACATAAATTGTCTTGCTTTAATTTAGCATATGAGCGGGACTGAAAATAAAATTGTCACACAAATAAAAATATGAGTAAAAAAACAGGAAAGAAAAAGCCCACAATGTTGGTAAAAGGAACTTTGGAAATTACACGATCGGGGATGGGCTATGTAGTTGTAGAAGGAAGAGAAAAGGATTTACTCGTTCGCCCACAGGATTTCAACAAAGCCTTTGATGGGGACATAGTGAGGGTAAAATTGAAAGCTGCTCACGGCGGAAAACGTGTTGAAGGCATTATTGAAGAAGTCGTGGAAAGAAAGCAAACTGAATTTATCGGCAATATCCACGTGAGTGAAAACTTTGCCTTTTTTGAGGCTGACAGCCAGAAACCTTTACCGGATTTTTATATCAATCTAAAAAATCTAAACGGTGCCAAAGACAATGACAGGGTAGTGGTTAAATTTTTAAGTTGGGATAAAGGTGCGAAGAAGCCGGAAGGGGAGGTTATTTCGGTCTTGAAGGCAGAAAACCCAGGTGATCTTGCCATGAAAGAGATCATAATTCAAAACGGATTTCCTCTTGAATTTTCCAATGAGGTGATGCAAGAAGTTGCGAAACTAAGCGATGAAATTGAAGAAAGTGAATTGGTAAAAAGAAGAGATTATCGCGATGTGCTCACTTTTACAATTGACCCCGCCGACGCGAAGGATTTTGACGATGCGCTTTCAATAATAAAATTAAGCGCACACGAATATGAAATTGGTGTTCACATTGCCGACGTTAGTCATTTTGTGAAACCTGGAATGGAAATCGATAAAGAAGGATATGCACGAGCTACAAGTGTTTATCTTCCCGACAGGGTAAATCCAATGTTGCCTGAACGGATCTCAAATGAACTTTGTTCGCTACGGCCGAATGAGGATAAATTTACCTTTTCGGCTATTTTTAAGATAAACAGCAATGGAAAAGTAAAAGATTATTGGCTCGGAAAAACTTTTATTCATAGTGATCACCGGTTCAACTATGATGAGGTGCAACAAATAATTGAAGACCGACAGGGAATTTACAGCGAAGAAATTTTATTGCTTAATTCATTGGCGCGCATTTTCAGGAAGGAAAGATTTAAAAATGGCGCTATCAACTTTTCTTCAACCGAAGTAAGGTTTAAATTGGATGAAACTGGTAAACCTATTGGAATTATTGTGAAAGAGAGCCAGGAAGCGCACCAGTTAATCGAAGAGTTTATGTTGCTTGCGAATCGTACCGTTGCAGCTCATGTTGCAAAGATCAGGATAAACAAAAAGCCGATTCCTTTTCCATACAGGGTCCATGATATTCCCGATGAAGAAAAGTTGAAACCTTTTGTTGCTTTTGCAAGAAAGTTTGGATATAAATTCGATATGAAAAACGAAGAAGAAACGGCAAAGTCATTCAACCAATTGATGATCGATGTTCACGGTAAACCCGAGCAGCATGTTTTGGAACAATTGGGCATACGAACCATGTCGAAGGCGGTTTACACAACGGAAAATATTGGGCATTATGGATTAGGATTTAATGATTATTGTCACTTTACTTCCCCGATCCGTCGTTATCCTGATATAATGGTACACCGCGTTTTACAGGAAGTGCTTGAGAACAATATTCATCCGGATAAAAAAATGGAACAAAAGTCCATTCACTGCAGCCAAAGGGAAAGAGCTGCGATGGAAGCCGAAAGGGCAGGGAACAAATACAAGCAGGTTGAATTTATGATGGATAAAGTTGGAGAAGATATGGAAGGAGTGATCAGTGGCGTTTCCTCTTTTGGTTTTTGGGTAGAAACGGTGAACGAAAAATGCGAGGGACTTGTTTCTATAAAGGATCTTGCAGATTATGATGATTTTCGTCATGATGATTCTGAATATGCATTAATAGGAATGCGAACCGGCAAGAAATTCAAGATGGGAGATAAGGTAGAAGTAAAATTAGTGGCAGCCAACCTTGAAAAACGCCAATTGGATTTTGAATGGATACCGGGACTTGATAGCCTGAAACAAAAAGCAGTAAAAGGAAAAAGCAAAAAGAATTCCAAAAAGAAAAAACAAGGCTAGTAGTAAAAAACAGCCAATGCGCGAAATTTGTATTCGTGCGCAAACAACAAAAAATGAGTATTTCAACATTAACTGAGGGAAATCAAAATAAAAACGATCTTCAATCCTTTGCTGCTTTATCAAAAGTTTTTGAAGCAAAATTCAATAAAAGAAAGTTTCCCGAACAACCGGCCCAGTTGTATGATGCAGCGCAATACTTGCTAACGGTAGGGGGTAAACGCATTCGCCCGGTAATGTGTCTTATGGCCAATGAAATGTTTGACGAAATAAAGGAAGATGCTTATGAAGTGGCGGGGGCAATTGAACTTTTTCACAATTTTACACTCATACACGATGACATAATGGATCACGCTCCATTGAGGCGTGGAAAGCCAACGGTTCATATAAAATTTGGTGAATCAACTGCATTGCTCGCCGGAGATGTGATGTTGATTGCGGCTTACGAAAGTCTCAACAGGATTAATATTGATTATCTTCAATCCATTCTGAATATATTTAATGCTACCGCAAAAAAAGTTTGCGAAGGTCAGCAATTGGATATGGAATTTGAAAAACAGGATGTGGTAAATTTTGAAGAATATGTCAACATGATCAGCCTGAAAACTTCTGTTTTGCTTGCCGCAAGTTTACAAATGGGTGCTGTCCTTGGTGGTGCTGGGGCGGGCAATCAAAAGCATCTTTACGAGTTTGGTAAAAATTTAGGTATTGCATTCCAGGTGCAGGATGATTATTTGGATGCTTTTGGTAACCCCGAAAAATTTGGCAAAAAACCGGGTGGTGATATTATGGCTAATAAGAAGACTTTTTTGTGGTTGAAGGCTATGGAATCAGGTACTGCACAGCAAAAGAAGAAATTAAGCGAATTATTATTTTGTGATGATGCTTCCAAAGTTGAAGAGGTGCTTGAAATTTACAAGGAGTGCAATATTGATGATTGGGCAAAAGATTTGAAGCAAAAATATTATTCAGCAGCGATGGATCATTTGGAAGAAGTGGCAGTGAGATCGGTAAGAAAAGAACAACTAAAACAACTGGCAGATTTTTTAATGGAACGGGATGTATGATGTTACGATCCCGTTCCATCAAAATTGATTTATTGATTTGGATCAGGCAAAGGTCTTACCCAAATATTTCTGAAACTAATTGGAATACTTTTATCACCATGTGCTTGCAATTTTATCGGGGAAGCGCCGTGAGCTTTTGTGTAAGAAGGATTACCTATGTAAAGAGTCGGGCCTTTCAATTTTACATTGTTCTGAATTAAAACACCATTGAAGAAGGCAGTAACTTTTGCCGGAGATTTTAACGATCCATCTTCATTAAAGCGTGGCGCAGTCCAGATCACATCGTAGCTTTGCCAAACACCGGGAGGAAAATTGGCATTTACCAATGGTGGATATTGTTTGTAAACAGCACCTGCCTGGCCATTCACGTAAGTAGAATTATTGTAGGAATCAAGTATCTGTAATTCATATCCTTCATCACCAGGGCCAATACCTGCAAGAAATAATCCACTGTTACCGCGCGCTTGGCCGGAACCTGCAATATCTTTAGGTTCTTTCCATTCAAGATGCAATTGATAATCCATAAACCTTTGTTTGGTTTGGATGTTCCCCGCTTGTTTGTTTACAGTTACAATACCATCATGAACATTCCAATCGGCCTGTTTGGTGGTGTCCTTTGTTTCAACCCATTTTGAAAGATCTTTTCCATTGAACAAAATAATTGCGTCTGAAGGAGCAGCTCCGCAGGTTTTTCCCGGCGTAACAACGGCCGGAACAGGTGAATAATATTCGGTGTCTTCCGGCTTCATTTTTTGTTGGGCATTTGCAGTAGCAAATGCAGTGGAAACTAAAGCGATACTGGTTAATAGTCTTCTGTGCATGTTTATGTGTTTTTAATTTAGAATCGTGCGAGCAATTTGAAATTTATAAGTCGTGGCGTTAGCCTGTTGGGTATGCTGAAAGTGTTATTTGCAAAATCTTTTATTAACTGGTAAGAAATAGTATTAGCACGATCGATAAGATTGAATACTTCCAGGCTTGCCCAGATATTATCAAAACTGCGAAATGGTGAGTGGCTCCTGCGATGAACTTTGTCGCTTAATAATAATGCGCTGAATCCAATATCGGCCCGGATGTACGGTTCTAAAATAAGCGCATTGCGGTATTTCATACTGTTTGGAATGTTATAACTCATGTTACTTCCATAAATCAGGTTTAAATGTACTTTAAAATTTTTATTCGTACTTAAATAATCCTGTAAAAACAAACCCATTGTGAGCAACCTGTCCGTTGGTCTTCTTATCCATCCGATATCAGTTTTTGTGCTGTCTGCTACTACCTGGTCTTTCGATTGTGAAGTGATCAATTCTCCTTCTTTATTCCGGTAGGTGTAATAATAATCGTTGTTTATGTTTTCCATGGTCCGGCTCACTGCGATACTGAACCAGCTTTCGGCATCTTTCACCAATTCAGTAAACAAACGCGTTTCAATTCCTGCCGCAAAAGCACGTGCATTGTTTTCACCAAAATAACTGATCTGCAAATTATTGATGTCATAAGGATCTACCTCATGAAGAGATTTGTAATAAGCTTCGGTTGTGATACGCATTGGCCTTTTTGTATTAGAAAGATTATAATCGAAACCCGCCACGTACTGGATACTTTTTTGGCTTTTCAAATTCGTATTTACTGATCCGTTTGGCCTTCGCATTTCACGATAAAAAGGAGGCTGGTCATAAATTCCTGCAGAAGCTTTAAAAATAATGTCCCTCTTCCAATCCGGTTTATAACTTATTTGAGCGCGCGGACTTATCAAAAATTCTCTATTCAAAGCATCATAATTAAACCTTGTTCCGGCTTCTAAAATTGCTTCATTTGGTCCATTAGATAAATGAATGTTGTCCTGTATGTATCCACTGTATTTATCAACAGTTAAATCTGATTTTGATTTTAAAACATCGGTGAGGTTAAGCTGATTTGGACTAAAAGGAAGAGAATAACCCGCACTATCCTGGTATTCCCACTGGTTCAAATTATCATTGATCACAGAATGATCAAATGATAAACCCCATTGCAGAAAATGTTTTCCCACACTGAAAGTTCCTTTATGACTTATGTTGTAAACAGCAATGTCCAGGCTGTTGCGTGCATAATTTTGAAAAACTCCAGCACCTAATGGATTGATTATTTTACCAAAATCCGGTTGGGTTTTATCGAAATTCCTTTCGCCAAAAAGATACGCTCCTGTAATATCAACATTTTCATTTTCAATATCGCCGTAGCGGCTGAACATCCATTTTAATTTTACCCTTTTATTCATGTTTTGAACAAGGGTTAACCCAACCAAGTTGCTGTTGTAACTGTCCTTTTCCTGTCCATCAAAATAGATGTCAAGCCCAAGATTGGCAGTGAATAATGGAGAAAAAACTGCGGTAGACTTTTGAGCAGATTCGGGAATAAGAGTAAATTTAGAGCTGGAAATAATTCCTAAAAGTTCCAATTGAAGTTTTGAAGAAAACTGATAAGTAATATATGCCTGGAGATCCGATGCTGATGGAATATAATTTCCTTTAGTTTCCTGGCTGCTCAGGAGGTTCCTGTTGGTTTTACTTCGAACACCAAAAAGCAATGACAATTTTTTATTTTTTGATAGTGTTTCCAGATGCAATCCTTGTTCAAGCGGACTGATATAAACAGAACCCGCAAAACCAACTGGTTTTTTATATTGGATGTCTAAAACACTGCTTATCTTGTCACCATATTTGGCCTGGAATCCACCTGTATAAAAGTCAATATTTTTTACCAATTCAGGATTGATAAAACTCAATCCTTCCTGTTGCCCATTGGTGATCAGGTAAGGGCGGTAAATTTCAAAATCATTAATGTAGATAAGGTTTTCATCATAGTTGCCGCCACGAACCGAATACTGGGAAGTAAGTTCATTATTGCTGCCGACAAGCGTTTTTACAAGGCTTTCCACTCCGCCAGTTGCAGATGGAACAGACACGGCATTCTTTGGATTGATCCTTATCAGCCCTGTTTCTTTTCTTTCTTTTTCAGATTTTACGACCACGGTTTGTAAAGTCTTACTACTTCGTATAAGCTTTACCGTTAGTTGTTCTTTTTCACCGGGACTGAGGTAGAAATTTTTTTGTTGCGAATGAAATCCGGTGTGTGAAAAGACAAGTGCAAAGGCGCGATCTGCCAGAACTTCCATTTCGAATTTTCCTGAATCTGAAGAAACGATTCCATTTTGTTTTCCCAGGATCGTAATCGTAACGCCAGGAACCGGATCTTCATTTTCATCAATAACACTTCCAGAAACATGGGCGGTCTTCCTTTGAGAGAAACAGGTGAGGCTTGTGAAAAGAAGCAAGGTGAAAACCGTCAGTTTCATAAAGTGAAGATAATATTTATAAAATTAGTGTTCTTTGATTAAAGAACTAAAATTGATCACCGTTATGACTTTCCTTTTTGATTTATTACATTTGGACCATGAGAAAATTTACCATTAGCTGCATTCTACTTTTAACCTTGATTTTTTCACGTTGTGTTATTCCTTCTCAAACAAGGAATGAAAAACTTATTGATGAAACGTCGGAAGTTACTGATACATTTCATTTACTTACTCAATATTGGGAATTGACCGATGCTGATCATCCACTTACAGGAGATGTTTCCTATACTTCCGAAGACAGCATGGAGTATGTTCCAGGAATTGTTTTTCTCACCGATTCTTCAGTCCTTGAAAACCCTGCGGGGGAACAGGATTATGGAAAATTTAATTTGGATGGCACCATAATCCATGTGAAGTATAATAACGGAAGAAAAGCCGAATATCAGATCGACCGGATCAATCAAGAGCAACTTATTCTTTCCAGGACTGAAAAGAAGAAACTTTCAAAACTTACTTACAAATCCACGAGCACAAGTTGGCCCGAATCTAAAGAAAATCCTTTTGCAGAAATAAATTACAAATGGACTAAAAAACCATCAAAACCCGAAACTGATGAGCAGATAAGAGAACGTGTAAGGCAGAGTGTTCAGTTTTATGCATGGTATTTTAAAGGTTTCATAACAGGAAAGGCTGAGGAAATAGATTTTACCGGATTGCCCTGTTGCCTAAAATGGTATTCAGGAGGAATAGCGATTGAAAATGAAGATAAGCTGGATAAAAAATGGATGAATTGCTTTTATTCAAAAGAACAGGCATATAAAGGAAGGCAAATATTGGAAGATGCTCTTGTTGGAAAGAAATATGATTGGGATGCGTCAGAAACTAATTGGATAAAGCAAACAATGCCTGTGCTTCAGCAGCTGCATGATGGGATGTAGAAAAAAAATTGTCAGAGTTTGTTTGTTTGCTACAAAACAGTTATCATAAAAAATACTGCTATAATTCTTTCATTTTTCTTATTGTCTCAACAGGATCATCTGATTTGAATATAGAACTTCCTGCCACCAAAATATCTGCACCGGCATTTATAATTTGCGCTGCATTTTCCAACGAAATTCCACCATCAACTTCGATCGTTGCAGCAGAACCGGAGTCGTTGATCAGCTTTCGTAATTCTTTTATTTTTTCAAGTGAATGTTCAATGAATGATTGTCCACCAAAACCAGGATTGACGCTCATCACCAAAATCATATCTGCATCGCGAATGATATCCTTTAAAAGGAAGATGGGCGTAGCAGGATTAATGGCAATCCCGGCTTTCATTCCGAGCGATTTTATTTGTTGAATATTCCTGTGAAGATGCGGGCACGTTTCAAGATGAACTGTTAGTCCATCTGCTCCGGCTTGCTTAAAATCTTCGGCATATTTCTCCGGTTCGACGATCATCAAATGAACATCAAAAAATTTTGAAGTTGTTTTTCTCAGTTGTTTTATAACCGGCAAACCATAACTAATATTCGGAACAAACCGGCCATCCATCACATCCAAATGAAACCAATCCGCCTGGCTTTCATTCAGCATTTGGCATTCCTTTTCAAGATGCAAAAAATCAGAGGCTAAAAGTGATGGTGCAATGATGGGCATATTGTTTTTATTAAATAAAATTAACGAGTTTATTTTGTCGATTGCAGCCGGTTTAAAGCTTCCCGCGCTTCAATATAATCTTTATCATAAAGCAATGCATTCTGGTAACTTTGAATTGCTTTGTCTTTTTTGTTTAGTTTCTCGTAACATTTTCCCAGCCAGTAATATCCTTCGTCAAAATTATTCTGAATAGTAACAGCACGTTTCAAGACTTTTACAGCATCCTCATATTTTTTTTCCATGTATAGAGAAATTCCCTTTTCACGATAAGCATACATGTAGGTAAAATCGAGGGAAAGACAACTGTCCAGGTAGGGAATCGCCTTCTGCGGTTCGTTCTTATAATTATAATATAGTCCCTTAATAAAATAAGCGTCCTTGCCGCTTTTTGCGCGGTTCGCTTTTAAAAGTTCATCTGCTATTACCAGGCATCGGGGATTTTTAATTTCTGCATAAACAGTTCCAAGTGCTACCAAATAATCGGGAAGCGGATATATGTCGATGGCGCGTTTGAGTGAATTAATTGCCTGCATGGTATCGCCGTTTTCAAAATAAAGAGACGCTTTTATGTTCCATAGATAAGCACTGCCACTGTCTTTCGAAATTTCCTGGTTAGCAATTGAAATTGCGGAATCATAATAACCTGCATTTCTATAAGCTTCTATTAAATTTTCTTTCAACATCAAAGAATCGGGATGTTGCTTTATCTGTTCTTTGATCGATTCAATTGTATTTTGATCTGAAGTCTGTGGAGGATTTATCGTCTTGTCGCCCTGGTTACAGGCAATCAAAAAAAGTGTAGCCATTATTCCTGCAAAAAACTTTTTATTGCGCATCATCATGCAAATTTAATATTCCACTTTGTAATACAACAATCATTGAAAACTCATTTTAACCGCGTGTTCCCAGTTCAATTACCTCGCAATCCAAAATGTTTTTTGCATCAATTGCAAAACGAACAAGGGTGCGCATCTTATGCCAGCCGTGTTTTCCGGCTGCACCGGGATTGATGTGAAGACATTTTAATTTTTCGTCGTACATGATTTTTAAAATATGTGAATGCCCGCTGATAAACAATTGCGGCTTCTGGATTAAAAGTTCTTTTTTAGTTTCTGCATTATATTTCGGAGGATAACCTCCTATATGCCGCATCATCACTTTCACATCTTCGCAATTAAAAACTAACTGTTCAGGGTAAACGCTTTTTATGTCATAACCATCAATGTTACCATAAACGCCACGCAAAGGTTTGTACTTCTTTAATGCCTCTGCAATTTCTGCAGAACCGAAGTCGCCTGCATGCCAGATCTCATCGCAATTTTTAAAATGTTCAAAAACGGCAGGATCCAAAAAATCGTGTGTGTCAGAAATAAGGCCGATGCGTGTCAATTTTTTTTGAAGCGAATTTAGGCAATTGGAAAGGTTAGGTGCTTAATTGGTTTATTTGTTTAAATGTTAATTGGTTTATTGGGTTAATTCGTTTTCTTTTTGCAGAAAAAAAATTGCCTTATTTGTTTGTTCGCTCTTGACTTCCACTGCAAAAAGGGAGTTGATCAGAAAAAAAGCAATTTATTTATCTGTTTACTCTCAAACTCCTCAACCTCTAAACTTCCTAAACCTTCTAAACCATTTCCCAACCCTATTTCTTTCGTAATTTTATTCAACGATCGAATTGGAAAATTTATTCATTATGCCTCATTATCATAGAGCTGGTTCTGTGCCTCATAAGCGACACACGCAATTTCGAAAGCCGGATGGCGGTTTGTTTTCTGAAGAATTATTTTCAACTGAAGGATTTTCTTCAGATTCCAGTTTGTTGTATCATACTCATCCACCCACCCAAATAGTAAAGACGGAGGAACCTTTCAACGTTTCGCCACAAGTGGCTGAGGAAAAAATGTTAAAACACCGCAGCTTCCAGGGATTTAGCATAAAGCCGGAAGATGATTATTTACAAAGCAGGAAACCTGTTTTAGTAAATAGTGATTGCCATATTTCACTGGCTGCTCCCCGGCAAAGCATGGAAGGTTATTTTTATAAAAATGCGGATGCTGATGAAATTGTTTTTGTTCATGAAGGGAATGGCAAACTTAAAACGCAATATGGTGAATTGCTTTTTGCTTACGGTGATTATTTGGTTATTTCACGAGGAACTATTTATCAAATTGAGTTTGAGAATGAAAAGAACCGGCTGTTTATTGTTGAATCGTTTAGCCCTGTACGTTATCCAAGAAAATACCTTAGCAATTATGGCCAGTTGCTAGAAAATTCTCCGTATTGTGAAAGAGATATTCGTGCACCACAAAATTTGCAAACGATAGATGAAGAAGGAGATTTTTTATTAAAAGTGAAAAAGAACGGAATGATGTACGGAATCCATTATTTGCATCATCCTTTTGATGTTATTGGTTGGGATGGTTGTTGTTATCCATTTGCCTTTTCCATTCATGATTTTGAACCGATCACGGGCAGAGTGCACCAGCCACCGCCGGTACATCTTACATTTGAAGGAAGAAATTTTGTTGTGTGTTCCTTTGTTCCGCGGTTGTTTGATTATCATCCGCTTTCTATTCCTGCTCCTTATAATCACAGCAACATTGATAGTGATGAAGTACTTTATTATGTTGACGGCGATTTTATGAGTCGCAAGCATGTTACTCGTGGAATGATCACTTTGCATCCGGGCGGCATTCCTCATGGGCCACATCCCGGGGCTGTTGAAAAAAGTATCGGGATGAAAGAAACCAAAGAATTGGCAGTGATGGTAGATACATTTCATCCTTTGAAATTGACAAAAGATGCATTGGAAATTGAAGATGAAAATTACGTGATGAGTTGGTCTGAATAGATAAGCTAGCTGTAAATTGCAAAAAACTTAATTAAATTTTTTCATAAATTGAGCAAAAATTCTAACGTATGATAAAGTTTAGCGAATTAAAAAACGGCGATTATGTGCTTGCCAAAAGTGATGGCCAGGCATGGCGCGGAGAAGTAGTAGATTTTAACCATGATGAAAAGCAAGTGTGCATTAACACCGGTGTGCAGGACTTATGGTTTGAAACAGAAGATCTGTATCCGTTGCCGTTGGATGAAGAGCAACTTATGAAATTAAAGTTTTCAAAACATGTAAATGATGACGGCTCTGTCAAATATATGAAAGGAGCCTTTAGGTTACAAACCCCTAAACAAGATGATTTTTCAACGTTCGAATTGTGGTATCGTGACGAAAAGAGGATCATGACCCATCCAATCAGCGTTCACCAATTACAGAATCATTATAATGCTATGACCAAAGTTCATCTTACTGATGAAGTAATATAGCTATTTCAAAGTAGCGCCGGTCAATACTGTTTTTACATTAATATTTTCATCCAGCCCCTGGTAATTTAATTGGATAACACTTGTGTTCTCAATTAAACCGTAATTGGGTGCATAATAGCTGTCAATGCTGGAAGTAAATGAACTTGCCGGTATGAGCGCTGAAGAAAGTGTTGTCGTAACATGAATTACATTGGAATATTGTGTACCATTCACTGTCCTGGTAATTCCCTTTTCGGCTATCTTATTGGTTACGGTTAATGGAACAGGAATCGGACTCCCCGGGATATTCAATGAAAAATCCTGGTTCCATGTATCTCCAGCTGAAGCATTGGATTTTAAATAAAGCCTGTCGATATTTATTCCTCCACTTACCGGAATGGAATCGTATTGATAATAATTATTGCCATCATCACCTAAATATTCACTTCCTCCATAAGAATAGGTAAAAACGTGATACTTTTGTGAGCCAACGGTGGTGTCTTTTGAAGTGGAGGCAACTGTATAGTTGGCAGGTGGATTAGTTCCTGTTTCATCTGTTTGAGTGAATGACCATGAACTGCCGGCATTTGTATTTAGGTAGACATCAGCTGAGACAGAGCCTGAAGAATTGCTTTTGCTGCAGGCCGAAAAAATAACTGCAACAGCCAAAAGGGAAAGGATCGTTTTCATTTTTTTTATTTTTGGGAAATACAAATATAAAAAAACTTACAATCTACAAAGACTAATCTGCACATTGTAATCGTGGTTTAAAATTTGCCGCTTTTGTCAGGATAAGAAAAAGGAGGGGCAAACATGCCATATTTTTTCATAAATTGAAATAATAAACCTATCTTTGCGCCTCCAAAAACGTTATGGCCAAACAAGCATTAATAAAACAAGACGGTACGATCCTGGAAGCCTTATCCAACGCGATGTTCAGGGTTAAGCTGGAAAATGGACATGAAATTTTGGCCACTATTTCCGGTAAAATGCGGATGCATTATATCAGGATTTTGCCGGGAGATAAAGTAGGAGTTGAGATGAGCCCTTACGATTTATCGAGGGGCCGGATCATTTTCAGATATAAATAACAAACTTTTCACAGCTAAATTAAAAAGTGAAATCATGAAAGTAAGGGCTTCGATAAAGAAAAGAAGTGTTGATTGTAAGATCGTAAGAAGAAAGGGCAGGTTGTATGTGATCAACAAAAAAAACCCACGTTACAAACAGAGGCAGGGATAAACATTAAATCTTAAAATTAAAAATACAGAATACTTATGGCGCGCATTGCCGGTATAGATTTACCCAAAAACAAAAGAGGAGAAATTGGACTTACCTATATATATGGTATCGGAAGATCAACTGCCCGGTACATTTTGGATAAGGCCAATGTTGATTATGATAAAAAAGTGAGCGAGTGGAATGATGAAGAGCAAACAGCGATCAGGAACATCATTACCAACGAGTTCAAAACAGAAGGTGCTTTACGTAGTGAGGTGCAGACAAATATTAAGCGTTTGCTTGATATTGCCTGCTATCGTGGATTGAGACATCGTAAAGGTTTACCTCTTCGCGGACAACGTACACGCACCAATAGCCGTACACGTAAAGGAAAACGTAAGACTGTTGCCGGAAAGAAAAAGGCACCTAAGAAGTAGTAGTTTAATGCCGGAGGCAGAATGCCAAAAGGTTCAAGCGATAAAGGCTTATATTTTTTTGAATCAATACCAGATATCTAAAAGCCGGAGGGAGGGTTGGTTCAGCCCCGATAATATCGGGGATAACAATTTAAAGATTACCTATTAGAATTTATTATGGCAAAATCCACAAATGCTAAAGCATCTTCAAAGAAAAGGGTTGTAAAAGTTGATCCTTACGGAGAAGCACACATCGTTGCAAGTTTCAACAACATCATCATCAGTTTAACCAATAAGCAAGGCCAGGTTATTTCATGGTCTTCTGCAGGCAAAATGGGCTTCAGGGGTTCCAAGAAAAATACGCCCTATGCTGCACAGATGGCTGCCGCAGACGCTGCAAAAGTAGCTTCTGATGCGGGTTTAAAACGCGTTGATGTATTTGTAAAAGGACCAGGCTCCGGTCGTGAAGGTGCTATCCGTTCTTTAGCGCAATCAGGTATTGAAGTGGTAATGATTAAAGATATTACCCCACTGCCGCACAATGGTTGCAGACCTCCCAAAAAGAGAAGAGTTTAATCAAAACATTTTTTTAATAACTGGGTGCATTATTGATTTTCGATTTTTAATGATGATGCACCGACACTAAAAAATCAAAGAAAAACTATGGCTCGTTACACAGGACCAAAAACAAAGATCTCTCGAATTTTCGGAGAGCCAATTACCGGTAATGGTAAATGGCTGACAAAAAACAGTAATCCTCCGGGAATGCATGGAGCAGCCCGCAAGCGCAAAAGCCTTGGTGAATATGCTCTTCAGCTTCGTGAAAAACAAAAAGCCAAATACACTTACGGCTTATTGGAGAAACAATTCCGCAATACTTTTAATGAGGCTTCACGCCGTAAAGGGGTTACCGGTGAGCAATTAATTAAGTTGCTCGAAGCGCGTCTTGACAATACCGTTTTCAGAATGGGAATTGCTCCAAGCCGCCAGGCTGCACGCCAACTGGTTTCGCACAAACACGTAACCGTGAATGGCGAAGTAGTTAATATTCCTTCTTTTTCTTTAAAACCAGGTGATGTAGTTGGTCTGAAAGATAAAGCAGCTCATAACACTTCTATAACTTCTAACATACGCCCAAAGAACCCGAAGTTCAACTGGATCGATTTTAATGAAGGAGAAATGAAAGGAACATTTATTGCCTATCCCGAAAGAGAAAGCGTTCCGGAAAATATCAAGGAATCGCTGATCGTCGAGTTGTACAGCAAATAATCCTTGTGAGAAGAAAGGAATTAATAAGTTTCAAACAATTAAAATCTTCCTCGCAAAAACCAGAGTAAGATTAAATCTAAAACAAAATAAAAAATGGCCATTTTAAATTTTGTAAAACCAGACAAAATTGTTCTTCAGAAAAGTACAGATTTTGAAGCGCAGTTTGAATTTCGCCCATTAGAACCGGGTTATGGTGTTACCATTGGTAATGCTCTTCGCAGGGTGTTACTTAATTCTTTGGAAGGTTATGCAATTGTAGGTATCAGTATCAACGGCGCCGACCATGAATTTGCAACTATAAAAGGTATTACAGAAGACGTAACTGAAATTATTCTTAACCTGAAGCAGGTTCGTTTTAAAAAGAAAACTGACCAGGACAGTGGATCAGAAAAAGTTTCTTTGTCTTTGAAAAATAAAACTGAATTCACCGCAGGAATGATTGGAGAAGCTACTCCGGCATTTGAAGTGATGAATCCTGATCTCCTTATCTGCACAATGGATCCATCTGCCAAACTGGATATCGAAATCACTATCGCCAAAGGTCGTGGTTATGTTCCGGCAGAAGAAAACAAAGAGAAAAGCTCACACTTCGGATATATTCCAATCGATGCGATTTATACACCTATCAAGAATGTAAAATACAGTATCGAAAATACAAGGGTTGAACAAAGAACTGACTTTGAAAAGCTCGTGATGGAGGTAGTTACTGACGGAACCATTCATCCTGAAGAAGCTGTGAAGCAGGCGTCAAGAATTCTTATTCAGCACCTGATGATCATCACTGATGAAAACATCACTTTCGATAATAAAGAAGAAAAGAAAGAAGACCTTGTTGATGAACAAACACTTCAATTAAGAAAAGTATTGAAAACTCCATTGGAAGATCTTGATCTTTCTGTAAGAGCTTTCAACTGCTTAAAAGCTGCTAAGATCAATTCATTGAGCGAACTGGTTCAGTATGAACAGGAAGACCTGATGAAGTTCAGAAACTTCGGTCAGAAATCTTTGAGCGAAATTGAACAAGTGTTGAATGAAAGAGGACTTGGATTTGGAATGGATCTGAGCAAGATCAAATTGGATGAAGAATAAGATGATCGTTCTGTTGAACGATTTGAAAAAATAAAAATAAATACTAACAAGGGTTATAATTCCTGACACGGTATAACCTAAAAACAACAGTCATGCGTCACGGAGATAAAATCAACAACTTAGGCAGAACAGCAAGCCACAGAAATGCGTTGCTGGTTAATCTTGCCTGCCAATTATTTGAACATAAAAAGATCGTAACTACATTGGCAAAAGCAAAAGCTTTGCGTCCGTTTGTAGAACCTCTCATTACCAAATCAAAAGACAATACAACGCATCAACGTCGTGTGGTTTTCGGCCGCTTGCAGGATAAATCAGCAGTTAAAGAATTATTTGATGTGATCAGTCCAAAAATTGCTTCCCGCCCCGGAGGATATACAAGAGTGATCAAATTAGGAAAGAGACCCGGAGATAACGCAGAACTGGCGCTGATTGAATTGGTTGATTACAACGAGATCTACGGCAAAGGTGTCGGTGAAGCAGAAACAAAAGGTAAAAGAACACGTAGAGCTGGACGCAGTAAAAAATCGGCTGAAACTAAAACTGAAGCCGAAGAAAAACCTGTTGCAGATACTAAAGCAGAAGAACCAAAGGCTGAAAAGAAATCTCAGCCAACTTCTGAAGCTGCTGTTGAAGATGCAGAGAAAGGAGCGGAACCGGAAAATGCAGCAGAGCCTGATGGCGATGAAAAAAAATAAACTTTATTTTATAAAGCCTGCCTTAGTCGCAGGCTTTTTTGTGCCCGCTTTTTGCAGTAAACCAACAAATAACCCAAATTTTTAAAAAATTATTTCAACTCATTTTCTTTTCTTTGCAAAACTTTATTCATGTCTGATTCAAATTCTCCTACTGCAGCAGTTTTAATTCTTGAAGACGGAAACGTTTTTTATGGAAGAGCTTTTGGCAAGATCGGAACCACCACCGGTGAAATTTGTTTTAACACTGGAATGACCGGCTACCAGGAAGTTTTTACTGATCCAAGTTATTACGGCCAGATCGTTGTGATGAACAATGTGCACATTGGCAACTACGGTATTAATGATAAAGAAGTGGAAAGTGATTCCATAAAAGTGAAAGGGATCATCGGTAGAAACCTGGAAGAACAATATTCCCGTTTTGCTGCCGATCATTCATTGCAGGAGTATTTTGAAAAACAAAATATTGTGGCTATTGATGGAGTTGACAGCCGCGCTTTGGTTATTCACATTCGTGAAGCGGGAGCAATGAACTGCATTATTTCTTCGGAAAATAAAAGTATCGAAGAGCTCAAAAAGATCTTGGCAGAAGTTCCTTCAATGGCCGGCCTTGAGTTGGCTTCTGCTGTTTCTACCAAAGCTCCATACACTGCCGGTGATGAGAATAGTAAAATAAGGATTGCGGTTTTGGATTATGGAATAAAGAAAAATATTCTGAATTGTTTGGTAGAGAGAGGCGCTTATGTGAAAGTGTTTAATGCAAAAACGCCATTTTCTGAATTACAAAAATTCAATCCGACCGGATATTTTATCAGTAATGGCCCAGGCGATCCTGAACCAATGGATTACGCAATAGATACGGTTAAAAAAATTCTTGATGCCGGCAAACCTTTATTTGGTATTTGCCTGGGCCAGCAATTACTCGCTCTTGCCAACGGAATCCCAACTTTTAAAATGCATCACGGGCACCGCGGATTGAACCACCCTGTTAAAAATATCATCAACGGTAGATGCGAGATCACTACGCAAAATCATGGGTTCGGTGTAAACGCAGAAGCAGTGATGAAAAATGACAACATTGAAGTGACACATATCAATCTGAATGATAATTCTGTGGAAGGAATTCGTCTTAAAGATCGCCCTGCTTTCTCTGTACAATATCATCCCGAATCTACGCCCGGTCCGCACGACAGCCGATATCTCTTTGATGAGTTTTTTGAAATGCTTCAGTAAAAATTTTGGCGCGTTATTTTCTTTAGTTTTGTATTATGAAATTATCAATTATAAACGGGCCTAATTTAAACCTGCTTGGTACACGCGAACCTGGAATTTATGGTTCAGAATCATTTGAACATTTTTTTCAAAAATTGCGTAAGCAATATGAAACCATAGACTTTGATTATTTTCAGAGTAATGTGGAAGGTGAAATTATCAATGAGATCCAGGAATCAGCAAAACGAATGGACGGAATTATTCTGAATGCAGGAGGATATACCCACACTTCTGTTGCCATTGGCGATGCAATCGCTGCTGTAAAAATTCCAGTGGTTGAAGTTCACATTTCCAACATAGAAGCGCGCGAAGAGTTTCGAAAGCTGTCGCATATTTCGGCGAAATGTGTTGGAACAATCTCAGGATTTGGATTAAAAAGTTACCTGCTTGCCGTAGAATCTTTTATCAAAGACATTTAAGTACCAAAAAAAAAAATCTGATAAAATCTTTTGTTTACTGCAGTTGTAATTGACTACAATGATTCATCAAGATCAGGATTGAAATAAAAAAGCAATTATCAAAATTTCGAGAAGAATAATTTCAGATAATTGCTTCGTAATCAAAAATACAGAACAGCACATCGAGGCAAATTGCTTCTATAAAGGATCGCCGGGTCTTTATCAATAGCTTTAGTTACTTGACTTTAGAAATGCGACAACTTTCTGTACTTCCTGGTCAGTAAGGTTGGCTTTATAGCGCATGTGTTCACCAACAACTTCCCATTCTGCATCACTATAAATAGATGGAGGAGGAGTATTGTGGCAACGCGTGCAGTTTTCGGCCCAAAGTTGTGCACCTGGTTTTGCTGCAATTAATGCAGGCGTTTTGCAACTGTTAAGTATTACAACCATTATAATGAAAGCAAAACTTACCAGGATTGAAAATGTTTTAATCTTATTTATATTTTTCATGACGCTTGATTTTAAAATTTGTATAAAGTGCGGATAACAAACTCATTGTACTGCTTTGCTCCAGCATCAGTTTCAATATTGTACCCCAAATTTATCTGGCTGCTCCAGGTGAACCAATAAGTAAGATCTAATGTAAATTGTTTTGAAGTTTCACCGCCCCACAAGGCATTCTTTGGTGGATCATACTGGGCATACCGGGCACCAAGTTCAAGGTCATGTAAAAAATCCATTGAAGATATTGTTGGACGCACGGTTCCTTCTAAATACCAGGAATTCCCTTTATTATTGAAAGTGTAATTTTTAGGCCCTGAAGTATCAATAAACTGATAGGTGGCATTGCTGGTATTCGTTTCTTCATATTGTCCTCTTAACCGCAGCATTGCATTATTGAAATTCTTATAATAATTAAAATCCGCTCCGTAAGAAGAACTGCTTACATTCTCATAAGGTGAACCGGCATCTCCTGTTTTACCGGCATACTGACCAAAGGCATCAATTTGCAAAGTAGAATTAGAAAAAGGCAAAATCCCTATTTTACCTCCGATCGCTTTGTTCTTGTTATTGTCACTCAGAGCATCGTAGCTCATGTGGCCCGTCATGTTATCTGAAGTGCCATCTGTACTTACCATAAGTTGAGGGCCATTAGCCAGGTAAAAATCATATAACATTTTGGATTTTCCGGCCTGGAAGCCTCCCTGAACTCCAAACCCTACCTGGTCAGTTGGCGCCATCCCATCATCCGATAATCCAATGGGACCGATTGGAAACCGGCTTACAAAGCCTTCGCCAAACATGTCCAGTACATTTCCCCACGGCGCGGCAAATTTCCCTGCATGAATGGTGAGCCATGGATTGACACGGTAATGCAAATTCAGTACTTCAAGTCCAAATCCAAAACTTCCATCATCCTGCATTTCCATTTTAAGACCACTTTCCAAAAACAACCTGTCGTTGATTTTGGCAAGTGGCATGAGCATTAATGTTAGAGGTACAAATGTGTTTCCATCTTTAGAAGCAAGAAACAGTGATGAAGCTTCACCGGTAAGCAAAAAACTTTGAGAACCGGGTTTGGGAGAATCGCCTTCCTGTACTGCTGCAGTAGTTGCATCCGAAACAGAAATTGAATCCTGCGCATTGGCGGCAAGACTCAGGACTAATAACAGGCACAAAGCCGATAATTTGTGAAATTGTTTGTAAAAGGGTTCCATGACATAAATATTATTGTGAATAGATTATTTGCGGGAAAGTGTTCTGATATAATTAATGATCGCCCACCTTTGATCAGCAGTTAACACTGATTTGAAAGGAGGCATAGCGGTATTATTATGTCCTTCGGAAATTTTGTAGAATAAAGTACCATCAGATTCTGCTTGTACCGCTGCGGAAGTGTGATCCGCGGGTTTCGGATGCAAAGATGTAGCTGCGGGGCCGTCACCTTTGCCATTCTTGCCATGGCAGGGTGCGCAATATGACTGGTATAAAGTCATGCCATTTTTTATAGAATTTGAATTGCTGGCCAGGGGGTTTTGCAGATCAGCCGCTGCTTTGGGAACTGGCCATGAGTTCGATTGACCTTTGGATTGAGTAATACAGAAAGAGGAAACCAAAAGGAGAAGGAATAGTTCCAGTAGAAACGGAATGAGATATTTCTTTTTCATGATTACAGAATTTTTGAAGCGTGCAATTAAATAGATATTAAACCAGGATTTTAATTTCAATTGTTACAACAATAAATGTTGTAACATCAAATTGTTCCGCAAAACTGAAACAGTACCAGTTAATTAGAAATGACCCTCATCAGAGCTAAAAATGATTCAAATCATAATTGAGGGGGAGAAACAATAATTGCTATGGATTTTTCAGGAACGCATTTTGTCGAGGAGGAGGTTGAGTGTTTGAATTTCTTTGGGATCAAGATTAGAGAGAAAGTTGTCCATTTCCTTACTTCTGCTTTCAATCTCCATCAAAAGCTGCAGGCCCTTTTTGGTAATGACCACATCTACCCGCCTGCGGTCTGTGGCGTTTAATTCTCGTTTCACTAATCCTCTTTTTCTCAATCCTTCAACAATGCGGGAGGCATCCGATGCTTTGTCAAGCATGCGCAGTTGAATAAGTTTTACCGTAAGTGCATGGGGATATTGTCCTTTTAGGATTCTAAGAACATTGTACTGCTGAATGCTAAGATTAAATTCTCCAAAAAGTTCATTATGCAGGTTTATGATCCATCTTCCTGAATAGATTAGATTGACTGTAGCTTTATGATATGGATTTCTAAATCCGTGGGTTTGTTGTATGGCTTCTTCAATCTTTTTCATGCAATAGAAATCTTCTAATGGTTAGTTTCAGCAAAAAAAATTAACTGAATTACTAAGTTAATCTATTAAATAAAAATTTCAGATAATGATTTAGCAAATAAACTGAACTAGTGATGAGATTGCAGTTCATAAGTGATATTATTTCGGTAGGGTAAAAAAGAAACTTGTTCCTTTGCCCGGCTCAGATTCGATCCAAATATTTCCATGCATGTTTTCAATTATTTTCTTTGTGATCGCGAGGCCAATCCCGGTTCCGGAATATTCACTACGATCGTGTAAACGTTGAAAAATAACAAACACTCTTTCAAAATACTGTTTATCTATTCCAATGCCATTGTCTTTAACTTCAAACTGCCATTCGTTTCCATGATCTTTTGAACTAATAGAAATTTCAGGAATAATGCCTTTTTTGAGTTGATTGTATTTGAGACTGTTGCTGATCAGGTTTTGGAATACCTGCCTTATCGCGCTTTGCGGAGCGGCTATAACGGGAAGTTCGCCAACTTTTACTATTGCTTTCGTTTCTTCCACCTGTTTTTGGTGCAGGTTAAGAATTTCTTTTACCAGGATGTTCAGGTTCACTTGTTTCCTTTCATCTACCTTTCTCCCTGCCCTTGAAAATTCCAGAAGGTCAAGAATCATTTGACGCATTCTTTGAGCGCCATCCACAGCAAAATGGATGTAAGTCTTTCCCTTTTCATCAAGGATATCGTAGTATTTTTTTTCTATTTGTGTAAGAAAATTACTTACCATTCTTAAAGGTTCCTGCAGGTCATGGGATGCTACATAGGCAAATTGTTCCAGTTCCTGGTTAGAAGCGACGAGTTCTTTGGCCCTTGCTTCCAGTTGCTCATTCAGTATTTTAAGTTGTATTTCATTTTCTTTTAGTTTAGAAATATCTCTTGAAGCACCAATCATCCTCACAGCCTTTCCCTCTTTATTTCTTATAATGTATCCACGATCATAAACGATTGCATAAGAACCGTCCGGTTTCAAGAAACGATACTCGTCTTCCCAATAATTTTCATTAGGATTTTCAAACAGCCTATTCCTGCTTTCCGTTATTCTTTTCCAATCATCCGGGTGAACATGGCTTTGCCAAAAGTCATCAACTTCAAAAGGGGCAATATGTTCATAACCCAAAAGGCTTTCAAGAGGCTTGTCAGGCCTCTCAACTGTATTTGTCGCAAAGTCCCAATCCCATATTGAGTCATTAGTTGCTTTGGCCACCATCGAATACCTGTTATTACTTATTCTTAAAGCCTCTTCAGCTTTTTTTCTTTGATCAATATCCTGCACACTTCCATAAACCCTTGCACACCTTCCGTTTATAAACTCTGTTTCGCCAATAACACGTATCCAGCGGCTGTTTCCTTTTCCTGTAGTTATAGGCAATTCCACATCGAAGGAATTTCCTTTTTGAACAGCATTTTCAAAAGCCTTATTGATGGTTTCCAAATCTGAAGCTGTCTGATAAAAATCTTTTACTTTTTCCTCAGTCAATACATAATAGGATTCTACTTCATGAATTTGCTTTGTAATGTCTGACCAATACATCGAATTATTGTTTACATTATACTCAAAACTTCCTATTCGAGCCAGGGAATTAGCCTTATCAAGAAGTTCTTCCAATTCCTTTCCTTTCGTAATATCCTGCATTCCACCAGCAAGTTTCAAGGCGTTGCCGTCTTCATCCCTGGTAAAAAAGCCTTTGTCTAAAACGTAGGCATAACTGTTATCTGCTTTGCGAAACCGGTATTCATCAGACCAATTCAATTGCTGGGTTTTGATTGAAGCTTCAAGATTATTTATCACTCTTTCCTTGTCCTCGGGATGAATTTTTGATTCCCAAAAATTATCTTTCTCCAGGTCGATACGATCATATCCAAATAAAGTTTCGAAACCTTCGCCCCAATAAGCTTTATTCGTTTTAAAATCCCAATCCCAAATGGCATCAGATGTGGCTTTTGAAACCATTTCATATCTTAAATTACTCTCTTCAAGAGATTGCTCCAGAAGCCTTTTCGATGATATATCCTGGGCCGTACCTTCAAAAATAATGGCAACGCCTTCGTTATTTTTTACAAACTTTCCATACTCGTGTACCCACTTCACAGTGCCGCCGGGAACGATGATCCGGTATTCACATTCATGGTCTTTTTGCTTGTGAAAAGTTTCCTCGCGGTTTTTATAATAATTTTCCCGGTCGTCAGGATGAATGCTTTCCATTAATTTCTCAAGGGTAGGAGAGAAACTTTCCTTTTCAACACCAAAAATGTTATATATTTCCTCTGACCAGTAGATCTGAAAATCATTTAAGTCACACTTCCAATAACCAAGTTTCGCAATCCTTTGCGCAGTCATCAGTTTCTCTTCGCTGTCTTTAAGTTGTGCTAAAGTCTTTTCCCTTTCCGTCACATCAAATGAATCAATAACCATACAAGGCCTGTTCTTGTACATAACTTTATGACCTGAAACTTCTGCCTTAATTTTTGTTCCGTCTTTCTTTACCTGGGTGTAAATTCCAAAACGAAGCAAGCCTTCCATATTCTTCAATTCTGCATGAACCTTTGCCAATCTTTCCAATTCTTCAGGTGGCTTCAAATCGTTGGTGATCATCGTCAATAGCTCCTCGCGACTATAACCATAAGTTTTTACAGCAGTATCGTTTACATCAAGTATACGTTGTGTTTCAAGGTCGAAGATCCATTTTGGAGTTGTACTGTATTCAAAGAGGAACTTGTATCTTTCCTCACTTTCCTTTAGATCAAGCTCGCGGGATTTTTTTTCAGTTATCTCGTGAAAATTATCGACTATTCCGTTAATAGCAGGATCGTGTATCAAATTAGTAATAGTGCCTTCATACCAAACCCAATTACCGTTTTTGTGCAAACACCTGCATTGAATTTCTGATAATGAAATCCCCGGATTTTTTAAACACTCCTGCATCCTTTCCTTTACCATTTCAAGGTCGTCAGGATGAACAACATTGTAAAGGCATAACCCAATTGCTTCTTCTTCAGTATAACCCATAACGCGCTTGATGGAAGGCGAAGCATAAATCGTTTTGCCTTCAGGATCTAAGATTACTACCGCATCGACCGCATGCTCAATTAACGAACGGAATCGTGATTCAGCAGTTTCCACCTTTTGCACATACTCTTCCCTTTCTATTTGCAGACGGTGTTTTTTAAGTGCAAGGTGAATGGCTACAGGTAATCTTTCCAAATGGTTTTTACTTACATAATCTGAAGCACCCGCGTTGATTATTTCTGAAACCTCCTCAATAGGAAGATGATCGCTAATGAGGATAAAAGGGATCATTAATCTTTCAGCTTTTAGCAAGTCAAGCGCTTCTGAGCTTAAAACACAGCAGCAATTTTGTTCAGAAAGAATAATGTCTGGAGTGAAATCATTGATTAAGCCTCTTAGATTTTCCTTTGTACTTCCTGCTTTTGCTTCAAAGCAAATTTGTGCATTTTCAAGTGTAGTTCTTATTTCCTCAAAAGCCGATTGTTCGTGGTAGAGGTAAAGTATCTTCAAAGTATATTTCATGATGTAAGTGTGCGACCTGGTTTATCACAAGAATTGGATCGATTTTATTGTTTGTCCGTAAATAAAACACATTCCCGCCCGATTTATTTTCCAAACGGTGCTGCAATTTTCAAATTATTTGATAAAATCGATATGATCCTGATCAGGACTACTCCAACCTAATTTATAAGCTGTTCTTTAGCAATAACAAAAACTAATTAACACTATAAAAGTGGTTGTTTTTTTGTGAAAGTTTGTTGTATTTGTTGCGGTACTCAATTGGCGTGAGCCCGGTAATTTTTTTGAAAGTCGTTCTGAAAGCTTTTGTGTCTGTATAACCCACATCATACATCACTTCATTAATGTTTTTGCGGCTGGTCTCAAAACTTCTTTTGGCGGCTTCTATTTTCACTCTTTGAATGTAACCAAGAACAGAATTGTTGGTTGCCCGTTTAAATCTTCTTTCCAGGCTGCGCCTTCCTACGGCCACTTTATCTGCCAGGGTGTCTACAGTGATCTTTTCATCGATGTTTTTTTCAATATAATCCTGAACATCTTTTACCGCATCGTCGTTGTGTTGCTTCTGTCCTTTAAAAATGGTAAAAGGAAATTGGGAATTTTTATCAATATCAACCAGGAAATATTTTGAAGCAAGGATCGCTGTTTCGCGGTCGGTGTATTTTTCAACCAGGTGCAACAAAAGGCTCCAGTAAGAATTAGCGCCGCCGCTCGAATAAATTCCCTTTTCTTCAGTAATTACTCTTCCGTCAACTAATTCCACTTCGGGGAACATTTTTCTAAACAGGTCAGCGGCATTCCAATGAGTTGAGCATTTTTTTCCATTTACCAAACCTGTTGATGCCAGGATAAATGCGCCAATGCAGAGCGATGCCACTTCTGCGCCGTTTTCATATTGCTGCACGATCCAGGGAATAAATTCTTTATTCAGTTCCAAAGCAGTTTCAATATCGCCGCTGATAGCAGGAATGAAAATCAGGTCGGTCTTATTCACTTCATGCAATAATTTATCGACATTGACAGTAAACAAAGAATTATTCAATTTTATATTTTTAGTCAAACCAACTAATTGCAATTCAAACAATGGCTCTTTGCCTGCAGCCTGCAAAAATTCATTCACCGCCCGAAAGATATAGTGTGGATCCGCCACTGCTTCAATTACAGCAGTTTCAGGAACGAGGATAGAAACATTTTTCATTCAATAAAGATAAAAAAATTAATTGTCGCATTTTGCCTTTTTATTGTCGTTTATGTACACACAATTATTTTAATAAGGCTACTACATTTGTATAGAAAAAATGAATAATTATGGAAGCAAAAAAAATGATCACAGTCGAAACGCTGGTAAATGCGCCTGTTAGAAAAGTATGGGCTACCTGGACAAATCCGGAAGATATTAAGAAATGGAACAGTGCCTCAGATGATTGGCACACTCCTCATGCAACAAACGATTTGCGCGAAGGCGGAAGATTCTCCTCCCGTATGGAATCGAAAGACGGAAGTATGGGATTTGATTTTTCAGGAACTTACCAAAAGGTAAATGAACATGAACTCATTGAATATACGATTGATGATGGCCGCAAGGTGAAAGTTATTTTTTCAGGAGATGGCGACTTTACAAAAGTTATAGAATCATTCGAAGCAGAAAGTGAAAATTCTGAGGAAATGCAACGCGGTGGTTGGCAATCGATCCTCGATAATTTCAAAAAATATGTGGAATCAAAATAATCACCTTTAAAACTTCATAAGATGAAAGGTCCTATAACGCCATGCCTTTGGTTTAATAACCAGGCAGAAGAAGCAGCCAATTTTTACATTTCAATTTTTAAAAACTCAAGGATGCTTTCTGTTAGCCGTTATCCAAAGGAGGGCTTTGAAGTGCATCATCAGAAAGAAGGTACAGCAATGACAGCAGTGTTTGAAATAAACGGGCAAAAATTTACAGCATTGAACGGCGGCGATATCTTCAAATTTTCTGAAGCAGTTTCTTTCCAGGTTTTTTGCGACACACAAGAAGAAATTGATTATTACTGGGAAAAACTGACCGATGGAGGGGAAGAAAGTCAGTGCGGCTGGCTGAAAGATAAGTTTGGATTATCATGGCAAATTGTTCCTTCTATGCTCGGCGAGTTAATGAGCAATCCTGCCACTTCCGGGAAAGTGACGGCAGCATTTATGCCGATGAAAAAATTGGAAATTGAAACGCTGAAAAAAGCTGCAGAAGAATAATAAACGATAACCTGATGGAGTATCAATATTCAATTCGCCTGGTAAATGAAGATGATGCGGAAGAAATTTCGGCTATTTACAAATTTTTTGTAGAGCAAACGATAATTACTTTTGAGTACAATGCACCTTCGAGCGATGATTTTTTAGAAAGGATTAGAAATATCACGGCGCAATATCCTTGGCTGGTATTTCTATTTGGTAATAAAATTATTGGATATGCTTATGCGTCGCTGCACCGGCAACGAAGTGCTTACCAATGGTCCTTTGAATCCACGGTCTATCTTTTGCCGGAATTTCACCGCAAAGGAATTGCCCGGTTATTGTACAAAACGCTTTTTTCTCTTCTTGACATCCAGGGGTATTTTAATGTGTATGCAGGGGTAAGTTTACCAAATGAAAAAAGCGTTGGCTTTCATACTTCAATCGGTTTTACTGAAGTGGGCATTTATAAAAATATAGGTTACAAATTTGGTAGCTGGCACGATGTGGAATGGTTTCAGTTTAAACTAAAGGAACACGCTCTTGAACCTCCACCTCCGGTATCGATACGATCAATCAGTAATTCAAATGAAGTCAAAGACATTTTTGTGTTGGCAAATCAGTCTGCGAAAAAAATCAAATGAATTATAAAGAGAAAACCGCTCTATGAATAATTCATATCAATTTAAAATTAAACAAAATGTCAACTATTAATTCTTATTTACGATTCAACGGCAATTGCAAGGAAGCGATGGCATTTTACCAAAATTGTCTTGGAGGCGAATTGAACATGCAAAAAGTGGGAGAGTCACCAATGGCCGTCAATATGCCCCAACAAATGCAGGATAAGATCATGCACGCTTCTTTAAAAACCGATGGCTTTACTATCATGGCTTCAGATCTTTGTGACGAAAGGGGTGTCATAAAAGGCAATAATGTCTCATTGTTGCTCGATTGCGACAGTGAAGATCAAATTCGAAGTGTATATAAAAAACTTTCTGTGGGAGGAAAGAAAACGCATCCACTTGAAAAAACATTTTGGAATGCATTGTTTGGTGATCTAACAGACAAGTATGGCATCAATTGGATGTTTAATTATCAAATGTGATCTTCACTTTTACAGTGAAATGAACTTTTTTTCAAAAACTTTTAAAATGAATAATCATGTTGAATCTATCAAAAGCTTTCAGCAGTTTTTCTGTTGATGATATTGAGAAAGCAAAAGACTTTTATGAAGATTTGCTGGAGTTGAAAGTTTCAGATAATCCGATGGGAGTTATCGAACTTGATTTTGGTGGCACAAATAAAACAATCATCTATCCAAAACCGGATCACTGTCCCGCAACCTTTACCGTTCTTAACTTTCCGGTTGATAATATTGAAAGAGCGGTTGATGAACTTTCTGCTAAAGGAGTTGTTTTTGAACAATATGATTATCTGAATACTGACGAAAAGGGAATTAGCCGCAATCCCGGTGGACCAAAAGTGGCTTGGTTCAAAGATCCCGCTGGCAATATTTTATCCATAGTTGAAATGTGATCATTTTTCATTTTTAAAAACGGATTAATTTAATGACAACACTCTCTGTTAATACAAAAGAATTGTTTGCTTCGCTTGATGAAACATGGAAAAAGTTTGTGGATTTGATTTCATCACGAGATGCGAAGTTGATAAACAAAATTCCTTTTGAAGGAAGCTGGACAATAGGCCAGGTAGCGCGTCATGTGACGAAATCAAACTTCGGAATGGTGAAGGCTCTACAAATGCATGGAACGGTTTCAGAACGTGATCTGTTGCAGGCCGAACCAAAATTCAAAAAGATTTTTCTTGATTTTGAGGCAAAATATAATTCGCCGGAATTCATCAAACCTGAAACGAAAGAATACCAAAAAGAAGACCTTTTGCCTGATCTTAAAAATTCAATAAAGCAATTAAAAGAACAACGCGAAAAACAGGATTTGTCCGAATTATTGAACCTTGAAATCTTAGGTGAATTGACAAAATTGGAACTTTTATATTTCGTCTTGTATCATACGCAAAGGCATATTCATCAATTGGAAAATATCCTAAAGGAGTTGTAGGAGAAACAGGTGAACGAATAAAAAAGAAAGATTTTTATTTTGTTTATTGCTCCAAAACAATACTACCCGCTGTTGCGCCAAGACTCAACAGGTAACCAGTGATATCGGTAACAAAATCATCGGGGCCGCAAACATAAAAGTTGCCACTGAAATCATGTATCATTTCGATCAAATAATTCCTGTCGATCCTTCTTTCCCTGAAACCAATAACGCCTTCACGGGTGAAAACATTGATGAAATCGGCGCCCAGCATGTTGTACAACTCCTTGCCGTAAATAATATCTTCTGAGGTTTTGTTGGATAAAATAAGCTTATTCCCGGCAATCATTTGCCTGTTAAACAAATCCCGGAGAATCGCTATGAAGGGAGTTATTCCGGCACCGGCCGCAATAAAAACACCTGGACCTTTGTATTGAATTGTTCCAAAAACATCATGAAGCAAAAGAGTTGCTCCTGCATTGGTTTTGCCCAATTGTTCAGTGACTCCATGATGACTTTCATAAATTTTAATGGTGAATTCCAGGTAAGGCCAATCAGTCAAAGAAGTAAAAGTAAAAGGCCGAAGTTCATTTCTCCACTCAGGTTGGTTGATGGAAATCATTGTTGCCTGCCCGGGATTAAAATTAAAACCGGCCGGTTTTTCAACAACAAAACGCTTTACATCGTGATTGATATAACTACATTCCAAAATTTTTACCCGGTGCTCGGTCATACAGCGGTTGTTTTATTGATAAAGATAAAGCAGGATTTGCTTGAAGTAAATTATTTTATTTGATAAATATAACGGATATGGTGAAACGAAAAGGAATTGAGTTTAAATTTATTTGACCTTCTAATGAACAAAGTAAAAACCAATAATCTATTTTTTTTCATAACCTCTACTCTTTCCTACTTCTTATATAAATGAATCGATTGGCCAAACAGTTTCCATTTCCCATCCACTTTTTCAAGCATTCTAATTTCTTTCGAATAAGATTTTGTACCATCAGCCGCTGTCGATTCTTCATCGTGACTTACCCATGCACCAATGCCATGAATGCTTATTTTGTAATTGCTGTTAACAGAAGTGCCTCCTTTGCCCATACTTCCAGGTGCAGGATGAATCATCATTTCAGGTGGAACGTCATAGAATTTTCCATCTGCTGTCGAAACGAGTATCGAACTGTAAGGTCTTATTTGCCAGCAGGCAGCATGAGCAACAGAATCGCCGGATCGCCACGCAGCAGATTCTTTTTCCAGCACTTTTATGATGGTGGCGGCATCTTCATTTTCATGGTTGCATACAATAAAAAGGAAAATAGCAATTATAACGGGAATGGTGAAACGAAATTTATTTTTAATCATATAAAATATGTTTCAGTTTAAGTGGATTTGTTTTCGACTCCCGGTTTATGAAAATGAATACCTCTTGCTTCTGGTCCTGCGAGAATTACAATCGCACCGATCAACAAAACTGTGCCGGCCGTGATTTCCATCGCTGTTGCATAACCCAGTTTTTCTGCCAATTTAGATTCAACATAAGGAACCGAGGCAGCGATGAGAACGCCCAACTGGTAAGCAAATCCCGGGAAGAAACCCCGCAAAGAACCGGGAGATAATTCATTGATGTGAGCAGGGATAATTCCCCACGCTCCCTGCACCATAAACTGCATAGCAAAAGCTCCTAAAGCAATCCATAAACTTCCGCCGGCAAGCAACCAAAGCGGAATTAAAATAAGTGCAAGTATTACTGCTGTTGCCATCATTTTTTTTCTTCCATACCGGTCCGACAAATAACCGAAAAATAATCCTCCGGCGATGGCACCCACCATCGAGATCATTGTGATTACTGCTGTTTCGTGGGGACTAAAATTCTTTTGTTTTTGTAAAAAGGTGGGATATAAATCCTGTGTGCCGTGTGAGATCAAATTCATCATCGACATCAGGATAATGAGGTATAAAAATAATTTCCAGTGTTTTTTTATAGCATTGCCGTATTCTTTCCAATCAGTTGATCGGTTGACTTTCCAGGCTTCTGTTTCTTTCACTTTGCTCCTGATAAAAAGTGTGATCAAAGCAGGCAATCCGCCAAGAAAAAACATTGCCCGCCAGCCCCAAACAGGAAAGACGAAATAGTAAGCACCGGCTGCCAATAAAAACCCAAGCGCATAACCTTCCTGCAACAATCCTGATAGGAATCCACGACGTTTTACAGATACCGATTCCATGACGAGCGAAGCGCCAACACCCCATTCACCTCCCATACCAATTCCGTACAATAATCTCAATAACAAAAACATTTGATAAGTTGGGGCCAGTCCCGAAAGAATTTCCATAATGGAATAAAAAATGATAGAAACCATCAACGGTCCTTTTCTTCCGTACCTGTCGGCCAATAAACCAAAGATTAAAGCACCAACCGGCCGCATTACCAAACTTGCTGTAAGCGTGAGCGCCATATCAGGAATGGTCTTATTAAAATCAGTTGCAACCGTGGACAAAACGAAGGTGAGTATAAAAAAATCAAATGCATCGAGCGTCCATCCGAGGAATCCGGCAAGCACCGCATTGTTTTGGTTGCGCCGCATTTCGTTATCAAGCATCCCTTCGGTCGGTTGACTTATTGCCATCTGAAAGAGTTTTGTTTTTGAGGAACGGCAATGTTATCACTCAGTAGATATCACGCCTCAAGCTTACGTTATTATTTAAGATGCTAATATAATTAAAAACCTTTTCGGAAAAACGTGAAATAGAAAAACGGGCAGAATAAAAATTCAATTGAAATGTTGATCCGCTGTAACGGTAAAGATTAGACGAAAGTGTGTTCTTACTGATCTTTGAACATCATCTTTTTCATTTTAGCATCATGGCCATAAAGATCATCCCGGAAATTTAAAGTGCCGTCACTACTTACCCAGGCAGTAAAATAGACAATATACACTGGAATTTTATGTTTAAGTTTTATCCAGGTGTTTCTCCCACTGTACATATAATCTATGATCTTTGAAACCGGCCAGTCTTTGTCATCATGTAAAAGGTATTCTGCAAGTTTTTGTGCCTGTTCCAACCGGATGCATCCATGACTGAATGCCCGGTCATTTTGATCGAATAGACTTTTTGCTGGTGTGTCATGAAAATAAATGTTGTAGTTGTTGGGAAAAACAAATTTCACTCTTCCCAAAGCATTATCGGCACCCGGTCTTTGACGAATAACAGGCAAGCCATTTTGCATACCGGTTTCTTCCATATTGTTATCGTCCAGGTAGTTTCTATTCCTTCTCATAGCCGGCAAGATTTCATTTCTTACTATACTTGGTGGCACATTCCAGTATGGGCTTAGAACGACATATTCCAGGGAGTCAGTAAAGATAACCGTGTTATGGCCGGCCTTTCCGACAACGATTTTCATACTGAATTCCTGCTTTTTTCCATTGACCACATGCAGCCTGAACTCAGGAATGTTGGCAACGAGTCTTGTGCCGCTTCCTTCATTCGGCATCCACTTCAGCCGTTCCATATTAATCAGCATTTGTTCTATACGGGCGCTTACAGGCACATTTAATTCTTTTACAATTGCCGCTCCCAGCACTCCATCTTCTTTTAATCCAAATCTTTTTTGAGCATTGATCAGCGCCAGTTGCAGCCCTTCATTAAAAACATTGGAAGTGTCTTCACCTTTATAATCACCAGTGATGGACAAACGCTTTTTGAGTTCAATTACGGCTTTCGCGGTATCACCCTTTTTATAGATTTTTTTCTTTAAATCGATATTTGGCCATCCTCCTTTTTTGTCCATCTCATAATATTTTATAAGTTGGTTTCTTAACATGGGGTAAAACCGGTTCACGGGTTCCCAATCCTCCAGATTGTTGCCGTTTTTAGCGACAAGCGAATCGAGCAATGCGACAGCATCTATTTTCTTTCGCGGAATGTGCCACTGCAATTGGGATGGATCAATCGTTTCTTCATAAACTTCTTTTGTGTAAGTGAAAAAATGCTGCGTAAGGTGCAGTTCCGTTTCCGTTATCTGTTCGGGAGTCAATGTAAAATTGTCGTCATCGATCAATTTTTCCATTGTCTCGTGCAAATGCTTGTCAAAGATGGACGTGTCGATTTTTGCTTTTATGTATAAATTATGCAAATTGTAAAATGACCTCGCCTGTTCTGTCAGTCCATCGCTACTGAACCAGGCAAAATGATAATTGCGGTCTTTGTAAAAGTTGCGCATTTTGTCTGCTATCGAAGCTTTTACCTTGTTTTTCCTAATATAATTTTCAATTGTGCTGCTGTCTGTTTCCAGGTTGGAATAAGCATTTGTTTGGTTAATGGTTGTGTCAACAGACACAATGTGATTTTTATCCTTTGGGGCTGAGTCATTGCAGGCTGCTAATAAAGGAAACAAAAAAAGTAATAAAAAATTCATGGCTAAATCCTTATTTTTCATATCATCTGGAACTTTCTTTTTCCTAGAGAAATAAGCTGTCTTTAATTAAGTAATATACTGGAAAAATAGAAATGTTTTGCTTACCAAGCGTTAATGTTTTATAATATATTTACAACCTCCTTGTCTTTCTTTTCCTGTGTTTCTTTTTGGGTATTTTCTGTGCCTGTTCATTTTCCGGAACTGAATTCTTTTTGCTTTCAAATTCTATTGTCTGCAAGATTACTTTGTATTGAATGGACCGGATTTATGCACAATATTTCATTGCATAGGCTTTAGTAACTTCCGCGGGGAAGTAGAATATTAAGGATGAAAGACAGATCCCTTCATTAAAGATTTCACTTGCCTTTCCTTGTGCAGTAAATGAACAAAAACCCTGATCTTTTAACTATAACGTAAATGCATAAACGAAAAAGGCCGGAACAATTCCGGCCCCCAGATAATAAGTTATTTGTAATTATTGGTGAAGGGTAATTGCAGGAATCTCAACTGCTTTTCCTGTCGTTACTTCAACACCTGTAATAGTAGTATCCTGGTATCCAAATGAACCCTGGAATGTAATACTATAAGTGCCCGGGTTTAATCCTCTCATCTTGTATTCACCATTTTCTTCCGGTTTTGCCGTGGCTGTATCAGTGTCGTTCCATGCGGTTACATAAGGCCTTGCTGCATTAGGCAAAACTTCACCTTCTATTCCGCCGGTATTGTGCATCGCAAAAATTGAAAGGAATGGTTTAAGATAATAATTCCCGTTAAATGAAATTATTGATTTGCATACATTGAAATCAAGCCACATCGAAGTTTGACCGGGATGGAAGTGATTGTCTTCGTCTTCGCTATGCACTTTTACATATTCGTAATTGTTGGTTTCTTTCAATTGTTGCAGAGGGTAAGTGACTCCCGAAATAACTACCGAATTGTTTGTGCCAAGTGTTAGCCTTATGTTCCTGATCTTTCCTGCAGGAATATTGGCTGTTCCGAGAATTGTATCCACACCATTTCTCAGTTTTAATATATTATACACACCGGGTCTGATACCAAGTGTATCCCAAAATCCATACTGATCGTGGTGATGATGATCCTGCAAATGATCATCTTGCGCGTCGTCGAAATGGTCGTCATTCTTGTATTGGCTGGTATCTACTTTTATCTCCACATATTTTATGTCGATAAATACCGAATCATACTGACAGGGATCATCCGTGAGGTAAAGCGCTACTTGCCGTGGAGAAGAGGAACTGGCGATTGGTGTTACATTTTTCTGGCAGGCAAAGAAAAGGAGCGACATAAAAGCTGTAACAGCAGTTGCTCCAATAAAACGTTTCTTACTGGTTTTCATAAAGGGTTTTTTAAATGATTAAATAGAATTTTTATTATAGAGCCACTATTAAAAAAATCATTGCTGCCGATGTCAGGCGGAAATCAGAATTTCAATAAGGGTACTATTGGAAAAAATACTCTATAGGTGAGATTTACGAATTTGATTCAGAGGTTATTGTAGCATTTGCAATTCAAAAGTATTATGTCTTTTCTTGTTCCTGGTTCCGGCACATCAGTTTTTACAGTAAACAAACAAATTGTACGTATTGTTACTAGTGAGGAGTCGTAATAAAATAGTTGGCCCAAACAAATTTTACGCTTTTTAACTTTGATTTTGATTTAATTGTTAAATTGCTGACCTTCAAAATCTTAAATCTTAAAAAATGAAAAAAATTGCTTGTATGTTTCTTGCGGTAGCGTGTGTTCTTACGCTCACCCGCTGTAACTCTTCTGATTCCAACAAAACTTCTACTTCAGATTCAACTTCTGCGGCAACAGCTGACACTTCGAATGTAACGGCTAATTGGAAACTCGGTGTTCAAATGTGGACTTTCCGGATGTTTAGTTTTGCAGATGCACTGGACAAAGTGGATAGTTGCGGCATCAAATACATCGAAGCTTTTTGGGGACAACCACTCGGTGCCGGTCTCAAAGACAGCTTTGGTATTCACATGTCTGATGCAAGCAAAGCGAAAATCAAAGAACTGTTGCAACAAAAAGGAATTCATATTGAAGCGATGGGCGTAATCACACCACGGACACGGGAAGAATGGAAAGCGGCTTTTGACCTTGCGAAGGAATTTGGATTAAGCTATATAACGGCAGAGCCCCTGAAAAATCAATGGGATATGATTGACAGTATGGCCGGCAATTATGGAATTAAAGTAGCCATTCATGATCATCCTAAACCGGATGTTTACTGGAGCCCTGATTCTGTTCTGGCTGCGATTAAAGGTCATACGAATATTGGTGCCTGCGCTGACTTAGGCCACTGGGCAAGGAACGGAGTAAACCCTGTTGATGCACTTAAAGAATTGGCCGGACACGTTTATGGTGTGCATTTAAAAGACATTACCAAGTTTGGACAGGTGGATGCAGCGGACACAGTTGTGGGTAAAGGCGTAATCGATTTTCCTCCTATTTTCCAGGAATTGAAACGCCAGCATTTCAGCGGAATGCTTTCGATCGAACATGAATCTAATTGGTATCATAGTGTGCCTGATGTAATTGAAACCCGAAAGTTCTATGAAGAACAGGTAGCCAAATTGAAATAAATTTTTGAAAATCCTAAACATGAGACGGCTGTTCGAAAGGACAGCCTTTTTTGTTTATGTAAAAAAATTAAGGCAGCCATTTGTTGACTGCCTTTCTAACTCATAAGGTAATTATTTTCCTTTATTTAATCTTTACAAACTCAACACGCCGGTTGTTTGCTTTTCCTTCAGCGGTTTCATTTGTGTCCATTGGTTTTGATTCTCCAAAACCCTTTGAACTTAAACGCGAAGCATCAATTCCCATTTCTGTTAATTTAGCTTTAACCGCATCTGCGCGCTGTTGCGATAATTTTAAATTGGCATCGTCGCTTCCATCGCTGTCAGTATATCCGTCAATTTCAAATTTCAGATCGTTGTGGTTTTTCATCATTTTAGCAATCTCGTTCAATGTGCCCATCGATTCTGGCTTAATCGTCGATTTATTTATATCAAACAAAATGCCATGTGTAATAAATTTTCCATCGGTAACGATCTTGTTGTATTTGTCATCCCCACCAGCCGCGAGCCTGAAGTTTTTTATCTTGAATCCATAATGTGCATCACCTGAAAGGGCGAGGTGTCCGGCTCCGGTTGGAAGCGTATTTGACACTGCAACCCGATATTGATCCACATAAGCTTTTCCAATATTTTTCCTTACATAAATTGCAACATGATGCCACTTTCCAATTGTTCTCATCGATTCGCCAAGAGGATCAGGAAATTCGGTTGAGTTTCCATTAGTAGGTCCTAAAAGACCACGTGTGTTGTTATCGATTGTAAATTGAAACAAAGGCCAGTTTCCAAAATTATGGTCGCCTGCCTTTCGAAACTGAACTGTAAAATCATTTACATAAGCAAAACGTTCATCATTAGTTTCGTACATGATGTCAAACTCAAGCGTAAACTGATCGGGCAGGTAATGATCAGAATTCATCAGCGGTGCAACCACTTCATGGGACCCACGTTCCATACGTAAAAATTTCTCACCGTTTTCACTTTCAATTTCTGCGTTCCCTTCTATGAGCGAAAATCTTGCAGGAATTTCTGCATCTGGTTCCTGGCTCAGGTCTGGTTCAAAAATGATCTTGTCGCCTGGGACAAAATCATAATTTTTATAATCGCTCACTGCCACATTCTTCGTGCTGCCTTTTTCGCTTGAATTGGTATTCGCATCTTCAGAAGAGCCTCCTGCCTCAGCAGTGGTATTATCACTGCCTTTGGAGATGCCACCAATTGTTTTGTCGATAGCTTTATCGGTCGCGTCCCCCGATTTCCTGATGATGTTATTTTCTGCGCGGCTTTGAACTTCGTTTTTTATCTTTTTCCAAATTTGCGCTTCTGAACTTTCGGCGGAAAGAAGTAAAATGGTTCCGGCGAAAAAAGAACCTAAAATGATGGAGCTTGTTTTCATGAAATTAGTTTTATTGATTACAAAAATTGAGAAGATGAAGATGTGTGCAAATGTCCTTTACGTGATCATTTGTAACAATCCCGCTAAAGCAGGATTTTTACTTCTACCGGAAAACAGGGATTTTTATTTTATGATTGGACAGCTGCCTTTTTTTAGAGATATTCGTTTTTCTCAACACTAAAAATTTTTCTCCCTATCAAAACAACACAGCATGTTTCGGAGAACAGGTTCACTTTTATTGCTAGTTAGTTTTTTGCTTTGTCATTCGTTTTCTTTTGCGCAGAATTCCTATATTGACAGCCTTAAAATGCAACTGGAAAAAGGAGGGTTGGCTGATACTACAAAAATTCAGTTGCTGGTGAAGATCGGCGACAACATTGTGATGAACGATCCTCATTCTGCTTTTGAATATTTCGGTGAGGCATACACGCTTTCTCAAAAACTAAAAAATAATTATTTAACCGCACTTTCATTGAGTGGCATTGGGCTTGTGTATGATTACAAGAGTGAAGACGACAGTGCCATGTATTTTTACCAGAAAGCTAATAGCTTTTACGCAATTGTTCCAACACAAGAAGCAAGAGAATCGAGGATTACTAATAAGACTTCAATGGGAAACATTGAACGCAACAGGAATCATTTTGGCTCCGCTATCCGAATTTTTTTGGAAGCCGCAGCAATAATGGAAAAAAGCACGGCCGATAATAAATGGCAGGTGCTTGGAATTATTTATTCAGACATTGCAACTGTTTACCACGATATGAAGCAGTTTGACAAAGCGCTTGCTTATGATTTGAAAGCACTGCGGGCGCATCAACAACAAGATGAAAATAATTTGTTTACTGCCTATACAGAATTGTTCGTTGCTCAGGATTTTAGTAACCTTAACCAAATGGATAGTGCGCTCAGATATCTTCAGACTGCTGAAAAAATAAGTAAAGGTTTGAATTCAACGGATCTCAATTATCAATTATACAGCGGATACGGTCAATTGTTTTCAAAAGAAAAAAAGCTGAATGAGGCTTTAAAATTTTATCAAAAAGCACTATCTGAGGCAATGAAAGGCGGAAGAAAATTCAGGGAGATGGATTCATACAGAATGCTGGGTTTCGTTTATGCCGACCGAAAGCAGTTTCGCCATAGTGTTCTGAACCTGGAAAAGGCGCTGGTGCTGGTGAGAGAAATTCAGAATAAAAACCTTGAGGCAGGAATATTGAAAAGACTTGCCGAAGCCGAAAGTGCGATTGGCAATTACAGATCATCAACTGAGCATTTTGCAAAATACGTTCATCTAAATGATAGTCTGAAAGAACAGGAATCCAAGAAAAAGATAAACGAGATTGAAAATAGATACCAGGCACAAAAAAAGCAAAAGGCAATTGATGGATTACGACAGGCCAATTTGTTGCAATCAGCAAAATTGAAACAAAAACAAATTCTCAATATTGCTTTAATCGGAGGCTTCGTGTTATTGTTAATTGCAGGTGGCTTGATCTATAACAATTTTAAAAATAAACACAGGTTGTTACAGCAGAATGAAGAATTGAACCGTCAAAAGATCCGTGAGTTGGAAAAGGAAAGAAAACTGGTGGCTGCGCAATCCTTGATGGAAGGGCAGGAAGAAGAGAGAACACGTTTGGCGCGCGATCTTCATGATGGAGTAGGAGGTTTGTTATCGGGGGTAAAATTATCAATGTCAAATATGAAGGAAAACTTTTTCTTATCGCAATCAAATGTCGATTCATTCAACAATGTGATCAGGCAACTTGATCAGTCAATTGCTGAATTACGAAGGGTTTCGCATAACATGATGCCCGAATCGCTTGTGAAATTTGGTTTGAAAGAAACCATTGAAAATTATTGTGAGCGTCTGAATCATTCCGGTCAAATCAAAGTGCAGTTGCAGACTTACGGGATGGATGAACGAATGGAACAAGCGACAGAAATCGTTATTTACAGGATGATCCAGGAATTGCTGAACAATGTGATCAAACATGCAAATGCGAAAAATGTATTAATACAACTGGTGCGGGAAAAAGAAAGATTTAACCTGACTGTTGAAGATGACGGAAAAGGATTTGATATTGCAAAAGTAGAGAATACCTCGTCGGCGGGATTAAATAATATTCGTGCAAGAGCTGCTTATTTGAATGGCACAGTTGACATAATTTCTTCACCAGGCGAAGGAACCTCCGTGCATGTGGAAGGAGATTGCACCATTTCATCCTGAAGAGTATATTTGAAAATTAACCGTAATTATGATCAAAGTTTTTATTATTGATGATCACCCGATGGTGGTTGAAGGATTGCAATCTTTATTGAACCGGTTGAAAGATATTGAAGTTAGCGGTTCGGTTTCGAACGCTTTTGATGCCATTCCGTTTATTGAAAAAAACATTCCTGATGTGATACTCCTTGATATCAACTTGCCGGAGATCAGCGGAATCGAACTTTGTAAAAAGATACACCAACAGCTTCCTTCTGTAAAAATTTTGGGAATAAGTACTTTCAGTGAGCGAAGCTACATTTCGCGAATGATTGAGAATGGCGCTTCCGGTTACCTCATCAAAAGCGCTTCTGCAGAAGAAATTGCCGAAGCGATTCAAACCGTAATGGGTGGTAAAATGTATTTGAGCGTGGCCATGGAACACATGATCAAACCCTTATCAATATTGCCTTCAGAAGATCTGCCTGCTTTGACGAAAAGAGAAAAGGAAATTTTGCAATTGATCTCTGAAGGACTTACCAATAATCAAATTGCTGAAAAATTATTTATAAGTCCGCTCACCGTCGATTCGCACCGGAAAAATCTTCTTACCAAGCTAAGCGTAAACAACACGGCATCCTTGATCAAATTGGCAGTAAAACATGGTTTGGTTTGAAAGGTTTTGCAGGGAGAATCAAAAAAAAAATTGCAGAATTGTTTTGTTCACTACCTCCTGCTCTTAAAAAATTAACAACCCAAAATATTTTTTCAAATTTGCTTGCATCATATGTAGTAATACTATATTTTCGCCGCCTAATTATTACCAAACATTTTTAAACCAAAACAATTTTCATGAAAAAATTTTTAAGTGCTTTTGCAATCCTCGCTTTCTTTTCCTTCAGCTTTACAGCTTGTAAAAAAGAAAAAACCAAGACAGCTGCTGAACAAATTGTTGGTACTTGGCAATTGACCAGCATCGTTTACAACGAACACACGAACGGTGCAGATCATACTATTTCCAGTAATGATTTCACATCCTCAGACACGTATGAGTTTCGTGCTGATGGTACAGTGTATGCCACCGTACAGGGCTCATCCGATAATTCAACATATACCATCTCAGATAATAAGTTAACAATTACTGACGATGATACCTACGACATTAAGACTCTTGATGCTCATAGCATGGTTCTTTATGTAAAAGACGTAAACGGAGCGGATTATACAGAAGCTACCATTACATTTAAGCGATAAAATTTATTCGACAATTTCACTTTGATTCTGCTCAGAAAAAGTGAATCCCAACTATTTTAAATCGTCCCTGCTTCAAAATGGGGACGATTTTTTTTATTGTCAAACTTAATGCAAAATAAAAAACTGCAAAAATTGTTGGCTTACTTTTCCTTTTGTCAACTGATTAAAAGAAAGTCGTAATTTGAAAATTGAAAGAACAAAATCTTTTTTGAATGGAAAATTAGAATCACAAAACGAATTCCATGAAAATATTTGCGGAGACTAAAAGGCTGGTATTAAGAGAAATTCTGCCAACGGATGTTGAGGGTTTTTTTGAGATGGACAGTGATCCTGAAGTTCACCGCTACCTGGGAAACAAACCGGTAAAAAGCAGAAAGCAGGTTGTTGAGATAATTAATTTTATCAGGCAACAATATATTGACCATGGAATTGGAAGATGGGCAATTGTTGATAAAGAAACGAATGATTTTGTCGGTTGGACCGGCCTAAAGTATATAACGGAATTGATCAACAATCACAAAAATTATTACGATCTTGGATATCGGCTCATTAGGAGATACTGGGGGAAAGGAATTGCGACCGAATCAGCCCTGGCATCTTTAAATTATGCATTCGGGGAAATGAAGCTCGATGAAGTTATTGGAATTGCAGATTGCGAAAATGTTGCCTCAAATAAAGTTTTGAAAAAGTCTGGACTAAAATTCATTGAGCATTTTGATTATGATGGAACGCCCCACAATTGGTACAAAATAGACAAAAAGCATTTTGGCAATAAAAACAAATAAGCAGTATTTCCCGCTTTCTTTTGTGGATTATTTTATGATATTTAAAAGGAGTAGATTGCATTTAGCAATTAGATGTAATTGAATTTTATGCTACATTTTTTATTACAATCAAATTAGAAATGGTTTCAAGAATTCAAAAAGAAAAGGCGGACTTGTTCCTCCAATTTCATCACGACAAAGACATTCTCGTGTTATTAAATACATGGGATGCCGGCAGTTCTAAATTAGTTGAAGCATGTGGATATAAAGCAATCGCTACGACAAGCATGGGCCTTGCTGCTTCTTTGGGATATCCTGATTGCGAGGTAATGAATTTGACTGAGATGGTCGAAAGTGTAAAAAAAATTGTGAATGCAGTGGAAGTGCCGGTAACGGTAGATTTTGAAGCGGGATATGGAAATAGCATTGACGCGATAATTGAATCTGTCAAGAAGATAATTGACACAGGAATTGTTGGGATAAACATTGAAGACAGCATCGAACTGAGTCCGGAATTAATTGACGAGGTGGAATTTTGCGAAAGGATTTCTGCCATCCGTTCCTTGTCTGATTCACTGGGTTTTCACTTAGTGATTAATGCAAGAACAGATTCCTTTTATACTTCTCAAGGTTCTTTGAAAGAGAAATTATCTGAATCTATAAGACGTGGTAATAAATACCGCGAAGCTGGTGCTGATTGCATTTTTGTGCAGCCTGTAACGGATAAAGAGACTATTTCAACATTGGTGAAAGAAATTAACGCTCCAATTAATATTCTTTCGAACCCGGGGATGGTCGGTGAATTACCTCCGTCAGTTCAGGAACTGCAGGATTTAGGCGTGGCTCGTTTAAGCCTTGGTTCTGGATTGATGAAAGCCACTTTAGCATTGATGAAAAAGGTTGCCAATGAGCTTACGGAAACGGGAACTTACAACACTTTATCTAATGCTCTGACACCACTCCCGGACGCGGCCGAAGCTTATAAAATGGCAACAAGATTGAATAAGTAAGGAACTCCATGATCTGCCACTTTTAGAAAACAATTGTACCAAAAACATCAACCTTAAAAGTTCCTGACTCATAATTGTTTGCTCATAACTCTTACAATTTCTTATTTTCGGTTATTTAAAAAACGTATTGCGATGATGAAAAGAATTACGCTCTTTCTGTTGGCTTCTGCAATTTATTTTTCGGCAAATGCTTACCTGCGAATGCCTGATATTTTTTCTGACAACATGGTTTTGCAACAGCAAACCACCATTCATTTTTATGGCTGGTCGGGACCTATTCAAAAGATTAGTGTAGTTCCAAGTTGGTGTGGTGACACGTTAAAAACATCCACCGCTTCGGATGCAATATGGTCGGTTGATCTTAAAACACCAAAAGCCGGAGGCCCTTACACAATCACTGTTATCGGTGATAGCACAATAACAATACATAATGTGCTTATAGGCGACAATTGGATTTGCACTGGTCAATCTAATATGGAGTTCAGCACCGACTGGCACAAGAATTATTACAAAAATGAAGTAGCCAGGGCCAATCATCCTGAAATTCGCTTTTTTCATATTTGGAATATTTCCGCTTCATATCCGCAACAGGAAGTTCGTGGAAAATGGGAAGTTTGTACGCCTGAAACAGTCCACACATTTAGTGCGGCCGGTTATTTTTTTGGTCGAACGCTCAATGAAAGTTTGCACATTCCAATCGGCCTTATCGAATCTTGCTGGGGCGGCTCACCGGTAGAATCGTGGACACCAATAGAAGTGTTTAACCGAAGTGAAAGACTGGCTGTGAGCGCTGCGAAATTAACGCCGGTTCCCTGGTGCCCGATAAGACCAGCTGTGTTATACAACGCAATGATAGCCCCAATTACGCGATTCCCGATTAAAGGTGGTATTTGGTACCAGGGCGAAACCAACACCACGAATCCCGATACTTACGAAGAAACTTTCAGCGCGATGATCCATCTATGGCGTGACCTTTGGAATGAAAATTTCCCATTCTATTTTGTTCAGATTGCGCCTTTTAATTATGGTGCCGGCAATAAAGCTGCGTTGCTGCGGGAACAACAATTAAAAACATATCGTGACGTTCCCAATACAGGAATGGTAGTGGTCAGCGATATTACAGGTGATACCAACAATATTCATCCTATTAATAAAATCGATGTGGGCAAACGACTTGCTGCTTGGGCTCTTGCAAAAACTTATGGGCAAGAAAATATTACTTACTCAGGACCGCTCTACCGATCAATGGAAGTAAAAGGTAACGAAGCGATCATTCATTTTGATTTTGCAGATGATGGTTTGGTGAAGAAAGGAGACAAGCTTACGCATTTCATGATTGCCGGTGACGATCAAAAATTTGTTCCTGCAAATGCAAAGATTGAAGGAAGCACAGTGATTGTTTCAACTCCTAGCGTGCAACATCCTGCTGCCGTAAGATTTGGTTTTACCAACACAGCAGAACCGAATCTTTTTAATAAAGCAGGTTTGCCGGCATCGCCGTTCAGAACGGATGATTGGGAAGTGAAGTAAGCTAATAACGGATATCCACAAACGAAAATGTTGCGATGTAGTAAACAAAGGAATAAACGCATTTTTTATTTTGTTAGGAAGGAAAAACAGCTTGATTTTTTAAAGAGAATTAAAGACCCAATTCAATTTGATATGAGAAAAATAACAGCAATTTTGGTCGGTGTGTTTTTGTTTGTAAGCGCGAACTCCCAAGGTATTTCCGGAACGGTAGTTACAAGATTTATCAATTCAACTTACCTTAAAAACACAGGAGGCGAAAACCCGAACCGCAGGATTTCAGTATATCTTCCTCCGGGATATGATCAATCAAATCAACATTATCCTGTAATTTATTACCTGCATGGTTTTATGGGCACCGATACGATAACGCCTCACATGAAAAGCATTCTTGATCGTGGAATTGCTACCAAAAAGATTCGGCCTTATTTGCTGGTAATTGCTGATAACAACACTTTGTTTTCCGGAAGTTTTTACAGCAACTCTCCCCTGATTGGCGACTGGACTGATTTTGAAGCGAAGGAACTTGTTTCTTATATGGACAAGAACTTCAGGACGATTCCCAAAAGGGATGCTCGCGGATTGGGTGGTCATTCAATGGGTGGCTATGGAGTTTTGAAAATCGGCATGATGTATCCTGATGTTTTTTGTTGCGTGTATGCAATGAGCCCTGGCCTGCTTGCCTTCGTGAAAGAGTTTGGTCCCAACAGCAATTCTTATAAAGATTTGGCCCGGATCAAAACGAAAGAAGAGTTAGACAAAACGTATTACCCGCGGGTAATTGCAGCGTGTGCAAGAGCGTGGTCACCGGATCCCAATAATCCTCCTTTTTATTTTGATCTTCCTTTTAATTATGTTGGCGACAGCCTTGTCGTGAATCAACCGGTTTTTGAAAAATGGCGTGATAATATGCCATTATACATGATCGATAAATATGCGGATAATTTGCGAAAACTAAAAGCTATTAAATTGGATTGGGGAAGAAATGATGCGCCACGCTTTCCTTTGCAATGCCTGATGTTTAGTGAGGAACTCGAGAATCATGGAATTGAACATTATGCTGAAGAATATATCGGAACACACGTAAACAAAATATGGACAACGGATGGAAGGGTTTTAAATGAAATGCTTCCATTCTTTAATGATTATCTTCAGTTTGAAGAGTAATAACCAATAATCAGTAAAAAGTATTTCCTGATGAAAAAAAATTTCCTTTTAATTGTTCTTTCACTGTTTGTCATAAGCAAAAGTTTTGCAGCCAGGGTTGACACGATCGTTATCCCAAGCAAAGTGATGAACAAGAATTACAAGGCGGTAATTGTGTTACCTGCATCTTACTCAAACAATACAAAATCTTATCCTGTTTTATACTTGTTGCATGGAGGTTACGGGCATTTTGACGATTGGATAAAAAAGACACCGGACAGAACGCTTATTCCGCGGCTTGCCGATCAATACAACATGATCATGGTAATGCCTGAAGGCGAAACTTTTAGTTATTATATCAATAGTCCTGTATCAAAAGAAAGCCAGTTTGAAACTTATATCACCAAAGAAGTAATTGAAAAAATCGACAACAGTTATCGCACCATAAAAGATAGAAAGGGACGCGCTATTACCGGTCTTTCGATGGGAGGTTACGGAGCGTTGTATCTTTCAGCCCGACATCCTGGTTTGTATTGCGCAGCAGGAAGCATGAGTGGTGCATTGAACGTTGATATGAAGGAATGGAGATTTCCTCAGAATGCGTTAGCCGCTTTTAAAAAAGAATTTGAAAAAATACTCGGGCCGATTGAAAAATATCCCGAAAGATATGCCGATGCTTCTATCATTAATATGGTCGATAAAATAAAGGCAGCAAACCTGAAACTCATCTTTGACGATGGTGTTGATGATTATTTTATAGATGTGAACCGTGAACTTCATCGAAGATTGGTTTTTAACGGTACGCCACATGATTATTCTGAGAGGCCTGGTTCGCACACCTGGGATTACTGGCAAAACTCATTGCCTTATCATGTATTATTCTTTTCAAAAGTGTTTGCAGAAAATGGATCGGCTGTAAATAAAAATTCTTAATCGATGCTCGCTATCTATGGTTTTATAACCATTGTAATTTTCCTGGTTCTTATCATCACCAAGCGATTGTATGTAATAACCGCGCTCGTTTTGGTTCCTGTTGTTATTGCTTTTATCGCAGGGTTCAATTATAAAGAAATAGGCGTAATGTCTTTGGCCGGGATAAAACAAGTGGCGCCCACTGGAATCCTCCTGATGTTTGCTGTGTTGTATTTTTCAGTGATGCTGGATGCAGGTTTGTTCGACCCTGTAATTGCCTTTATTGTTCGTTCAGTAAAAGGTGATCCTTTGAAAGTAGTAATGGGCACTTCTATATTAACGATGATGGTTCATTTGGATGGCGATGGTACCGCAACTTTCATGATCGTTCTTTCGGCTTTTCTTCCTATTTATAAGAAACTCGGAATGAGCCGCCTTGTTCTTGCAGGAATTGTTGCGTTGAGCGTTGGCCCTATGCATCTTGTTCCCTGGTCGGGCACCTCTGCAAGAGCAATGGCAGCCCTGCATACAGATGCCGTTCATATGTTTAACCCCAACATTTCTGCAATGATAGGAGGAATTATTTGGGTATTATTTGTCGCTTACATTTTTGGAAAAAATGAAAGAAAGAGATTGGGAGTTATTGAATTCAATTACAATCATAAAGAAAATTTCAGCGAGGAAGAAAGATCGTTGCGTCGACCCAAACTCATCTATTTTAATGCTTTACTAACCGTCGTATTGATCATCATCTTATTGACAGGAGCCATTCCTGCTCCGGTGCTGTTTGTTATTGCCGGCATGATCGCCTTGCTCATCAACTTCAGCAAGCTTGGTGATCAGCAGAAGATAATCAAACGTCATGGAGCCAACATTTTTATGGTGTCCAGTATGATCTTTGCAGCCGGCGTTTATTCAGGCATACTTACAGAGTCGAAAATGATTGAGGCAATGGCCGCAGATCTTGTGAATTTAATTCCCAAAGAACATGCAAAGTTTATTCCGGTCATTACAGGAGTAATAAGTATGCCATCGAGTTTATTGTTTACACCGGATGCATACTATTTTGGTGTAGTGCCGGTGCTGAGCCATACATGCACTCAATTAGGCGTAAATCCACTTGAGGTTGGTAGAGCTTCCTTGCTGGGACAAATGACAGTTGGTTTTCCGTTAAGTCCACTTACAGCTTCTACATTTTTGTTAATAGGATTGGCTGAAGTAGATTTAGGAGACCATCAAAAATTTATTTTTAAATGGGCGTGGGGCACAACAATCGTTATGACCATTATAGCTCTCTTAACCGGCTCGATACATATATGAAGGAGAAAATAAGAATAGGAGGAGGGGCAGGTTTTTCGGGCGATAGAATTGAACCCGCAGTTTTGCTCGTTGAGAAAGGCGAGCTGGATTATTTAGTGCTGGAATGCCTGGCAGAACGTACAATTGCTTTGGCCCAAAAAAGAAAAATGGCTGATCCAACAAAAGGTTATGATCCATTGCTTGAAAAAAGAATAGAAGCACTTTTGCCTCATCTTATAAAAAATAATACACGACTCATAACAAATATGGGCGCGGCAAACCCACTTGCAGCGGCAAAAAAAATTGTTGAGATTGGACAAAAACAAAATGTTTCAATTAAGGTAGCAGCACTGACAGGTGATGATGTTCTTGAAATTATTCAGAAAAATTCATCTTCTATTAAAGATCTTGAGAATGGCAAATCTCTGAATAATTATGATCTTATTTCCGCTAATGCTTACCTCGGTGCAGATGTTATAGTGCAGGCTTTAAACACAGGTGCCCAGATTATCGTTACCGGAAGGGTTGCTGATCCTTCCTTGTTTCTCGCACCAATGATCTATGAATTTGGTTGGGATCCTGGTGACTACGATTTGATGGGAAAAGGCACTATTGTAGGGCATTTGATGGAATGTGCCGGCCAAATTACCGGCGGGTATTTCGCTGATGGAGTACACAAAAAAGTAAGTGGACTTGAAAATTTGGGTTATCCTTTTGCAGATGTTTCACGGGATGGCTCAGCAGTGATAAGTAAAGTAAAGGGAACCGGTGGTGTCGTGAATCTTCAAACAGCGAAAGAACAATTATTGTATGAAGTGATGAATCCTAATGAATATTTTACCCCTGATGTGATTGCCGATTTGACAAAAGTTCATTTGAAAGAATCAGGTAATGATGATGTACAGGTTTCCGGTGGAAGTGGAAAAGAAAAACCGGCAACCTATAAAGTAAGCATAGGTTACAAAGCCTTTTTTTTAGGAGAAGGAGAAATTTCTTATGCAGGAAGTTCGGCTTATGAAAGAGCGAAACTTGCCGGTGATATCGTTGAAAAAAGATTGAAAGAAAAATTTGCAGGATTACGTGTTGATTTTATTGGTGTTCAATCTATGCATAAATCAACATTTGCAAATCCGGTTGTTCCTTATGAAGTCAGGCTAAGAGTTGCAGGAAAATCAGAAACAGCAGAAGAGGCTGCACTGATAGGTGAAGAAGTGGAAGCCTTATATACTAACGGCCCGGCTGGAGGTGGTGGCGCAAGAAAATATGTAAATGAAGTTGTTGGTATTGTTTCAACTTTGATAGACCGCAATTCAATTTCTCCACAAATAACCATTTTTCAATCATGAAGCTTTTTGATATTGCACATAGTCGCGCCGGTGACAAGGGTAACACTTTAATGCTTTCACTTATTCCATATAAGGAATCGGATTATGATTTATTAATATCATTATGCACAGCGGAAAAAGTCAAAAATCATTTAAAAGACATTGTATATGGCGAGGTGGCTCGTTATGAACTGCCCAATATTTCATCTCTGCTGTTTGTTTGCAATAAAGCTTTATCAGGTGGAGTAACTACTTCAATTGCTTTGGATACACATGGCAAATCACTTAGTTATGCCTTGCTGGAAATGGAAATATAGGTTTGGCAAATGATACCTCATTCAAATTTTTTAGGATCAAGGCGGAAAAAACGAACTGCATTATTAAAAAGAATATCTCTTTTCTGATCCTCTGATAAATAAGTGGCATTCATAATTACTCCAAGTGACGTTTCCTGTAATTTAGGCCAGATCATAAGATCTGTGCCGTACATGATCCTTTTTTCAAAACCTGCCTGCACTAATCTTTTAATGTAATTGTTCACTTCATCAAGAGGATAACTCCAGATCATCCCGGCAATATCTACATAAACATATGCATTCGCTCCCATCAGCGCAATCATGTAATCGATCATTGGATAACCGGCGTGCATCACCCAAACTTTTAGTTTTGGATGACGCGCCAAAAGATCTTCGAGCAACAAAGGATTTCCCATTGACGCACGATATTTGGGTGCGGTGATATTGGCCATTCCGTTTCCTCCTGTCCCCATATGAATTCCTACAGGAATATTCAATTTTTCAGCAGCCGCAAAATAGGCATCAAGTGAAGTATCGCTCGGCGACATTCCCTGGTATTGAGGTGCCACTTCAGCCATCACCTTGTAAAAACCTGATGAAAGCGAATCAGTAAAGGCCAGCACAGACATATCTTTTGAATTGCTGATGCCAATAGCTGGAATAACTCTTCCGGGTGCTGCCTTTTGCCAATTGCGTAAGATCTGTGGGTCGCCCATGGCAACGATTGTAATATTCAACCTGTTCATTGTGGCCACAAGTGAATCCTGGAATTCCTGGTCACTTTTAGCAGCTTTCAAGGGAGAGGCGCAATCCATATTTAAGAAAGAAGGCGGAGGATCGTTGGGATCACCTCCCGGCATGCTGGTCAGAAACCAGGGACACATGTCAACTGCAAATTTTGGATTTACTTTCATCGCATGAACATGTACATCTATGATCGGTAATTGTTTTTTAGCCGGGGCCTGCGCATGAGTATCAAAGGCAATGAAAAGAAATAATAATGAAAAAAGAAGGAAAGCAATACGTTTAATCATAATTTTAAATTTAGGAATGCTTTTACGAGTGATAAAGATAATTTCTTTCGTAATTTGAATGTCATTAGTTTGAAAAGATTAAAGAGACAGAACGCTTGGGCTATGCTTTTAGAATTAATTATTCCCACTTTTTGTTAGTTTACTGTTTCCCGGATTTATTTATATTTATAAGAGATTTTTTGTGGAGATGTTATCCGACTAAATGTTCAAGCAATGTTAGCCCACAATACTGTTTTAAATCTTATTATCGTCATTCCTTTGCGGATTTGGATCGAATTTATGATCCTTGGCGTCCTTTTGCTTTTGGGTTTGTTTTTGCTGATCAGGTTGCGTGAAAAAAAGATCAGGGAAATAGAAGCAACCAAAACCGAACTGGAAAAAGTGCGTTCTGAATATTACAAAGAAAGGCTGGAAAGGGAGCAGATCAATAATTTTTTTTCCAACTCATTAATGTTGAAAAATGATGTGGATGAGATCTTATGGGATGTGACCAAAAATTTGATTGCCAAACTTGGTTTTGAAGATTGCCTTATTTACATGTGGAATGACAAGCATACCAAGATGGTGCAGCGAGCAGGTTTTGGTGTAAAAGATTCCAAAGAGATACTGATACAATTTCCCTACGATCTTGCGCCGGGCGAAGGAATTGTAGGCTCTGTTGCTGCATCCGGCAATCCCATCATTGTGCCGGATACGCGCGAAGATCCACGTTATTTAGCCGAAGGTTATAGTGGACTAAGCGAAATTGCAGTGCCAATAAAATATGAAGAGGAACTGCTCGGGGTTATTGATTCTGAACATTCGCAGCTCGGATTTTTCAATCATAATCATCTGCAAATACTCACTACCATTGGCACGTTGATGGCCAGCAAAATAAAAGCGATAGAGGCCGATCAGCAACTTAGAAAACAAAAAATGGAGATAGACAATATCTCGAAGCAACTGATCGAAATGCAACTGTCGGCTTTGCGCAGCCAGATGAATCCTCACTTTATTTTTAATGCTCTTAATTCCATTAAGAAATTTGTACTGTCAAACGACGCGGAGAATGCAGACATTTATCTTGGAAAGTTTTCGCGATTGATGCGATCCATACTCAACAATACCCGGGAACCCAATATCAGCCTCGATAAAGAAATTGAAATGCTTACGCTTTATCTTGAATTGGAGAAACTGAGGTTTGGCAAAAAGCTGGAGTATCGTATTGAGGTAGATCCATCTTTGCAACAAGAAACCACTTTTATCCCAACGATGATTGTTCAGCCATTTATTGAAAATGCAATGTTGCATGGTATCATGCACAAAGAATGCTGTGGCAAAATTCATATTTCCTTTAATGATCATGAAGATTATATCGAAATAAAAGTAAAGGACAATGGTGTTGGAAGAAAAGCTGCTACTGAATTAAAGGCAAATAAAAAAGAAGCTCATACCTCATTGGGCATCGAAGTGATCAGTGCCAGGCTTATGGCTTTAAATAAAAATGGAAATGTACCTTCGGTTGTGGAGATTACCGATCTTGAAGAAGATGGAAAAGCTGCTGGTACCCTTGTGAAAATTTGTGTTCCTCAATAACTCCTTAATCAAAATCAATTGGGTATGATCAGAACGATAATTATTGAAGACGAACAACAAAGCGCAGAAGTGCTTGAACTGATGCTCAAAAAGTTCAGCGACATAATTGAGGTCGTGGACGTTTGCAATACACCGGCAAAAGGAATCGAAAGTATTCAAAAGAAATCGCCAGACCTTGTTTTTCTCGACATCGAAATGCCGAGAATGAATGGTTTTGAAATGTTGAAAAAGCTTGGCGATATTGATTTTGAAATAATTTTTACTACCGCTTATAACAAATACGCCATTAATGCAATAAAGTTGAGTGCGCTTGATTATTTGCTAAAACCGATTGATAAAGATGAATTGGCTAAAGCAATCAAAAAGTGCCAGTCGAGCATGGAGCAAAAAAACATGGGTTATAAAATGGACGTTTTGCTCAAGAACCTGGGCCAACACAATGCACTGGAAAAAACACTTACGCTTGCTTCGGTTGATGGAGTCCGTTTTGTGAAGATGAAAGATATAATCCGACTGGAAGCGAATGGGAGATATACCAAATTTCACCTGGCCAATAAAGAAGTGATTGTCTCAAGCCGTACTCTTGGCGATTTTGAAGAAGTGCTGTCTGCGAATGAATTTTTCAGGATTCATGAAACACATATCATCAACCTCCTTTATATTGAGCGGTTTCACAAAGGCAATAATTATGTTTTGTTGAGTGATAAAACTGAGTTGCCGTTAGCAAGAAGACGCAAGGAAGAATTCCTTAAGCTGATTCCTAAAATTTGATAATTATATCCGAATAGTACATTAAAGATTCCGTTTTCGTCCTATTTAAAGCCTTTTAATACTTTAGTGGTTTCGTGGAAGCGCATTTGCTGAACTTTGAATGAACACCTCTTACAATCTCGTAACTTCTGAACTTAAAATCAAGGAAAATAATTATGACCAGTAACACAGAAGTTTTATGGTACAAATTGCTTAATAAAAAAGATATCCTTGAATTTGCAACAACTTTGTCCAGGCATGCAATTCGCGCATGGAACGATTTTCACTTAAATTCTTTTTCTCAACATGAATTGAAAACTCTTCCTGAAAGGGCATTGCGGGAAATTGAATCAACGCCTAACGGCAGTTCAACGCACAACATCAGGGAGCATTTTACTTCCTTTATACCCCCGGTGGTCCACATTCGCGATGGTTACTTGAAATATCCTTATGAAGTGAGACTCGCTTTCCTTTCCGTCTTTCACATTTTGCATGGTATGGTTTCAACCAATGGTACTGCTGCCAAAGAGGCTTTTTGTTCTTCAATCAAGAAATCAATCGACGCGATTAAATTAGCAGGAATTTTAACCGCAGAAGAAATAGAACAGATTACGAACAAATATTACCAATTGAGTAAGACTGTTTAACTCACCTAAAATTCAGTACCAAATAAAAAATCGAAGTTTTAATTCGTTTACTGCTCAACTCAATCACCTTCATCTTTGTCTTTATCCGCTACTTTAATAAAAGCGCTGTGATGAGGTGCAGGCATCACACTATTTTCTCCTTTGATGGCTTTCCAGATCACTTGATTGAAAGGAATATCCGGCGCTGCGTCTTCAACAGCGAGGTTGAATT